>NZ_SMKI01000207.1 GCF_004348415.1 Streptomyces hainanensis
TGTGTATAAGAGACAGGGTGTGGAGCGGTGCGGGCCGGTGCGGGCCGGTCAGTCGACGGCCAGGTCGATCAGGTAGGGGCCGTCGTGGGCCCACATGGCCTCGACGGCGGCGTCCACCTCGTCGGGCTTGGCCACCCGGCGGCCGGGGACGCCGAGTGCCGCGGCCAGTTCGACGAAGCCGATCTCGGGCCTGGTCAGGTCGAACGCCTCCGGGTAGGCGTGCGGGGCGATGCCCTGTTCCCGCCAGTACTGCTCGATGTTGAGGTCGAGCAGCCGGTAGCGGCCGTTGTTGCAGATCACGAACTTGGCGTCGACCTGCTGCCGGGCGGCCGTCCAGAGCGCCTGGAAGGTGTACATGCTGCCGCCGTCCCCGGTGAAGCCGACGACCGGCAGCTCGGGGCGGGCCAGCTTGGCGCCGATCGCGCCGGGGATGCCGACGCCGAGCGAGCCGCCCCTGGTCTGGAAGAAGTGCCCGGGCCGGCGCGGCGGCAGGTGCCTGGCCAGCGGGCCGCCCGCGGTCAGCGCCTCGTCGAAGACGACGAGGTCGGCGGGGCCGCGCGCGGCCAGGGTGCGGGCGAAGCGTTCCATCAGGGACTCGTCGCCCTGGGCGGCCGCCGCGTCCCGGGCCGCGACCGGGCCGCTCGGCGTGCGGCCGCGCGGGCCGAGCGTCTCGGCCAGGCCGGCGAGCGCCGCCTTCGGGTCGGCGACGATGCCGAGGTCGACCGGGAAGTTCTTCGCGATCTCGTAGGCGTCCAGGTCGATGTGGACGATCCTGGCGTCGGACCTGAAGGGGCTGTCCAGGTGGGGGAAGACCTCGGGGAAGACGTAGGTGCCGACGATCAGCACCCCGTCGGCGTCGCCGACCACCCGGGCACTGTCCTTGCCGAACATGTGGCCGAGCTGGCCGCCGTACAGCGGGTGGGTGGTGTCGAAGTTGACCTCCGACGAGTTCACCCCCCACACCGGCGCGCCGAGCCGCTCGGCGACCGCCGTCAGCTCGGGCTGGGCGTCGCTGGTGGCGACGCCGTCGCCCATCAGGATCAGCGGCCGCCGGGCGGCGGACAGCATCCGCCCGGCCTCCCGCAGCGCCTCGGCGCTGGGCGCGACCCGGGTGTCGAGGATGCTGGTCGGCACGGCGGGCTCGGTCGTCAACTCGTCGAGCACGTCGGCCGGCAGCACCACGAGCACCGGGCCGCGCGGCGGGGTCATGGCCATCTTCACGGCGCGGCGCAGCACCCGCAGGGTGGAGGCCGGGTCGATGACGCGGGTGGCGTACTTGACGACGGGTTCGGCCATCGCCACCAGGTCGGCGGCCATCTGGGCGTCCATCGCGTCGTAGCGCACTCCGGCCTCGCCGGCCACCACCACCAGCGGTGAGCCGCCGCGCTTGGCCTGGTAGAGCATGCCGATGCCGTTGCCGAGGCCGACCCCGCTGTGCAGTTGGACCAGGGCGGGCCGCCGGGCGGCGCGGGCGTAACCGTCGGCGATGCCCACGGCGGCGCCCTCGTGAAGCGTCGGGACGTAGGTCAGGCGGTGGTTCCTCGACTCGTCGAGGAAGCCCTGCTCGACCGTTCCCGGGTTGCCGAACATGTAGGTGATGCCATCGGCCGCGAACTGCTCGAAGATGGCGGCCTTTCCTGGCCTGGCGCGCATGCGGGATCTCCTCTCTGGCGGCTCGGTCGGGTTACCAGCCGTGCCGGCGCAGGCCGTTCTCCAGCACCTCGACGAGCAGTTCGCCGGAGGGGATGGAGTCCGGGGTGGAACGGGCGGTCACGAAGGGGTAGTCGACGATGACCGAGGTCTCCTTGCCGACGTTGCCGTGGAAGGCGCCCTCCGGCCCCGTGGCGTCGCGCAGGATGTACTCCAGCGGGTACGGCGGCGGGCCCATGTTGAAGTCGACGCCGAGGAAGCCGGTGCCGTCCTTGTAGTCGTACTCCTTGGGGTGCCCGGTGACGTGCTTGCCCCACAGGATGCTGGCGCGGTCCTCCCACTCGCGGGCGAAGGCCAGCACGGCGACGCCGTAGCACTCGGCGAGGATCGGCTTGTCGGCCTTGACGAAGGCCAGCACCAGCTCGTGCAGCCGCTCGTTGTTGGCCAGGTCGACGATGGGGCCGCTGCCGCCGACGATGACCAGGCCGTCGAAGCCCGACACCAGGTCGCCGGTGGCCCGGTCGAGGCGGGCGTGGTACTCCTCCAGCTCCCGCAGGTGGTTCAGCGCGCTGTAGTAGGGGCGTTCGGGGATGAGCGCCTGGAGGCTGACGGGGTTGTCGAGGCGGTCCGACTCGTCGAGGTCGGCGGCGCGCCTGGCCATGTCGCGGGTGGTGACCGAGCGGCCGAGCGGCGGGTCGACGTACTCGGGGTCGACGCTCGGCGGCAGGGCGTGCGCCCGCTTGCCGGTCGGGGTCATGAAGGTGATCTGGTAGCCCTGCCTGTCGAACGCCTCGACCGGGCCGACGAGTTCCTCGCCCCAGTAACCGAATTCTGACAGGACCACGAGTATCCGCTTGGACATTCGTTCACTCCTCAACTGGCTGAGATCCGGGCGAAGTCCGGAATCGGGACCTCGCCGTGGTGGGCACGGTTGAAGTACATCCCGTGGAATGGACGGGTCACAAGGAATAGCCGGCCGGCACCGACCACTCGTCCAAGTTGACGGAGTGCGACATTTCCCCGGAGTTTCCAGCGTCGAGTTCCCCGCCCCTTCGCACCATTAACAAGAAGCCTTGAGAAAGGGGCAGATAATGAGTCGTCGCCTGGTCATAACCGACCTGGCTCCGGTCGTCGACGGGGGTCGGTATCCGGCGAAGGGAGTGGTGGGAGAGCATATTCCGATCGGCGCCACCATCTGGCGTGAGGGCCATGAGTCCCTCGCGGCCGAGGTCGTCCTCGAACCGGCCGTCGGCACGGCCGGGGCCCACACGGTCCCGCTCGCGCTCGTCGACCCGGGGCTCGACCGCTGGGAGGGGCGGGTCGTCCCCGCCCACGAGGGCCTGTGGACCTACCGGGTGCGGGCCTGGAGCGACCCCTGGGCGACCTGGCGGCACGCCGTCGACGCCAAGGTGACCGCCCGGGTGCCGCTGTCGCTGCTGGCCAACGACCTGGAGACCGGCGCCCTGCTGCTGACCCGGCTGGCCGAGGCCAGCCGCGACCCGCGGCCGGCGCGCGCGGCGCGGCTGCTGCGGGACGAGCGGCTGCCGCTCGCCGACCGGCTCGCCGAGGCCACCGGCCCCGAGATCGACGCGCTGGCCGCGGCGCACCCGGAGCGCGAGCTGCTGACCCAGGGGCCGGCGCACCGCATCCTGGTGGACCGCGAACGGGCGCTGTTCGGCTCCTGGTACGAGATGTTCCCGCGCTCCACGGGCGGGTTCGACGACCGCGGGCGGCCGGTGCACGGCACCTTCGCCACCGCCGCGGCCCAGCTGCCGAGGATCGCGGCGATGGGCTTCGACGTGGTGTACCTGCCGCCCGTGCACCCCATCGGCCACACCCACCGCAAGGGCCCCGACAACGCGTTGACCGCGGACCCCGAGGACGTGGGCTCGCCCTGGGCGATCGGCTCCCCCGCCGGCGGACACGACGCCGTCCACCCGGCGCTGGGCACCGTCGCCGACTTCGAGGCGTTCGTGGCCGCGGCCCGGGACCTGGACCTGGAGGTGGCGCTCGACCTGGCGCTCCAGTGCTCGCCCGACCACCCGTGGACCCGCGAGCACCCCGAGTGGTTCACCCGCCAGCCGGACGGGAGCATCGCCCACGCCGAGAACCCGCCCAAGCGGTACGAGGACATCTACCCGCTGAACTTCGACAACGACCCGGCGGGCCTGCGCGCCGAGATCCTGCGCGTGACCCGGTTCTGGGTCGGGCGCGGGGTGCGGATCTTCCGCGTCGACAACCCGCACACCAAGCCGCTCGGGCTGTGGGAGTGGCTGATCAGGGAGATCCGGCGGACCGACCCCGACGTGCTGTTCCTGGCCGAGGCGTTCACCCGCCCGCCGCTGCTCAAGGGGCTCGCCAGGGCGGGGTTCAGCCAGTCCTACACCTACTTCACGTGGCGCACCGGGAAGGAGGAGCTGACCGACTACGCGCTCGAACTGGCCGGCGACGCCGACTTCCTGCGGCCCAACCTGTTCGTGAACACGCCGGACATCCTGCACGCCAGCCTCCAGCACGGCGGGCCGCCGGCGTTCGCGCTGCGCGCCGCGCTGGCCGCCACCCTCTCCCCCACCTGGGGCGTGTACTCGGGCTACGAGCTGTTCGAGCACCGGGCGTTGCACCAGGGCAGCGAGGAGTACCTGGCGTCGGAGAAGTACCAGTTGCGGCCCCGCGACTACGAGTCGGCGGACGCCGCGGGCAACTCGCTGACGCCGTGGCTCACCGAGCTGAACCGGCTGCGCCGCGCCCACCCGGCGCTGCGCCAGCTGCGCGGGATCCGCTTCCTCCAGGTGGACAACGACTCGCTGCTCGCCTACCTGAAGACCGACCCGGGGACCGGCGAGTCCGTGCTGTGCGTGGTCACCCTCAACCCGTCGGGCGTCGAGGAGGGCGTGGTGCGCGACGTGCCGGCGGCCTTCGGCGAGGCGCCGGACGAGCCGCTGCTGCTGCGCGACGAGATCGGCGGCGAGGCCGCGCTGTGGAGCGGGGCGACCCGCGTCAAGCTGGACCCCCGCGAGTCGGTGGCCCTCGTCCTGGTGCGGGCCCGCCATGCGTGACCGCACCACGGCGCAGGCCGTTCCCGAGCCGGTGGCCACCGACTTCGCGTCGGCGCGGCCGGCGCCGGTCGACCCGGGCTGGTACAAGCGGGCCGTCTTCTACGAGGTGCTGGTCCGCGCCTTCGCGGACAGCGACGGCGACGGCGTGGGCGACCTGCGGGGCCTGACCGCCCGCCTCGACCACCTGAAGTGGCTGGGCGTGGACTGTCTCTGGCTGCCGCCGTTCTACGCCTCGCCGCTCCGCGACGGCGGCTACGACATCAGCGACTACCGGTCCGTGCTGCCGGAGTTCGGCACCATCGACGACTTCGTGGCGCTGCTCGACGCGGCCCACCAGCGCGGCATCCGGGTGATCGTCGACATGGTCATGAACCACACCTCGGACGCCCACCCGTGGTTCCAGGAGTCCCGCCACGACCCGGAGGGGCCCTACGGCGACTTCTACATGTGGGCCGACGACGACACCGGCTACCCCGACGCGCGGATCATCTTCGTCGACACCGAGACCTCCAACTGGGCCTACGACCCGGTGCGCGGCCAGTACTACTGGCACCGGTTCTTCTCCCACCAGCCGGACCTCAACTACGAGAACCCGCGGGTCCTCGACGCCATGACGGACGCGCTGCGGTTCTGGCTCGACCTGGGCATCGACGGGTTCCGCCTGGACGCCGTGCCCTACCTGTTCGCGCGGGAGGGCACCGACTGCGAGAACCTGCCGGAGACGCACGACTTCCTGAAGTCCGTGCGCAAGGTGGTGGACGACGAGTACCCGGGCCGGGTGCTGCTCGCCGAGGCCAACCAGTGGCCGCAGGACGCCGTGGCGTACTTCGGCGAGACCGGGCTGACCGGCGACGAGTGCCACATGGCGTTCCACTTCCCGCTGATGCCGCGGGTGTTCATGGCGCTGCGGCGGGAGGAGGCCGCGCCGGTCACCGAGATCCTGGCCAACACGCCGCACATCCCGGACGACTGCCAGTGGGGCATCTTCCTGCGCAACCACGACGAGTTGAGCCTGGAGATGGTCACCGACGAGGAACGCGCGTACATGTACGACGCGTACGCGCCGCACCCCAGGATGCGGGCCAACGTGGGCATCCGCCGCCGGCTCGCCCCGCTGCTCGGCGACGACGGCGACCGCCTGCGGCTGGCCACCGCGCTGTTGCTGTCGCTGCCCGGCTCGCCGATCCTCTACTACGGCGACGAGATCGGCATGGGCGACAACATCTGGCTGGCCGACCGGGACGCGGTGCGCACCCCGATGCAGTGGGACGACGGGCCCAACGCCGGGTTCTCCACGGCCGATCCCGACCGGCTCTACCTGCCGGTCGTCGCCACCCGCGACCACGCCCCGGACCGGGTGAACGTCGCGGCGCAGCTCACCGACGACGGTTCGCTGCTGCACTTCACCCGGCGGATGCTCCGGCTGCGGCGCGCCCACCCGGCGTTCGGCGAGGGCACGTTCACGCCGGCGGCGGCCTCGGACGAGGCCGTGCTGGCCTTCGTCCGCGACCACGCGCCGCCGGAGGGCCCGCGCGACCGGGTGCTGTGCGTCGTCAACCTGGCGGCCGGGCCGCGGACCTGCGCGCTGACCGTGCCCGGGGTGACCGGCGCCCGGCTGCGCGACCTGACCGACGGCACCGTGCACCCGGTGTCCGAGGGACGGCTCACCCTCGACCTGCCGCGGCTCGGTGTGCGGTGGTTCGCCGTCGAGGAACCGGAGGACCGGCCGTGACGGCGCCGGTCGAGATCCTCGACGCGCCCGAGGTCCGGGCGTCGCTCGCGGCCTGGCTGGCCGGGCAGCGCTGGTACGCGGGCGGGCGCGCCGGCCGGCTCGCCGTGGTCGACGCCCGGCCGGTCACCGTCGCCCCGCCGGGACCCACCACCCTCGTGCTGGCCGTGGTCAGGACGGGGGAGGCCGACGACCGGTACCAGCTGCTGCTCGGCCTCGGCCCGGCGGACGCGGTGCCCGGGTCGGCGGCGGTCGTCGCCGGGTACGGGGACACCGTGGTCTACGACGCGCTGGGCGACCCGCGGCTGGTCGGCGGCCTGGTCGCGGGGGTGCTGGCCGGGGCGGAGAGCCCCGGCCTGCGCCTCGTCCCGACCCCGGCCCCGCACGCGGCCGTGCCGCCGCCGGCCGTCCAGGGCGTCGACGCGCTGCCCGTGCGGCCGCTGGGCGTGGAGCAGAGCAACAGTTCGGTGGTGGTGGGCGGCCGGTACCTGCTGAAGGTGTTCCGCCGGCTGGTGCCGGGTCCCAACCGGGACCTGACCGTGCACCGGAGGCTCGCCGCCGCCGGCTGCCCGCACGTGCCGCCGCTGCTGGGCGCCGTCGAGGACGCGGCGTCCGGCACCACCTACGCCACCCTGGGCGTGTACCTGCCGAGGGCCGTGGACGGTTGGGCGCTGGCGCTGGCCGCCGCCGGAAGCTTCCTCGGCGGGCCGGCCGCGCCCGGCCGGCAGGCCCAGGCCGACCTGCGGGTGGAGGCGAGGACGCTGGGACGGGCGGTCGCGGTGGTGCACCGCGACCTCGCGGCCGCCGACGGGCGGGCCGTGCTGCGCCCGGTCGACTACCAGCGGATCGCCCGGCGCCTGGCGCACCGGCTCGACCGGGCGGTGGCCCTCGCGCCCCAGCTCGCGGCGCGCGCGCCGCGGCTGCGGGCCGAGTTGGGCGCGGTCGCCACCCTGGACAGCACGCCGCGGCGCACGGTCCAGCGCGTCCACGGCGACCTGCATCTGGGGCAGACCCTGCACACCACGACCGGCTGGCTGCTCGTCGACTTCGAGGGCGAGCCGCTGGCCGAACCCACCGAACGGGACCGCCCCGACTCCCCGTTGCGCGACCTCGCGGGCATGCTGCGCTCCTTCGACTACGCCGCCCACCACCCGCTGGGCGGCGCCACGGAGAAAGGGCCCGACGACCGGAGCTGGGTGCGCGCCGCGCGCTGGGCGACCCTGCACCAGCAGGCGTTCCTGGACGGTTACCTGGCGGAGGCCGGGCCGCAGGACGCCGGCGACCGGCGGCTGTTGCACGCCTACCTGGTGGACAAGGCGGTCTACGAGGTGGCGTACGAGACCCAGCACCGCCCGGGCTGGGCGTGGCTGCCGGAGCGGGCGCTCGACGGCCTGCTCGGCGGGGCGGCCGAGCGGGGCGCGGCCTGAGGCCGTCGGCTCCCGAACGTCCGAAGGCCCCGTTCTCCCCACGGTCGGGTGGGGAGAACGGGGCCTTCGGCCGCCGGCGGCGCGGCGGGCCCTGGTCAGGAGGCCCGGTCGCGGCGCGGCAGTCCGAGGAGCGCGATCAGCAGGCCCACCGTGGCCAGCGCGGCGGCGCCGAGGAAGGCGTTGCGGAACGCGGCCAGCGGGGTGGCGTCGGCGTCGCCGGTGGTGGCGGCGATGACGCCGGCGAGCACCGCGGTGCCGAGGCCGGCCCCCACCGCGTACGCGGCGGAGCTGAGGCCGGCCGCGACGCCCTGCCGCTCGTCGGCGACGGCGCTGACGCCGCCGATGTTGGCGGCGGACAGCACGGTGCCGCAGGCGAAGCCGTGCACCAGCAGGCAGGGCAGGATCAGCGTGAGGTAGCGGTCCTCCTCGCCGAGCACGGCGAACAGGCCGACGGCGACGGCCTGGAGGGCCAGGCCGAGCACGCTCACGAAGCGGATGCCGAACGCGTCGACCAGCCGGCTGGTGACGAACCGCGCGACGAGGAAGACGGTCACGCCCAGCGGCAGGATCGCCATCGCGATGCGGGCGGGGCCGTAGTCGAGGACCTCCTGGAGGTACAGCACCACGGCGAACTGCCAGCCGAGCGCGGCCGCGGCGTGTGTCAGGGCGACGAGGTAGGAGGCGCTGCGGGTGCGGGACCCGAAGATGTCGAGGGCGAGCATCGGGGCGTGGTGGCGGCGCTCGATGGCCACGAACACGAGGACCAGCAGCGGGGCGAGGGCGAAGGCGAGCAGGGTGCTCGGCGCCGACCAGCCGGTTTCGGGGGCCCGGACCACGGCCATGACGAAGAGCAGCAGCGCGGCCGTCACCACCAGCGCCCCGCCGGGGTCGTAGGAGCGGCGCGCGGCGCCGGCCGGCTCGGGCTCGTCGGGCTCGACGGCGATCGGCACCAGGGCCAGTACCAGCAGTGCCACCACTCCCGGCACGAAGAAGACGAGGCGCCAGTCGACGTCGGTCAGCAGCCCGGAGGCCACCAGGCCCGTGCACCAGCCGAGGCCGCCGGTGGCGCCGTAGATCGACAGGGCGCGGTTGCGCTCCCGGCCCTCGGCGAACCGGGTGGTGATGATGGAGAACGCGGCCGGTGCGGTGAACGCGGCGGCCACGCCCTTGATGAACCGGGAGGCGATCAGCGGCGCGGGCTCGGTCATCATGCCGCCCAGCAGGCTGGCGACGACGAACACCGAGAGGCCGACGATCAGCACCCGGCGCCGGCCCAGGATGTCGGCGGCGCGGCCGCCGACCAGCAGGAAACCGCCGTAGGCCAGCGTGTAGCCGGAGACCAGCCACTGTAACGAGGCGGTGCTCATCGAGAGGTCGTCGCGAATGCTGGGCAGCGCCACGCCCACCGTCGAGTTGTCCAGCGCGTCGAGGAAGAACACCGCGCAGGTGACCAGGAGGATCAGGCCCTTGCGGTGGTCCCGGGCGGTGTCCTCCGCCGCCGGTGCCACCGGTTTCGCCGTTTCGTTCGTGGATGTCATGGGATTCTCTCTCCCCTTCTCGCGGAAGTCGCGGAACGCCCGGAATTCCGTGGTGGGCACGGAATTCCGGGCACATTCCGAGCACACGGTAAAAGACGCGCGGGAGGCATGGGCGTGCCTCCCGCGCGGAAACGGGCCGCCGAGACGGCGATTCCGGTGCCGTCGGGTGGAGGTGCGGTTCGGAGAGGCACTCCGGCCGGCGTCGGAACGGTTTTCAGTATGCCGTCGGGCGCATGCCCTTCCGGAAAACGGGGCGGTTTTCCCGGACCACTTCGTGCAGTTAACGCGGTGGCTCGGCCGCCAACTCGCGCACGACGCGCCCGAATTCCCGGATGGCGTCGGTCTCCTCGTCCCGCGGCCAGGCGAGCGCCACCCGCATGGGCTCGACGCCGTCCAGCGGGACCCAGGCCAGGTCGGGGCGCGCGTAGTACAGCGCCATGCCGGCCGGCGCGAAGCAGATGGCGGCCCCGGCGGCCACCTGTTCGAGCATCTCCTCGACGTTGCGGTTGGTCGGCCCCCAGCGCGGGGTCGACCCGTCGGGCCGCGGCACCACGGCCCACCACTCCACCCAGGCGCGCGGGGCGTGCTCGGTCCAGGTCAGCGGCTCGTCCCTGACGTCCTCCAGGGTCACCCGCTCGCGGGCGGCCAGCGGATGGGCGGCGGGGAAGCCGACCACCCGCGACTCGACGTGCACCACCTCGGCGCACATCCCGGTGAGGTCGGCCGGCAGCCAGACGAACGCCACGTCCGCCCGGCCGTCGCGCAGCGCGGCGACCTCCTCGCCCCAGTCGAACCGGCGCGGCTCCACCCGGACACCGGGGTTCCGGCGGGCGAACTCGGCGCGGGACCTGGCGATCAGCTCGCCGGCCCCGCTCGCCTCGAAGCCGACGCGCAACGGCCCCACGCCGCCCCGCCGGTACGAGTCGGCCACCTCGGTGACGCGCTCGGCCTCGCGTATCGCGCGCCGCGCCGCGATCACGACGTCGCCGCCGGCCCGGGTCGCGGTGACCCCGCCGGCGTGCCGGTCGAAGAGCCGCACGCCGAGCTTGCTCTCCAGGGACTTCAGGGCGTACGACAGCGTCGGTTGGCTCACGTAGAGCCGCTTGGCGGCCCGCCCGAGGTTCCCCTCCTCGGCGATCGCGACGAGGTAGCGCAGCTCCCGAAGCTCCATGCCGCGATCATGCCCCACCCTGCGACCATAAAGGGGCTCTATCGGTCGAGTGATCGCCTCACTTGGACGGCCGGGCCGGGTGGATGCGACAACTGGGAGGCAGACAAGCCCACTCGGAGGTGTGTGCCACGTGAGTTCCCCTGACTCCGCCCAGTCGAGTACCGCCGTCGGCCGCGTCTGGCTGATCACCGGGACGTCGAGCGGTTTCGGTCGCGCCATCGCGGAGGCGGCGCTGGCCGCCGGCGACACGGTGGTCGCCACGGCGCGCCGGCCCGAGACGCTGGACGACCTGGTGGCCGCGTACCCGGACCGGGTGCGGGCCGTCCGACTGGACGTCACCGACAACGCCCGGATCGCCGCGGTGGTGGCCGAGGTGCTGCTCTGGTACGGGCGCGTCGACGTCCTGGTCAACAACGCGGGACACGGGCAGGTCGGCGCGGTCGAGGAGACCACGGACCGCGAACTGCGCGACCTGATGGACCTGCACCTGCACGGCCCGGCCGCGCTGACCCGCGCCGTCCTGCCGGGCATGCGCAAGCAGGGTTCCGGGGCCGTCGTGCAGATCAGCAGCTTCGGCGGCCAGGTCGCCTACCCGGGCTTCTCCGCCTACTGCGCCACCAAGTTCGCCCTGGAGGGCCTGTCCGAGGCGCTCGCGGCGGAGGTGGCGCCGCACGGCATCAAGGTGCTGATCGTCGAACCCGGCGCCTTCCGCACCGAGTTCTCCGGCGCCGGCCTGCACCAGTCGGCCGAACTGCCCGCCTACGCCGAGACGGTGGGCCAGACCCGGCAGTTCATCACCAGCATCGACGGCACCCAGCCCGGCGACCCGGCCAGGGCGGCCGAGGCCATCGTCGCGGCCCTCGACGGCGACAAGACCCCGCTGCGGCTGCCGCTGGGCAACGACGCCTACGACGGGCTGCTCGCCCACCTCGACGCGGTCCGCGAGGAGTTGACCGCCTGGGAGTCGGTCGCCAGGGACGTCGGCTTCCCCGACGCGTCCGCGTAGCGGGGCCCGACGCGGCCCCGGCCGGCGTCAGTCCTTCTTCAGGGCGCGCAGGATCTGCGACGGGTCGGTGTACGACTTCCAGCGCACGATCCGGCCGTTCCGCACGGTCAGCGCCTGGATGAACTCGATCTCGAAGACGCGGCCGGTCTCCCGGACCGTCGACACCTCGTGGATCACGCCCATCGCCTTCTCACCGTCCACCACCAGGTCGACCAGCGCCTCGTGGTTCACCTCGACGACGCCGCCGAACACCTTGAAGGTGTCCAGCACCTGGTCGCGGCCGCGGTAGCTGCCGATCCAGGTCATGGCGTCGTTGTAGCCGCGCACCACGTCGTAGTTGATCCACTCGACGTCGTCGGCCAGGCAGCCGAGCGCGGTGTCGATGTCGCCCTCCGTCAGGGCCGTGAACCAGGTCGTCGCGACCTCTCGCGTCGTGGGGGTCATGTTGGGTCCTCCCTCTCCTTCTCTTCCGTCGGATGCGTCGGATGCGTCGGTTCCTTCGGTGCCCCCGGCTCCGGGGCGGGCGCTAGCGCGGCTGCGGGCCGATCACCCAGTCCTGCCTGACCGTCAGCACGTGCAGGTAGCGCTCGTTGACGAAGTTCTTGTAGTCGGCCTCGACCGCGGCCTGTTGGGCCGTGGCCCGGGCCGCGCGCAGGCTCGCCAGGTCGTCGAACCAGACGTGGTAGGCCGCGTCGAACGGCGGCTCGCTCAGCGCGTACCAGGAGTCCCGCGTGAAGGACTGGTAGTAGCGGCCGACGCCGGGCAGCCCGCTGACGAGCGGGGCGTGCGTCTCCCGGCTGTGCCGCCGGAACTCCTCGACGCTGACGCCCTCGGCGCGCTTGGCCAGGATCACCTGCTTGATGCCGGGCTGCACCTGGTTCTCCGGCACGCCCGGCACCACGACCTCGGTGTCGGTGTCGAGCACCACGGACCGCCAGAACGCGGCCCAGCGGGGCTCGTCGAGGCGGGCGCCCTCCAGGAACTCCGGGGTCTGGAGCGAGGCGAGCTGCTCCTCCTCGTTGTTCAGCCAGATCTCGGCTATGCCGCTCCACAGCGGCTCGCCGTCGCCGGGCTGCGGGATGCGCGCGTCGATCGCGTACCGCCTGATCTGCGGGATGCGGCTGGCGTAGCGGACGGCGTGCACCTCGAGCCAGTACCGCTGGAACTCCTCCTCGGTCATGCCGGGCTTGGGCGCGGCGAAGATGAGCTGGTGGATCATGGTTCGACCTCCTCGGGTGTCGGCTCGGGCTCAGACCTTGTAGCGGGCGATGACGTCCTCGGCGAAGCCGGTGTAGTCGCGCAGCGGCCAGACCTCCTCGAAGTCCAGGTACTCGCGCATGGGCAGCCGGCCCAGGGCGTTCCGGTCGAGCTCCTCGGCGCTCGGGGCGTCGACGATGGCGATGACGCGCTTCTGGGCGGCCACCTTCCACAGCCCGATGCAGTAGCCGGAGTCGAGGGTCTCCTGGGCGTGCCTGGCCTCCTCCTCCTCGATCTCCCACAGCTCGTCGAGGGTGATCCGGCCTTCGTGGTTCCACTTCATCTGGACGTAGAACAGCATGGGCGTGCCTTCCTGGTGGGTGTCGGTTCCTCGGGGGT
>NZ_SMKI01000208.1 GCF_004348415.1 Streptomyces hainanensis
CCCTCCGCCCGGCCGCCCGGCCGCCCGGCCCGTCGGTTGACCTCAAGCCTGGTTGAGCGTCTAGCGTCGTCGTCGTTCCGCGAAGGACCCCACCGGCATGGAAGGCACTGACAGATGACACGGCTCGGCCTGGGACCCGTCGGTGTGACCCTGGACGTGCGCGCCGACGGCGGGCACCTCGAGGACGCCGTCCTGCTTGAGCACCTCGGCTACGCGACGCTCTGGATCGCCGGCGGTCAGCTGGCGACCCTCGACCCGCTGCGGGACGTCGTCCTGGCGACCGAGCGGATCCGGGTCGGCAGCGCGATCATCCCCGCCCGGGTGCATCCGCCCGAGGACGTCGTCGCGTTCCGCCGCGACCTGGAGGCCACCGCCCCGGGGCGGCTGATCACCGGGCTCGGCGGGGTGCAGGGCGGCCGCCCGCTGCACACCATGAACGCCTACCTCGACCAGCTGGACGCCGCCGACCCTCCCGTTCCGCCCGGCGCCCGCGTGCTGGCCGCGCTCGGCCCCCGGATGCTCGAACTGTCCAGGGACCGCGCGGCGGGCGCGCTGGCGCTGCTGGTCACCCCGGAGTTCACCGCGAACGCGCGAGCCGCCCTGGGCGAGGAGGCGGCCCTGGTCGTCATGGAGTACGTCGTCGTCGAGACCGATCCGCGGCGGGCCAGGGACGCCGTGCGGGAGCCCGTCGGCTTCCTGAGCCGGGTCGGCGGCTACCCCGAGAACCTGCGCCGGATGGGCTTCACCGACGAGGACCTGGCCGAGACCAGCGACCGGCTGATCGACGGCGTGGTCGCCTGGGGCGACGTCGACGCCGTCGCCGCCCGGGTGCGGCGGCATCTGGCGGCCGGCGCCGACCAGGTGGTGCTCGCCGTGCGGCCCACCGGGCCGGACTCCGTGCCCCGCGCCGAATGGCGCGCGCTGGCCGCCGCCCTCGGCTGAGCCAACCTCGGCTGGGCCAACCTCGGCTGGGCCAACCTCGGCTGGGCCAACCTCGCCTGAGGACGCCCGCGCCGGGCACCCCCTACAGCGGAGCGCGGCGCGCGGGGATACTCGCCGCGAACGTGGCGAAAGGAAAGGGGTCCGGCGTGTCGGAGCAACGGGATCAGGGGCGCATACCCGACCAGGCGGGGACGGCGGAGGACGAGCGGGCGCGGCTCGCGGCGCTGCTCGACGAGGTCGTCCCCGAGGACGACTTCCCCTCGGCGTCCGCGGCCGGCGGGGTGACCTTCGTCGAGTCGGTGCTCGCCGAACGCCCCGACTGGCGGCCGCGGGTGGCGGACGTGATCCGTCGGGGGCGGGCGAGCGCGCACTGGGACTGGTTCGCGGAACTCGTCGCCGGCGGCTACTACGCGGACGCCGGCAACGGCGGCAACGCGGGTTCCGCGTCCTGGGCGATGGTGGACTGGCGGCCGGAGCCGCTCGGTGGCTGGGGGACCGACGTCCCGGTGGCGGCGGCGGCCCCGGCCACCACGCACCCGAGGGATCTCGCCGCCCGCTACGACGCGGTCGTCATCGGCTCGGGGGCCGGCGGCGGCGTCGCCGCGTGCGGCCTGGCCGAGGCCGGCCGCACGGTGCTGGTCGTCGAGGCCGGGGGCTGGCCGGGGACGGCCGAGCTGGCGCACGACCACCTCAGGAACCCGCGTTCCGACTGGGGGTTGGCGCCGCTCTCCGGGCCCGCGGCCGACGGCGACCCGCGGGTGCTGGACGACGGCCGCCACGACCTCGTCGCGCACCCCACGGACGCCGGCTGGCACAACAACGCCTTCACCGCCGGCGGCGGAACCCGCGTCTACGGCGCCCAGGCCTGGCGGTTCGCGCCGCTCGACTTCGCGATGGCCACCGCCTACGGCGTCCCGCCGGGCAGCGCGCTCACCGACTGGCCCATCGGCTACGACGACCTCGCGCCCTACTACGAGCGCGCGGAGTGGGAGATCGGCGTCAGCGGCGGCGGGGACGACGGCCGGTGGGCCGGCGCCCGGGCCCGCGAGCTGCCGATGGGCCCGCTGCCGGCCGGGCCCGCGCGGGAACGCCTCGCCGCCGCGGCCGCCTCGCTCGGCCTCGGCACCGTGTACGTCCCGCTGCTGATCAACTCGCGCCCGTACCTCGGGCGGCGGGCGTGCGCCCAGTGCAACCTGTGCGTCGGCTTCGCCTGCCAGGTGGACGCCAAGAACGGCAGCCAGAACACGATGCTGACGCGGGCGTTCGCCACCGGCCTGGCCACCGTCGTGCTGGAGAGCCGGGCCGCCCGCATCCGCACGGACGGCGCCGGCCGGGTGGTCGGCGTCACCCTCGTCGGCACCGTGGACGGCGTGGCGTGGCGGCGGGACGTCGACGCCGCCGAGGTCGTGGTCGCCGCCGGCGCGATCGAGTCGGCCCGGCTGCTGCTCAACAGCCCGAGCGCGCGCGAGCCGCACGGCATCGGCAACGGCCACGACCTCGTCGGCCGGCACCTCCAGGGGCACCTGTACGGCGGCGCGATGGGCGTCTTCGGCGACGTCGTCGAGGACCTGGTCGGTCCCGGCCCCTCGATCGCGACGACGGACCACCGGCACCGGAACGGCGACCTGATCGGCGGCGGGATCATCGCGAACGAGTTCGTCGCGACCCCGTCCAACACCTACCGCTACCTCGTCGGCGCCGGCCTCGTGCCGCGCGACGGGGCGGCGGGCAAGCGGGGCATGCGGGAGCTGGTGCGCCGCAGCCTGCGGCTGATGGGACCGATCCAGGAGGTCACGGTCGCGGACGCCCGGGTCAGGGTGGACGACGGGGTGGTCGACCGGCACGGCGTCCCGGTCGCCAGGATCAGCGGCGGCGTGCACCCGGAGGACCTGCGGGCCCGCGACTTCACCAGTCGCCGCAGCGCCGAGTGGCTGCGCGCCGCCGGCGCCCGGGACGTCTTCGCCTACCGGTACCCGCCCCGCGGCCCGTCCGGCGGCCAGCACCAGGCGGGCACGCTGCGGATGGGGAACGACCCCCGGACCTCGGTGGTCGACTCCTTCGGCCGGGTCTGGGGCCACGAGAACCTGCGCGTCATGGACGGCTCGGTCCATGTCACCAACGGCGGCGTCAACCCGGTCCTGACGATCTTCGCCACCGCGCTGCGCAGCGTCGAGGAGATGACCGGCGGGTGGCGGACCGGCGGGTGGCGGACCGGCTGACGGCCCCTCGTTTGGTTGATCGGGCAGTCATCCGACCCGCGACCGTCATTCGTTGTCCAGGCCCCAGCTGTGGATCTTGTGCGGGTGGATGCGGATCACCTCGGGGCTGAAGTGCGAGCCGAGCGCGTGCGGGCCGACGAGGAGTTCGGCGGTGCCGCGGATCTCCAGGAAGCGGACGCGCCACGGGGTGACGCTCACGACGTCGTCGACGACGAGGGCGAGCCTGGGGTTGGTCCTGAGGTTCCGCCACTTCTTGGTGGCGCCCATCCGCAGGCCGCCGACGAGGATGGTGTCGTCGTCCTGGAGGAAGAAGCCGACCGGGTTGTTCTGGGGCTGGCCGTCGGGGTCGACGGTGGCCAGCCTCGCCAGCCGCTGGCTGGCGAGGTACGCGCGCTGGGTCTCGGTGAAGTAGGTCATGAGCGCAACCTTCCGACGAGGGCGTCCTCGGTGGGGTATCCGCGCCCGGCCGGTCACCCGGCCGGGCGCCGAGGGGCGGCGTCAGTCGAGGGCCGGGTAGTCGGTGTACCCCCGGTGGTCGCCGCCGAAGAAGGTGGTGCGGTCGGGGGCGTTGAACGGGCCGTCGCCGGCGGCGAGCCGGGCCGGCAGGTCCGGGTTGGCCAGGAACAGCGAGCCGTAGGCGATCAGGTCGGCCGTGCCGTCCTCGACCAGCTTCAGCTCGGCCGGTCCTGTCGGCTCGCCGCCGGTGAAGGGGTTGAGCACCAGGGTGCCGGGCCACCCCTCGCGCAGCCGGCGCACGAGCTCGCGCTGGCCGGCGGCCTCCATCACGTGCAGGTAGGCGAGGCCGAGCGGGGCCAGCCGGGCGACCAGGGTCTGGTAGACCTCGGCCGTGTCCTCCGGGTCATCCTCGGCGATGTCGTTCACCGGATTGCCGGGCGAGAGCCTGATGCCCACCCGTTCCGCGCCGACGGCCGCGGCCACCGCCTCCGTCACCTCGACCGCGAACCGGACGCGGCCCTCGACCGAGCCGCCCCAGGCGTCGGTGCGCCGGTTGGCGTTGGGCGCCAGGAACTGGTGGATCAGGTAGCCGTTGGCGCCGTGCAACTCGACGCCGTCGAAGCCGGCGGCGATCGCGTGGCGCGCGGCGGACGCGAAGTCGGCGACCGTCGCGGTGATCTCGGCGTCGGTCAGCTCCCTGGGGGTGCCCAGCTCCTTCGGGCCCTCCTGGGTGAAGACCTGGCCGAGCGGCGTGACCGCCGAGGGCGCGACCGGGCGCAGCCCTTCGGGCAGCAGGCTGGGGTGGCCGATCCGGCCCGCGTGCATCAGCTGGGCGAAGATCACCCCGCCCCGCTCGTGGACGGCGTCGGTCACCACGCGCCAGGCCGCGACCTGCTCGTCCGAGTGCAGGCCCGGGGTGTTCGGGTAGCCCTGGCCGACCACGGAGGGCTGGGTGCCCTCGGTGACGATCAGCCCGGCGCTCGCCCGCTGCGCGTAGTAGGTCGCCATCAGCTCCGTCGGGCTCGCGCCCGGGCCGTAGGCGCGGCTGCGGGTCATCGGGGCCATCACGATGCGGTTGGCCAGCCGCCTGCCGGCCAGGTCGTGGGGGTCGAATGCCGTGGTCATGATCGGTTTCCTCGTCCTCGGGGTCGCGCTCACCGCGACCGGCAATGCTTGCTCGAACAAGTAATGGCCCGAAGGGCATTCCCCGGCTACTGTGATCCGCGCCACAGGAGCCCCGGTGGAGGGAGAGCCGTGGCCGGTAGGCTCCTGACCATGAGCCAGTCGAACGCGCCGGACGAGCCGACCGCCGCCGAGGCCGCGGCCGCCGCGGCCCGGGCCGGGTGCGCCGCTGGCACGCCGCCCGTCGACAACGGCCCCATGACGCACGCGATCCTGCGCGTCGCCCGCCTGCACCGGATGCTCGCCGGCCAACTGCTGCGCCGCCTCGGCCTCCACCCCATGCAGGAGCTGGTCATGATGCAGCTGTGGCGGCACGGCCCACAGCGCCAGAGCGACCTCGCGGCGCTGCTCGGCTCCGACGCCGCCACCATGACCCGCACCGTCCGGCGCCTCGAACACGCCGGCTTCGTCCGCCGCTCCCCCTCCACCACCGACCGGCGGGTCACCATCATCACGCCGACGTCGGCCAGCCTCGCCCTCCGCGACGAGGTGGAGCGCGTCTGGAGCGAGATGGAACGGAGCGTCACCGAGGGCCTGACCGCCGACGAACGGGAGGCCGCCATCGAGACCCTGGCCCGGATCGAGGAACGCCTCGCCAGGGCCACGGCGCGGAACGCCCCCTGCGGCGGCGGCGGCGACCGCGACCGCCCGGCCGACGGGTCCTAGGCCGAACGCCCGTTGACGGCCGCCGACGGCCGCCGACGGCCGTCGACGGCCGTCCGATCGACGTAGCGGACACACCCTGTCCGCCACCCCTGGAACGGTGGGCTCCGACCCGACCGGATCAGGCGAGGAGCCACCCCATGTCCGTCACGACCACGACCCACCTGAACTTCCGCGGCGCCGACGCCGACGAGCTCAGCGGCCTGTGGAAGCGGCTGACCGAGGGCTCGACCGTGCTGCGCCCGCTGAGGGCCGCCGCGTGGGCTCCGCTGTACGGCATGGTCAGGGACCGCTTCGGCGTCACCTGGGTCCTGGACGTCGCCGCGCCGTACCGGGGCTGAGCCGGCCGGACGGCCTCGGGCCGGTCCCGGAGCGCGGCGTGGCGAGGGCCCCGGCCGTCCGTCGTCACGGATGGCCGGGACCCTCGCGTTCGGGTGAGGCCCGGTCAGGACTCCGGCGGCGGCGGGATCGCCTGGCGGCCCGGGCAGGTGATGTTCGGGTTGATGTGCTCGAACGTGCCGTTCGGGTTCTCCTCCCAGACCCAGGCGTGCAGCGTGTAGTAGGGGAGGGTCTGCGGCGGGGTGAACTCCTCGCCGAAGAGGCTGGCCGGCCGCTTGGAGACGTAGCCGACGGCGGCCAGCTTCAGGCTGCCGTCCTCCTGCGGCACGTACACCACGGAGTTGGGCTCGGTGATCGCCAACTCCTCCTGGCTCTCCGCCACCTCCCTGACGAAGTGGTAGCCCAGGCCGGTGATGCACGACTCGCCGAGCGTGTAGCCGTCCGCCTCTGCCAGCCGCACGTTCTGGTAGCGGTCCGTCGCCCGCCTGACCCGCTCCAGCTGGGCCTCGACGTCGGCCTCCGTGAGGCTGCCTTCGCCGGTCTCGGTGCCCCCACCCTGCTGGCCGGGCTCCGACTCGGCCGCGGGCGTGACATGCGGGGCGTCGTGGGTGTCGTGACCGTCGCCGGCCAGGGCGACGCTCGCCGGGAGCAGGACGAGCGCGGAGGCCAGGCCGAACGTACCGAGGGATCTCAGTGAACTTCTGTTCATCTCCAACTCTTTCTCTGTCGCGTGGGGGGATGAGGGACGTCAGGGGAAGCCGTCGAGACGATCTTCTGGTCGCTCCCGACGAGGCGCCATCGCGGACGGGCCGAACGTGTCGCGGGGCCTCTTCCTCGCCCGGATGCGGCCCACGCGAGGGTGAATGACGATCAGGGGAGTGGCAGGGCCTGCCTCGCCGGGCGGCACGCGCCTAGCCTGCCGCCGTGCCGGGAGAGGCCCCCGGCGTGCCGGAGACCGTCGGTGGAGAGCGCGGTGGACGGCGCGGACCAGAGTTCCAGGAGGCATGACCATGACGATGCGGAACCGGGTGCTCGGCGGGACCGGGGTCTCCGTCAGCCCGCTGTGCCTGGGGGCGATGATGTTCGGCCCCTGGGGCAACGAGGACGAGGACGAGTCGATCCGGATCATCCACCGGGCGCTGGACGCCGGGATCACCTTCGTCGACACCGCCGACGTGTACTCGGACGGCGAGTCGGAGCGGATCGTCGGCAAGGCGCTCAGGGGCCGCCGCGACGACGTCGTGCTGGCCACCAAGTTCTTCATGCCGATGGGCGCCG
The DNA here is from genome assembly GCF_004348415.1 of Streptomyces hainanensis. GTDB lineage: Bacteria > Actinomycetota > Actinomycetes > Streptomycetales > Streptomycetaceae > Streptomyces > Streptomyces hainanensis. Next base: position 7,080 of record NZ_SMKI01000208.1, read on the forward strand.
ACCCCAACCAGCGCGGCGCGTCCCGCCGTTGGATCACGCGGGCGGTGGAGGACTCGCTGCGCCGGCTCGGCACCGACCACATCGACCTGTACCAGGTGCACCGGCCGAGCCGGGACACCGACGTCGAGGAGACGCTCGGCGCGCTCACCGACCTGGTGCGGCAGGGCAAGGTCCGCTACCTCGGCTCGTCGTCGTACGCGGCCAGCCAGATCGTGGAGGCCCAGTGGGTGGCCGACGACCGGCGCCTCGAACGGTTCGTGACCGAGCAGCCGCCGTACTCGATCATGGTGCGCGGCATCGAACTCGACGTGCTGCCGACGGCGCGCCGGCACCGCATGGGCATCCTCACCTACAGCCCGCTCGGCGGCGGTTGGCTCTCCGGCCGGTACCGCACCGGCCGGGACGCCCAGGCCCCGGCCTCGGAGGCCAGGAGCCGGCTCGCCGGACGGTTCGACATGTCACTGCCGGAGAACCAGCGCAAGCTGGAGATCGCCGAGAGCCTGGCGGTGCTGGCCGAGGAGGCCGGGCTCAGCCTCGTCGAGCTGGCGATCGCGTTCGTCATCAACCACCCCGCCGTCACCTCCGCCATCATCGGCCCCCGCACGATGGAGCAGCTGGAGTCCCAACTGCCGGCCGCCGACGTCACGCTCACCGCCGAACTCCTCGACCGGATCGACGCGCTCGTCGCCCCCGGCGTGACGGTCAACCCCGCCGACAACAGCTACGGCGAGGCCGAACTCACCCCCGAGGCACGCCGCCGCCACCCGTGACCCCTCGGGGCCGGGCGGCGGGTGCGTGCGGCCGGCCGGCCGCTCGCGTGCGGCCGGCGGCTCGGCTCAGGGGTGGGCGGCCCGGTAGGCGTTCAGCGCGGCCTGGGCCGAGGGGCGCCGCTTCGCGAAGACGTCCCGGACCCGGGGATCGGAGCGGGGCAGCCTGGAGCCGCCCTGGATGATGGCCCCCGGGACCTCGTAGTTGTAGACGACCTCGTCGCAGGCGTCGTTCACCTGCACGGTCGACTTCTTCAGGAAGGCGTTGACCCCGGCGTAGACGTCGTGGATCTCGTCCGCGAGGTAGTCGATCTGGTCGTCCATGCTGAAGACCGCGTTCGCGCCCAGCCCGCCTCCGCCGTCGAAGGGATGGCTGAACAGGCCGGCGCGGCGCGGCGGCGCGGTCCACTGCGCGAGGCCGATCCCGGGCCTGGCCGGCCCGACGTGCTGGGCCGAGTTCCGGTTCATGATGGCCTGCGGCGTGTGGTTCACCACGGCACCGGCGAAGTTCTGCGAGCGCATCGGGGTGCCGGGGGCGCTGCCCTCGATCCGGTTCGGGATCACCCCGGACTCGGCCACGAGGTTGCCCACCACCCCGGCCGCCCCGTTCACCGGGTAGCCGTAGTCGTCGATCAGGTGTTCCATCACGTACAGCATGCGCTTCTCGAGGCTCTGCTGTTCCCAGTGCTGGTCCTTCGTCTGGTTGGTCATGATGCTCCCGCAATCCCGCTCTAGGTCTGTTCCGCCCCGGGTTTCCGCCCGCGGAGCCGTTAACCGGGCGAAGGGCCGCCGATACCGGGTTTCGGATCGGCCCGGCGGGGTTGTCAGTGGGCGTCGCTAGGGTCGGTGCCAGCGTGGGTTGCCACCGCGGGTTGGCACCGAGGAACGGGGAACGGGGAACTGATCATGGACATCGTGCTCGTCGCGGGGCTGTGGCTCGACGGGTCCGCCTGGGACGACGTCGCGGCCGAGCTGCGGTCGCTCGGCCACCGGCCGGTCCCGGTCACCCTCCCCGGCCAGGGCGACGGGGTCACGGCCGCCACGCTCGAGGACCAGCTGGCGGCGGTGCTGGCCGCGGTCGACGCGGCGCCCGAGAAGCCGCTGGTCGTGGGGCACTCCGCCGCCTCCACCCTGGCCTGGCTGGTCGCCGACGCGCGCCCGGCGGGGATCGCCGGGGTCGTCATGATCGGCGGCTTCCCGACCGCCGACGGCAAGCCGTACGCCGACTTCTTCCCGATCCAGGACGGCGCGATGCCGTTCCCCGGCTGGGGCCCCTTCGAAGGAGCGGACTCCGCCGACCTCGACGAGGCGGCCAGGCACCGCTTCGCGTCGGCCGCCATCCCGGTCCCCGAGGGCGTGGCCACCGGCCTGGTGCGGCTGACGGACGACCGCCGCCTCGACGTCCCGGTCACGGTCGTCTGCCCCGAGTTCAGCCCCGCCGAGGCCAGGCAGTGGATCGACGCCGGCGACATCCCCGAACTCGCCGCGGCCCACCACGTGGACCTGATCGACCTCGCCTCCGGCCACTGGCCGATGGTCACCGCACCGCACACCCTCGCCCACCTCCTCGCCACGACGGCCGCCGGCACCGACGCCGGGTAGGCGGCGCCGCGCAGGTATGTGGGCGTTCGCTGTTCACGCCCGGTGGCGACGTGGGTACCGTCCTGAGTGCCTGGTTCAGAACGGAGTGCCGCATGCCACATCCCGCTGACGACCACACCGGTGCACGGATCGCGGACTACCGGAAGCTACGTCACCTCACCCAGGTGGGCCTGGCGCAACGGGCGTTCGTCGCCCGATCGACCATCGCGAAGATCGAGGCCGGGCTCTCGCCCGCGACCCCCGCCGTCGTCGCCGCCATCGCCCGCGCGCTCGATGTCGAGGTCGACGTGCTCAACGGCCAGCCCTACCTCGAAGAGATGCGCCAGGACCGGCTCGACCGCATGATCGCGCCGCTGGCGTACGCCCTCGACACATATGACCTCGGCCCCGACCTCGGTATCAGGCCGCGGCCGTTCCGCGTGGTGTCGGCCGAGGTGGACAACCTGTGCAGGGCTGCCTGTGCCACCGAGTACACCCGGACCGGCGACCGGCTGCCGGCGCTGCTGTCCGAGTTGACCACCCTCATCAGCGACCTGCCCGAGGGCGCGGAGCGGCGCCGGGCCGCCGCACAGCTGGCGTGGTGTTACTGGGTGGCCTACGAGTTCGCCTACCGGCTGGGCTTCCACCATCTCGCGGCCATCGCGCTCGAACGCATGGGGCACATGGGCGAACAGGCGCAGGACCCACTGCTGTTGGCGCTCAGGCTCCAGCGTCGCTCCAGCATGCTGCTACGCCGGGGCGACAACCCGTTGGCGCTGCGCGTTCTCGACCGCGCCCACCAGCTGGTGGGGCAGCACGACGCTCCCGGCTCGGTTCCGGTGCTCGCGGTGGCCGGGAGTCTGCACCTGGCCGGGGCCATCGCGACAGCGCAGGCGAGGAACGCCGAGGACGTGAAGGAGCGGATGAAGGAGGCCCGGTCCGTCGCCGAGCGCATCGGCAAGGACGTGCCGTCGGTGTACTGGGCGTCGTTCGGTCCCACCAGCGTCGCGCACTTCGACGTCGCCACCGCCGTCGAGCTCGGGCAACTCGGTGCGGCGATGAAGTCGGCGCGGAAGGTGCGGTTCCCGGCGGATCACCCGCGTATGCGGGTCGGCCGCTATCACATCGAACTGGCGCGCGCCTACTCACAGATGGGGCGCTCGGAGGCGGCGCAGAAGGAGCTGTTCAGGGCTCGGGAGGCGGCCCCGCAGCAGGCGCGTTACCACCCGCTGATGCGGGAGACCGTGGGCGTGCTGGTCCGCCGGTCCCGGCTGGTTCCCGGCACGCTGGCGTCGCTGGCGGCGTGGGTCGGGATGTAGGCGACCGCCGATTGTTCCCGATCGCGGGAACACCAGGGCCTACCGGGGGCGCCACGCTGTGACGGTCAGCAATCGGCCAGTCACTGGAGACGACCATGGTGATCGTCGCAGCGCTCGACGTGAGCACCCCGACCTCGACCGTCGCCGCGAGGCCGATAGTGGCATGCCACTGGCGGCTCACGCTGCTGGGCCTACTCGGCGCACTGGCGCGGCGGGCCGAACACGACGACCACACCGAACCCGAGGCCGACGTCACGGTGGTCACCGGCCTGGAAGGGCCCGTCGAGTTCTGGACCCCCGTCCGCTGCGGCTACTGCCGCCACGCCATCGTGGCGAATGACGACCACGCCGTCACCTGCCCCTGGAAGCCGGGGAAGGCGGTGGCCCGGTGACCGTGGAGATCTCGCTGCGTTGGGGCGGGCACGAGCTGATGGGGCAGTTGGTCACCGACCCGACGACCGGCCGCGTCGGCCGGCTGGACGGCGTGCTCGAACACGTGGCGCGGGAGAGCGGCCGCGTACTGCACGCGGAGGCGCACATGCGCCCGGTGGACGGGAGCGGACGGGAGTGGACGGCGGACGCCACCGTCCTGACGGCCGTGGGGGGTTCCGGTGGTGCCTCCCTCGGGTCGGGGTGATGTCATACGGTGTCGTCATGAGCCCTTCCATCGCCACCAACACCACCGTCGACCTGGCCGGTCTGCTGGAGTTCGTTCGGCCTCGGCATCGCGGTCTGCTGATCACCCGACGGGCGGACGGTGCCCCGCAGGCGTCGCCGTTGACGTGCGGGGTCGACGATTCGGGGCGGCTGGTCGCGTCGACGTATCCGGAGCGGGCCAAGACCCGGAACGCGCGGCGGGACGCCGCCGTGTCGCTCGTGGTGCTGTCGGACGAGTGGAACGGGCCGTGGGTGCAGGTCGACGGGGAGGCGGAGGTCGTCGACGCGCCCGACTCGGTGGAGCCGCTGGTCGAGTACTTCCGCAACATCTCCGGCGAGCATCCGGACTGGGACGAGTACCGGGCCGCGATGGTCCGGCAGGGGAAGTCGATCATCCGGATCACGCCGAAGCGGTGGAGCCCGATCGCCACCGGTGGGTTCCCGGCCCGGCTGGTGGAGTGACGGCACGGGCGAAAATATTCGAGGCTATTGACCGATCGTTGCGGTGGGAGGACTGTAGGAACGGCCCGTTGAGCCGTCGAGAGAGCCGTTGACGTATGGCACCGTCCTCTTCGAAAGGATCGGAAGTGGCGTCGTTAGACTGCTCGCATGCCTCCAGCCGAAGCCCGGGACGAGCCGCTGACGATCGCGCAGATCGCGAAGCGCGCGGGCGTCTCCGTGGCCACGGTCTCCAAGGTCGTCAACGGCCGGGCGGACGTCGCGCCCGCGACGCGTTCGCTGATCGAGGACATCATCCGGCGCCACGGATACCGTCGGCAGAAGGTCGCGGGTCCCGCGGCCCTGCTGGAGCTGGTCTTCCACGAGGTGCGCGGTCCTTACCCGCTCGAGATCTACCAGGGGGTCCAACAGGTCGCCGCCGAGCACCAGTTGGCCGTGGTCGTCGCCGAGCTCCAGGGGCGGCACACCCCCGGGCAGGGCTGGGCGGACGGGGTGTTGGCCCGCCGCCCGACCGGGGTGATCTCGGTGTTCTCCGGGCCGACCGGGCCGCAGGCGGAGCGGTTGAGCAGCCGCGGGATCCCGTTCGTGCTGGTCGACCCCACCGGGGAGCCGGGGCACGCCTCGCCCTCGGTGGGCGCGAACAACTGGAGCGGCGGCCTGTCGGCCACCCGGCACCTGCTGGGCCTCGGCCACCGGCGGGTCGCCATGATCACCGGGCCGGAGGACGTGCTGGCCGGCCGCGCCCGGCTGGACGGCTACCGGGCGGCCATGGACGCGGCGGGCCTGCCGGTCGACCCCGCCCTCGTCCGCACCGGCGACTTCCAGATCCTGGACGGGCTGAAGCACACCCGGGACCTGCTCCGGCTGGCCGACCCGCCGACCGCGATCTTCGCGGGCAACGACGGTCAGGCCCTCGGCGTGTACCGGGCGGCCGCCGAGGCCGGGCTGCGGGTTCCCGAGGACCTGAGCGTCGTCGGGTTCGACGACCTCTTCCCCTCGCCCTGGCTCACGCCGCCGCTCACCACCGTCCGTCAACCGCTCGCCGAGATGGCCGCCACCGCCGCGACCATGGTGCTCACCCTGGCCCAGGGGCGCGAACTCCCGCAGAACCGGGTCGAGTTGGCCACCGAGCTGATCGTCCGCGACAGCACGGCCCCGCCGGCGGCGCACTGAGCCGCACGGCCGCCGCCCCGGGCCCTGACGCCGCCCCCGTCCTTCCTCGCCCGCAGTCGTGCCCGGCGATCCGATCATCGTTCGAAGTGTCGAACGATTGGGTCGGGGC
>NZ_SMKI01000209.1 GCF_004348415.1 Streptomyces hainanensis
CTCGGGGGCCGGTGGGGCTGGAGGTCGCGTTAACCTGAGAGCAATCATTAGATGATTCGATGAATCACGTCCAGAGGGCGGACAAAGATCGTGATGCGGTACCGGACCATGCATCAGCGGGTGGTCGACGAGTTGGGCCGCCGGATCGTGGGCGGTGAGTGGGAGCCGGGGCGGGCGCTGCCGGTCGAGGACGTGCTGGCCGCCGAGATCGGCGTCAGCCGGGGCGCGCTGCGGGAGGCCGTCAAGGCGCTGGTGGCGAAGGGGATGTTGCTGGTGCGTCCGCGCACCGGGACGCGGGTGCTGCCCCCGGAGCAGTGGAACCATCTGGACCGTGACGTGCTGCGCTGGCAACAGGAAGGCGACTCGGCCGCGTTGCTGCGGGACACCGGCGAGCTGCGGCGGATCGTCGAGCCGGAGGCGGCCAGGCTCGCGGCAGGCCGGGCCCGGCCTGCCGACGTGGCGGCGCTGTACGAGGCCCTGGCGACCATGGAGGTCGCGGCGGCGCGCCCCGGGCGCGGCGGCTATGTCGAGGCCGACATCGCGTTCCACCGGGCCCTGCTCGACGCGAGCGGCAACCGGCTCCTCGGCTCGCTCGGCCGGGCGATCGACATCGCGCTGGAGCACAGCTTCGCCGTGAGCACCAGGACGCCGGGGGCCGTCGCGTCCTCGCTGCCGGCGCACCGCGCCATCGTGGCGGCCGTCGAGGCGGGCGACCCGGCGGCGGCCGCGGCGGCCGTGCTGGGCATCATCGACGCCGCGGAGCGGGAGATCGCCGCCTCGCCCGGCGCACCACCCGACTGAACGCGCGTTCGACGACCCACCGTTGGGGGTGACTTCGGCTCGGGTTCGGCCGCGACCGGGGTAGGAAGCGGCCGACCAGCCCGAGACGACGCCGAGCCCTGGGAGGCCGCCGGTGGCCGACGCCCGCCGCCCGTGCCGCGCCCGCGGCGCGCTCGTGGCGGGCGCCGCCCTCCTCGCCTGGGCGCTGGCGGCCTGCCAGGCCCTGACACCGGGCAGCGCGATCGAGGCGCCCGGGCCACGGGCCGCGCCGTCCGCGACGGCCGTGCCCGACGGGGACGTCACGCTGCGCCTGGAGTTCACCGACGCGCCGCCGATGGTGGACGCCCTGGTCGCCGCCTTCGAGGCCCGGCACCCGCGCGTCACCGTCGAGCCGCGGTACAAGACGTTCTCCGACTACGTCCGGAGCCTCGGGCTCACCATGACGTCGGACTCCGCCCCCGACCTGGCGCAGTACGCGGTCGGCATGGGCGAGCTCGCCGCGGCCGGCCACGTCCTCGACCTCGCCGGCTACCGGGCGGCGTACGGCTGGGACGCGTCGGTGCCGCCGGTGAGCCTCGACCAGCTGACCGCGGGCCTGACCAGCGGGGCCACCGGCGGGGACGCGCTGTTCGGGATGCCGGCCGGGCTGTCGATGACCGGCGTCTATGTCAACCGGGAGCTGGCGGCGCGGGCCGGGATCGACGGGCCGCCCGCGACGCTCGGCGAGTTCGAGGAGCAGCTGGCCGCCGCGCGGGCGGCGGGCCTGACGCCGCTCGCCGTGGGCGCCCTGGACGCCGGCGGCCTGCACCTGTGGGCCGCGCTGCTGAACCAGACGGTGCGCGTGGACGACTACCGGGACTGGGTGGACGGGGTGGCCGGCGCCACCATCGAGACGCCGGGGGCGCTGGCGGCCACCGAGCGCCTCGTCGCGTGGGGACGCCGCGGCTTCGTCGACGACGCCGCCAACGGCACCTCGCAGGTCGACTCCACCGCCCGGTTCGCCCGCGGCGACGGCGTCTTCCTCCTCAACGGCAACTGGGCCGCCGGGCAGTTGGCCGACGTCCTCGGCGACGACCTCGGCTTCTTCCCGATGCCGGGTGAGCACGCCGCCGGCCCGACGGTGGCCTCCGGCTTCGGCTTCGCCTTCGCCGTCTCGTCCCGTACCGAACACCCGGCGGCCGCGGGGGCGTTCCTCGACTTCCTGGCCTCGCCCGAGGCGAACGTGATCATCGCCGAGCACGGTTTCCTGCCGGGCGACCCGGACGCGGTGCCGCCGCCGACGGGCGTGTTCGCCGACATCGCGGAGGGGCACCGACGCGCGGTCGCCGACGACGGGATCACCGCCTTCCCCGACTTCGCCGCGCCCGCCATGCTGGACGCGCTGCGCTCCGGGGTGCAGAAGCTCCTGGCGGACCGGGTGGCGGCGGCCGACTTCCTGGCCTCGACGCAGGAGGTGTGGCGTGCGGCGCACCCGGGGTAGCCGGTCGGCGGCCCGGCGGTGGCGCGGTCACCTGTACGTGCTGCCGGCGCTCGCCGTCTATCTCGCCTTCGCGGTGCTGCCCGCGCTGCGGACGGCGTACCTGTCGCTGTTCGACTGGGACGGCGTCACGCTGGGCCGGTGGGTCGGGCTCGCCAACTACCGGGAGGTCGTCGTCGACCCGGTGCTGCGCCGTGCGGTGCTCAACTCGTTGGCGCTCGTGGGGTTCTTCTCCGTCCTCCCCGTCGTCCTCGGCCTGGTGGCGACGGGGCTGCTGGCCGGGCACCGGCGGCGCGGCATGGCGGGGTACCGCTTCGTGCTGCTGCTGCCGCAGGTCGTTCCGCTGGTCGCGGTCGGCGTCACCTGGCGCTGGCTGTACGGGGAGGACGGCCTGGTGAACCAGGCGCTGCGCGCGGTCGGCCTGGCCGGGGTGGGGCGGGCGTGGCTCGGCGACTTCGACGCGGCGCTGGTCGCGGTGGGCCTGGTCGGTGCCTGGGTGTCGAGCGGGCTGTGCCTGATGCTCCTCCTGAGCGGGGTGGGGAGGATCGATCCGAGCCTGTACGAGGCGGCCCGGCTCGACGGGGCGGGCCCGGTGCGGGAGTTCGTCTCGGTCACCCTGCCCCAGCTGCGCGGCGAGTTGGCGGTGGCGCTGACCGTGACCACGGTGGCCGCGCTGGCGGGCTTCGACCTGGTCTACGTGACGACCAACGGCGGCCCCGGCGAGCAGACGACGGTGCCGGGACTGCTGATCTACCGGCTGGCGTTCTCGGAGGGCCGGGTGGGCCTGGCGTCGGCCCTCGGGGTGGTCCTCGGGTGCCTGGTCCTCGCGCTGGTCGCCGCGGTGAACCGGCTGTCGGGGGCGGGGCGTTGAACCGGGTCTCGGCGGCGGAGCGCTGGTCGGGGCACGTGCTGCTGGCGGCGGGGGCGATCGTCGTCCTGGTGCCCCTGCTGAGCGTCGTCCTGGCCTCCGTGCAGCCGGCCGGCACCCCGGTGGTGGGTCCTGCCTGGCCGGAGCGGTGGAGCTGGGACAACTACCGGCAGGCGTGGTCGGTGGCCGGCTTCGCCACCCTGGTGCGCAACAGCCTGGTCGTCGCGCTCGGCGTCGTCCCCGCCACGCTCGCGCTGTCGGCGGCGGCCGGCTACGCGCTGGGCGCGATGCGGCTGCCGGGCGGCGGCGCGGTGGCGGGGTTCTTCGTCGCCGGCCTCACCATCCCGGTCGAGCTGGTCGTGGTGCCGCTCCACCACGACCTGCGGGGGCTCGGGCTGACGAACTCGTATCCCGCCCTGATCCTGGCGGAGATCGCGCTGTTCCTGCCGTTCGGCGTCTTCTGGATGCGCGCCCACTTCCGCGCCACTCCCCCGTCGCTGGTCGAGGCGGCCCGGATGGACGGCGCCTCGTCCGGCACGATCCTGCTGCGGGTCCTGCTCCCGCTGGCCGGGCCGCCGCTGGTGACGCTGGGGTTGCTGGTCTTCCTGTGGTCCTGGAACCAGTTCCTGCTGGTGCTGGTCCTGATCCAGGACACCGCCCGGCACACGGCCCCGGCCGGCCTGGGCTTCTTCGTCGGGCAGAACAGCACGGACGTCCCCACCCTGGCGGCGGGCACGGTCATCGTGATGCTGCCGCTGCTGGTGCTGTTCGCCGTGTTCCAGCGGGGGTTCGTCACCGGGCTGCTGCGCGGGGCGACGCGCGACTGAGGGCGTCAGCGGGTCACCGTGAACGGCCGGCTGGTGCCGGAGACGGGGCGGACGACACCGGTGAGGGACCGGGCGTCGCCGAAGTAGCGGACCCGGTACACGCCGGGTTCGGCCGCCGGCGGGACGTCCCAGGTGACGGTGATCCGGGACGCGGCGATGCCGTCGCGGGCCCAGTGGAAGCCGGTGGACCAGTCGGCGTCGTCGGCGACGGTCGCCCAGCCGCCGTCGTCGAGCCGCCGCTCCACACGCAGGTAACTGTCGTCTCGCCGGGGGTTGTTGGACGGGTGGGCGCCGGCGAACACGACGCTGACCCGCCGCCCCGCCGGGTAGCCGGCGTCCGGCTCGGTGAGCACGTCGCCGAACGCGCGGCCGAGCGGCGGCGCGTCGAGGACCACGCCGGGCTGGAGGGAGAGCGCGCTCGCGGAGTTGTCCGGGGTGCCGGGACCCGGCGACACGTCGCGCCCGTCGCGCAGGGCGGTCGCCAGCGACGCGAAGGTCTGCTGGAGCGCCGGGAGTTGCCAGCGGCCGAACAGGGTGCTGCCGCCCTCGTACTGCTGGGCGTCGTACTCCTCGGGGGTGGTCACGTAGTGGAAGTAGCCGCCCGCGTAGCCGGCCACCAGCACGTCGCGGAGGTCGGCGCCGACGAGTGCGGCGACGGTGCGGCGCAGCCGCAGCCCGGCGCCGATGGTGACCTCGCCCGGCACGCCGATCAGGTACAGCTGTCCGATGCGGACCAGGTGGAGGGGGAAGCGCTCGGGCACCCAGGGGAAGAGCCGGTTCATCGCCCCGATCGGCACGAAGACGTCCTTCGGGGCCTGGGCGGCGCGGAGTTCGGGCGAGACGGTGTAGATCAGGGTGTCCGAGACAAGCTCCCAGAACGGGTTCTCTCCCTCAACGAAGCCCGGGAAGGCCGGCCCGTCCTCGGTGCTGCCGGCCGCCATGGCGGCGCCGACGGCCGGCTCGGAGGTGCGGTGCGGCCGGCCGTCGCCGGTGAACCCGGCGCCGACGGCGACGTCCGAGAGGTCGAGGTGGACGAGCCGGGAGTCCACGGGACCGGTGACCGGGGTGCCGCCGGTCGTCAGCGCGGCGGCGGCCCGGTACTGGGCCAGGCCGTTGGCCCTGGCGGCGTCGAGGTCGGCGGGCGTGGTGGGCGGTCGGAGGTCGAGGTTGGGCGACATGTCGCCGGCGTTGGTCTGGGCGAAGGCGGCGACGAAGCCGGGCCCGCCGGGCGCCAGGTAGTCGCCGCCGGCCACCTCGCGCTCCCAGTGGTAGGCCGCGTAGCCCTTGTTGTCGGTGCTGATCAGCCGGTTGTCCCCGGAGAGGCTGGTGCCGTGGGTGGCGAACCAGTTGACGGCGCCCACCGGGCGTCCGCCGCGCTCCACCCGCAGCAGCGTGGTCGCCGGGTCGACGGCGTCGGGGAAGTGCCCGGTGACGTCGGCGGGGTTGCGGGCGAAGGCCGAGCGGGAGCGGTTGACGCTGGCGCCGCGCAACTCGCCGTGGCCGAGCACCAGTCGTGACGGGGCGAGGTCCTGGTGGGCGCGGTCGACGGCCTCCACGATGCCGTCCACGACGGCCGCGAAGGTGGTCGGGTGGAAGCCGAGGGTCGTCAGGTTGTAGAGGGCGTGGTGCGAGTGGCCGCCGGGGCCCGCGTGGCTGTGGGTGGCGGCGAGCAGCACGTTGCGGGCGGTGTAGAGCTCCCCGTGACGACGACCGAGGCGGCGCAGCACCTCCTGGTGCACGCTGTCGAAGATCATCGCGAGCTCGGCGACGACCAGGGCGACCCGTTGTCCGCCCGCGCGGTCCACGACGACGAAGGCCCTGGCCCGTGGCCGGGAGTGCAGCCCCCGGGCCTGCTGGTCGGTCCGCCCGTAGCCCATCATGCCGATCTCGGCGACCTCGCCGGTCACGTCCGCGATGCCGCGGCCGACGAGATAGGGGCTCTCGGCGTCGGCGGCGCGCGCCGGGACGGCGGTGACCGCGCCGAGGAGACCGACCCCGGCCACCGCGGTCCCGGCGCGCAGGACGTCTCTTCTGCTGGCGTGACGCGGCATCGTCGGCTCCCGTCTGCCCCGGCCGACTCGTCGGCCGACCCGGGGGATACCGCCAGAGTGGCCGCGACCGACTCGGTTGTGAATATGTATCACGTTCATTTTTTGGCCTAGCATGCGGGCGAGCACGGTTTCGCCTCGTCGTCGGTGCGGGGGATGGAAAGGGTGGGTAGCGATGCTGCTGGAACGGGAGCGTGAGGAACTGGCGGCCGCCGGCCGGCGGTTGGCGGCGAGTGGCCTGGTCATCGGGACGAGCGGGAATCTCTCGGTCCGGGTGGACGACCTGGTGGCGGTGACGCCGACCGGCGGGGTGATCAGCGAGCTGACCGCGGAGATGATGACGGTCCTCGACCTCGAAGGCGGGATCGTCGAGGGCGAGCTGGCGCCGACGTCCGAGGTGCCGATGCACCTGGCCGTCTACCGGGCCACCGGCACCGGGGCGATCACCCACACCCACGCGGTCACCTCCACCGCGCTGGCCTGCACCCTGGACGAGATCCCGGTGGTGCACTACGCGATGCTGTCGCTCGGCGGCACCGTCCGGGTCGCCCCCTACGCCACCTACGGCACCGACGAGTTGGCGGCCCACGTGGTCGCCGCGCTGGACGGCCGACAGGCCGCGCTGCTGCGCAACCACGGCTCGCTGGCGATCGGCGGCACCGTGGAGAAGGCCGTCGCCAACCTCGAACTCACCGAGTGGGTGGCGGAGTTGTACACCCGCTGCCTCGCTCTCGGGAGCCCGCACCTGCTGGACGAGAAGGCCCAGGAGGCCGTGATCCTCCAGGCGCTCGCCGGCGACTACGGCACCACCAGGAAGCTGTGAAGGGACCGGCGATGGCCTCACCCGCGATCTCCCACTGGCCGGACGTCGACGCGCTCGAACACCGCCTCGCCCGGCTCGTCTCCACCCCCGTCCGGCGGCCGGACGACGCGACGCTCGCCGACTACCGCGCCTGGTTCGAGAAGCACACGGCGGGCTCCCGGGCCTCGGCGGCCGAGGCGGCGAGGTACATACCCGGCGGCGTCCAGCACAACCTGGCGCTCAACGAGCCCTGGCCGCTGGACGTCGTCCGGGCCGAGGGGCCCTATCTGTGGGACGTGGACGGCAACCGCTACCACGACTTCCTCCAGGCCGGCGGCCCGACCGTGCTGGGCAGCAACTACGGGCCGGTGCGCGAGAAGGTCGCCGAACTGCTGGCCGAGTGCGGGCCCGTCACCGGGATGCTGCACTCCTCCGAGGTCCGGCTGGCCAGGCTCATCCACGACTTCATGCCGGCCGTCAGCAGGTTCCGGATGCTGGGCAGCGGCACCGAGGGCGTGATGGCCGCCGTGCGGGTGGCCCGCGCGTACACCGGCAGGGCCCATGTGATCAAGGTGGGCGGCGCCTACCACGGCTGGTCCGACCAGGTGGTGTTCGGGCTGCGCATCCCGGGCACCGGCAGCCTGGAGGCGACCGGCATCCCGGCGGGCGCGCTGCGGCTCACCCAGGAAGTGCCGCCCGGCGACCTCGACGGGCTGCGCGAACTGCTGGTGGCCAACGAGGAGATCGGCGGCACCGCGGCCGTGTTCGTCGAGCCGGTCGGCCCCGAGAGCGGCACCCATCCGGTGCGCCACGACGACAACGCGCGGATCCGCGAACTCTGCGACGAGTTCGGCGCGTTGCTGGTCTTCGACGAGGTGGTCACCGCCTTCCGCCTCGGCATGGGCGGCGCCCAGGGCTACTTCGGCGTCCGCCCCGACCTGACCGTGTTCGGCAAGTGCGTCGCCGGCGGCTACCCGGCGGCCGGCGGCATCGGCGGCGGCGACGAGGTGATGTCGGTGCTGGAGGGCGGCCTCACCGCCGTCGGCAAGCGCGCCTTCGTCGGCGGCACCCTCTCCGCCAACCCGCTCTCCTGCGTCGCCGGCTACCACGCGCTGGCCGAGATGGACCGCACCGGAGCGCCGGGGCTCGCCGGCCGGGCCGGCGACCGGCTGCGCGCCGGTCTCGCGGCACTCATCGAGCGGTACGAACTCCCCTACGTCACCTACAACATCGGCTCGATCGTGCACCTGCACACCTCGGGCGTGCTCCATCTCTCGCTACAGGACCCGGACTTCTTCAACCAGCTCGGCCCGCGCACCGAGATGCTCGGCCAGATGTCGATGGCGTACTCCGCCGAGGGGCTGGTCACCATCGCCGGCAGCCGCCTCTACACCAGCATGGCCCACACCGACGACGTCGTCGACGACGCCCTCGCCCGCTTCGACCGCGTCTTCGCCAGGATCTGACGGCGGTGGCGCGCCGCTACGTGATCGGCGTCGACCTCGGCACCAGCGGGTCGCGAACCGTGCTCGCCGGCACGGACGGGCGGATCCTCGGACACGAGACCGCCCGCACCGCGCTCCACCTGCTGCCCGGCGGCGGCGCCGAGCAGGACCCCGACGACTGGTGGCGGGCCATCCGCGAGACGCTGCGCCGACTGCTCGACCGGCGCCTGGTGCCGGTCTCGGACATCGCGGCGATCTGTCTCTCCGCCCAGTGGGGCGGCACGGTGGCCGTCGACGCCGAGGGGCGGCACCTGCACCGCGCCCTGCTGTGGATGGACGGCCGGGGCGCCGAGCACACCCGCCGACTGGCCGGCGGGGGCCTGCGGGTCCCCGGCACCGGCTACAACGCCACCCGGCTGCGCGCCTGGATCGCCAGATCGGGCGGGGCGCCCACGCTCACCGGCAAGGACCCGGTGGGGCAGAGCCAGTTCCTCCGGCACGCCAGGCCGGACGTCTTCGCGCGCGCCGCCCACCTCCTCGACGTGCCCGAGTACCTGACGATGCGGCTGACCGGGCGGCCGGTGGCCGGCCACGACACGGTGGCGCTGCGCTGGTGCACCGACAACCGGACGCCGGGCGCGGTCCGTTACGACGAGCGGCTGGTCAGGCTGAGCGGACTGCCCCGCGACCGGCTGCCGGCGCTGGTGGAGCCCGCCACCGTCGTCGGGCCGATCCTGCCCGCCGCGGCGGCCGAGCTGGGCCTGGGCGAACACGTCCTGGTGGCCGCCGGCACCGGCGACACCACCGCCGCCGCCATCGGCGCCGGCGCGGTCCTGCCGTACCAGGGGCACCTGTGCGTCGGCACCTCGGCCTGGCTGTCCTGCCATGTGCCGCGCAAGAAGACCGACGTCCTCCACAACGTCGCCGCGCTGCCCTCGGTGGTACCCGACTCGTACTGGGTGGCCACCATCCAGGACGTGGCCGGCAAGGGGATCGACTGGCTGATCGGCAACGTCCTCGGCCCGGAGGGCCGCGACCCCGACGCGGCCGGCGAGGACCGCGACGAACTGCTCGCCCGGCTCAACCGGCTGGCGGGCGAGGCCCCGCCGGGCAGCAACGGGGTGGTGTTCACGCCCTGGTTGAACGGCGAGCGCACGCCGGTCGACGATCCGACGGTGCGGGGCGGCTGGTTCAACGTCTCGCTCACCACCACCCGGGCCGACCTGGCGCGCAGCACCTTCGAGGGGATCGCGCTCAACGCCCGCTGGCTCAACGAGTCGGTGGAGCGGTTCACCGGCCGGCCCTTCCCGCACCTCAACTTCATCGGCGGCGGCGCCACCTCCCCCCTCTGGTGCCAGGCCATGGCCGACGTCCTCGGCCGCACCATCCGGCAGGTCGCCGAGCCCGCGCTGGCCAACGCCCGCGGCGCGGCGCTGATCGCGGCCGTCGCGCTGGGCGAGCTCGACTGGTCGGACATCCCCGAGAAGGTCGCCATCGCCGCCGAGTTCACCCCCGACCCCGCCAACCGGCCGGTCTACGACCGGGCCTATGCCGCCTTCCGGTCGTTCTACCGGCACAACCGGGGGATCTACGCCGCCCTCAACGGCCGACCGCCGGCCCGGCCGCCTCGATAGAATGACCCGCGTCGAACGGCGAACCCCATGACGAACGAGGCGATGTCCCAGCTGACCCCGGCCCACGGCCTGCGGAAGGCGCCGCAACAGGCGCGCAGCCGCGCCCGCGTCGAGGCGATCCTGGCCGCCGCGGACCGCATCCTGGCCACCGAGGGCGTCGAGGCCCTCAGCACACGCCGGATCGCCGCCGACGCCGAGGTGCCGGTCGGCACGCTCTACCAGTTCTTCGACGACAAGGACGCGGTGCTGGCGGCGGTGGCGCGCCACCACATGGAGGAACACTCGGCCGCGATGCGGGCCATCCTGCACGACGCCCGTGCCGCCCGCTGGTTCGACCTGGTCAACCTGATCTTCGACCGCTACGTCGAGCTGTACCGGCGCAACCCCGGCTATCTGGCCATCCGCGCCGGGCGTTATCTCAGCCGCGAGCTGCTCCGGCTCGACGAGGACAACAACGCGATGGTGGCCGACCAGCTGCGGCGGATCCTGGTCACCCAGGAGGGTCTGGTGGACAGCCCCGAGTTGGCCGTGGCCTGCCGGGCGGGGGTGTGCGCCTCCGAGGCGCTGCTCCAGTTCGCCTTCCGCGACACGGCGGACGGCGACCCGGTCGTCCTGGGCGAGGCCCGGCGGATCCAGCGCCTCTACCTGGCCGACATCGTCGCCGACCCCCGGCACCGCAGCTGACTTTATAGTGAAAGCTTTGAGCCAAAGGCGAACGACGGGTGGCCGGTTCCCCATCTGCGACTTCCGTCGCTCTGTCTCTCTATATCGCCATAACTCATCGACCTGATGTGCACCGGTCAAGCATGCCCGCCCTCCCTCACTTTTTCACTAAAGATTGACTCTCCTCGAGCGATGGCTGAATGATGCCGCTGCGTGACCAGCCGTCACACGCGCATCCGGTGCCCGACAAGGCAACACCGGACGCAGGTCACGTTCCGGGCCCGCCGAGCAGGCGGGCCGAGCGCCACCCCGCATCCACAGTCAACCGGGAGGACCACCCATGTCCACCAGGCATGCCCTGAGCCGCACACTGATCGTCGCGGCCGCCGCCACACTGATCGCCGGCGTCGTCACCAGCACCCCGACCCTGGCCACGGAGAACGACGCGCCGCCGTCCGCCGTCGCGGACAACGACAGGGGCGGCGCCGGTCAGGGGCCGTCCGTCGCGGTCCCCCTGGCCGCCGGGCCCCAGATCACCCGCGGCGAGGTGATCAGGCGGGCGGCGTCCTGGGTCGGCATCGGGCTCGAGTACAGCTGGGACCGGACCTACCAGGGCTACCGCACGGACTGCTCCGGCTTCGCGTCGATGGCCTGGCGTCTCGGTACCCCCGGGCTCGACACCACCAGCTTCGTCCCCGGCGGTGTCGCCTCCTGGATAGGCAAGGACGACCTGCGGGCCGGCGACGCCCTGCTCAACGACGCGGCGGGCGCCAACGGCCACATCGCGATCTTCGAGGAGTGGACCGACTCGTCGCGGACCTCGTACCGCGGCTACGAGTTCACCGGCAGCGGCGTGCACCACCGGACGATCCCCTACCCGTACTTCTCCGGCCACGGCACCTTCAGGCCGGTCCGCAACAACAGCATCGTCGACGACGACGTCGATCCGGGCCCGGGCAACGTGGGCATCTACCGCCCCAGCACCCACGAGTTCCACCTCCGCAGGGACGACGGCACCCTGATCAAGATCGGCTGGGGCACGACCGGTGACCTGCCCGTCGCCGCGAACTGGGACGGCGGCCACGCCGACAACGTCGGCATCTACCGCCCCAGCACCCACGAGTTCCACCTGCGCGGCGACGAAGGCAACACCATCAGGATCGGCTGGGGCACCACGGGCGACCTGCCGGTCTCGGGCAACTGGGACGGCGGCCACGCGGACAACGTGGGCATCTACCGCCCCAGCACCAGCGAATTCCACCTGCGCGGCGACGAAGGCAACACCATCAGGATCGGCTGGGGCACCACCGGTGACCTGCCGGTCTCGGGCAACTGGGACGGCGGCCACGCCGGCAACGTGGGCATCTACCGCCCCAGCACCAGCGAATTCCACCTGCGCGGCGACGAAGGCAACACCATCAGAATCAAGTGGGGCACCACCGGAGACCTCCCCATCTCCGGCAACTGGGACGGCGGCCACGCAGACAACATCGGCATCTACCGCCCCAGCACCAACGAATTCCACCTCCGCATGGACGACGGAAAGCTCGTCAAGATCAAGTGGGGCACCACCGGAGACCTCCCCGTCTCCGCCAACTGGGACGCCCGCGGCTGAGCCACCCCACCGTCCTCCTCACGGAAGTCGAGTATTCCGATGCCCCGCATCCCGCGTCACCGCCTCGCCGCCATCGCCGCCACCGCGACCGTCGCCGCCACGCTCCTCGCCGCCGCTCCGGCCGTTCGCGCCGACGACGAGGTCGACCTCTCCGACCCGACCGCCATCACCGCCGCTCCCGACTACTCCTGCGGGACCATCCAGGACTCCGACCAGGCCACCGCGAACCAGCTCAACCGCGTGCTGACCGGAACGCTGAACGGCTACATGACGCCCTACCGGGTGTCCTGCGCCCGGGCGATCGTCAGGGCGGTCCAGGCCCGCGACCTGCCCCGGCGGGCCGCCGTCCTCGCCGTGACCACCTCGATCGTCGAGACCACCCTGCGCAACAACCCCAACATGGAGGACCACGACAGCGTGGGTCTGTTCCAGCAACGGGCCAGCTGGGGTTCCTTCGCCCAGCGGATGGACCCGACCTGGGCGACCAACGCGTTCCTCAACGCGATGCTCACCGTGTCGAACTGGCAGACCAGACCGATAGGCGAGGTCTGTCAGGCCGTACAGCGGTCGGCTTTCCCGGAGCGTTACCAGCCCCAGGCCGCCGACGGCGACCGCATCGTCGCCGCCGTGTTCGAGGAGACCGTGGATCCGGGCCCGGGCAACGTCGGCATCTACCGACAGAGCACCCACGAGTTCCACCTCCGCAGGGACGACGGCACCCTGATCAGGATCGGCTGGGGCACCACCGGTGACCTGCCCGTCGCCGCGAACTGGGACGGCGGCCACGCCGACAACGTCGGCATCTACCGCCCCAGCACCAACGAATTCCACCTCCGCGGCGACGAAGGCAACACCATCAGAATCAAGTGGGGCACCACCGGAGACCTCCCCATCTCCGGCAACTGGGACGGCGGCCACGCCGACAACGTCGGCATCTACCGCCCCAGCACCAACGAATTCCACCTCCGC
>NZ_SMKI01000020.1 GCF_004348415.1 Streptomyces hainanensis
CCCCTGCCCTCGCCGCCAGCCCCGCCCCCGCGTTGCCGGCGCTGCTCCGGCACAGCCTCGTCCTCGCCGGGCGCAGCCTCACCAAGTCGGCCCGCAACCCCGGCGCGCTCGTCAACGGGGTCGTCACCCCGACGCTCTTCCTGCTCCTCTTCGTCTACCTCTTCGGCGGCTCGGTCGCCGGCTCGACCGACGCCTACCTGGACTACCTCTTCCCCGGCATCGTCGTCATGGGGGCGGGCCTCTCCGGCCTGCTCTCCAGTGGGCTGAGCATCAACATCGACATGCGCAAGGGCGTCTTCGACCGCTTCCGCAGCCTGCCGATCGCCCGCTCCGCGCCCCTGCTCGGCTCGCTCCTTGCCGACCTGGTCCGCTATGTCGTCGCCGTCGCGCTGCTCTTCGGCATCGGCTACCTGATGGGCTTCCGCGTCCAGTCCGACCCCGGATCCGCGCTGGCCGCCGTCGCGCTCGCGCTCGCCTTCGGCTTCTGCCTGAGCTGGGTCACGGTGCTCCTCGGCGTCCTCGTCCGGGACGAGAACGCGGTGATGGGTTTCGCGTTCCTCGCCGTCATCCCCCTCATGCTCGGCACCAGCCTCGCCGCCCCCGTCGACACCCTCCCCGGCTGGCTCGGGACCTGGGCGAACGTCAACCCCGTCAGCCACGCCATGGACGCCGCCCGCGCCCTGCTCACCGGAACCCCGGTCGGCGACTCCGTCACCTGGACCCTCGGCTGGTCGGCGGCCATCCTCGCCGTCTTCTGCCCACTGGCCGTCGCCGCCTACGGCCGCCGCCGCTGACCCCCTGACCCCCTGAACCCGGCGTGGCCGCCGGCCGTGGCGCCTACGCCGGGCCGAACGACGCGACGAGCGCCCGCTCGATCAGCTCGGGCAACGGCGTCCGCCCGTCGTCCTCGGCCCAGCGGGTCAGCGCCGTGTGCAGCGCGGCCAGGCAGGCGCTGGTCGCCGCCCGCGCGGGGAACGCGGCGTCGGCGTCGGCCGCGTCGACTCCGAGGGCGTCGACGACGGCCTGTTGCAGCGCGTACTGGCTGTCCAGGTGTCTGGCCCGCAACGCCGGCGTCGCGACCATGAGCCGCAGACAGTCCAGCAGGAACCGCTCGTCCGCCTCCCCGCCGCTCGTCAACGCGGCGGCCGCCTCGACGAGCGCGCCCCCGACCCGCCGCACCAGGGGTTCCGTGGCCGCCGACGCGGCGACCCGCTCGGCGATGAGCAGCACGGGCTGCTCGACGAGGACGAGGTCCTCCTTGGTGGGGAAGTGCCGGTACACGGTCATCGCCGAGACCCCGGCGGCCGCGGCGACGTCCGCCACCGTCACCACGTCGTAGCCGCGGTCGGTGAACAACCGCACCGCGTGCGCCTGGATCGCCCGCCGGGTCTCGGATCGCTGCCGCTCCCGCAGGGTGGGTCGCCGCTCAGTCATGTGATAGACACTACCTCAATGTTAGTCACTAACACCTACCTGGAGCGTGCCACCATGAACACACTGACCAACAGGACCGCCCTGGTGACGGGCGCGTCCCGCGGCATCGGGCAGGCCATCGCGATCCGGCTGGCTGCCGAAGGCGCCATGGTCATCGCGCACTTCAACGCCGACGAGAGCGGGGCGGCGGCGACGGTCGACCGGATAGCCGGCGCCGGCGGCACGGCCCTCGCGGTCCGCGCCGAACTCGGCGTGGACGGCGACGTCGACACCCTCTTCACCGGCGTCGAGGCCGCCTTGGCCGGCCGGCCGCTGGACATCCTCGTCAACAACGCGGCGGCCCCACCGGCCGGCCCCCTCGGCACGACGACCCGCGCGGAGTTCGACCACCTCTTCGCGGTCAACGTGCGCGCGCCCTACTTCATCATCGAACGCGCCCTGCCCCTGCTCCCCGACGGCGGCCGGATCATCACGATCTCCTCGGTGGCCACCCGGATGGCCAACCCCGCCCAGACCTCCTTCGCCATGACGAAGGCCGCCGTCGAGACCATGAGCAGAACCCTGGCCAACCAACTCGGCCCCCGCAGCATCACCGTCAACGCCGTCGCGCCCGGCGCCACCAGAACCCCGACCAACGGCGCCGTCTTCGACGTCCCGGGCCTCGCCGCCCAGATCACCGCCCTGACCGCCCTCGACCGCCTCGGCACCCCCGACGACGTCGCCGACGTCGTCACCTTCCTCGCCTCCGACGCCGCCCGCTGGATCACCGGCCAGACCCTCGACACCACCGGCGGCCTCTTCCTCGGCCCCCGCGTCTGACGCCGCCCCACCCGCCGACCCCTTGCGATCCGCGTTCCCGTCCGGCTTCGCGGATCGGACGGGAACGCGGCCGCGATCATCCGCCGCTGACCTCCAGTTCCATGACGCGCGAGTACCTCGCGTCGTTCGAGTTGTGGATGAGGAGCCGTACGGCCTCGGCGGTGGTCGGCTCGAACCGGGTGGTCACGAGTCCCGAGGTGTTGCCACGCACCTCGGCGACCGTCTGCCACTGGCCGTCGTCGAGGACCTGGACGTCCCAGTCCCGCAGCCCGAACCGGCTGGCCGGGTAGGAGGCGCTGTCCAGGGTCAGGGTCTCGACCTCGTCGACGTGCCGTTCCTCCGGGAGGCGGACCCCGTACGTGTCGGGGAAGACCGCGGGCGTGCCGTCGTTCCACCCGGTGTGGGTGTCCCACTGGGCCTGGTTGGTGTTGCCGTCGACACCGCCGCAGACCGAGAAGTTGCCGTGCGTGGAGGAGGCGAAGGCTTCCTCTCCCCACGCCAGGTTGTCGCCGGGCCCCTTGGGCGGGATCTGCCGCACGTGAACGGGCACGCTCAGCCGTTGCCGCCCCTGCTCGAGGAGGACGTCGTAGGTGCCGGGCGGAGTGTCCCGGTCCGCCCTGACCTCGACGGTCGCGCTCACTGGCTGGTCAGGGTTGGTGGCCGGGAGGTAGCTGGAGAAGATGTCCCGGGAGAGGCTGAGCGGTTCCTCGGCGGTCAGCGTCATGTCGGCGAACCGGGGCTCAGGACCGGTGTTGGTCATCGTGGCCTGGATGGTCGAGGGGAAGCAGGGCAGGGGGATGAGGTCGAGCTCGCCCGGCTCGGCGCTCAACGTGATCTCTGTTCGGCCGCCGGCGCCGTTGGCCGGGGCGGACACGGCGAGCGTGGCGACCACGGTCGCGCACAGGACGAGGAAGGGCGGGGCGGTCCGCGCGATGCGCCGCTTCGGCATGAGGGGGTTCGTGTTCATCGGAGGCGTTCAGGCGTTCAGGCGGTCAGGCGGTCTGGATGCCGGGCCGGCCGTCCTCGACGACGAGCCTGGCGCGGGTCGTGACGGTCCCGCCAGGGGGCGTGACGCGGTCGGCCACCCGGTAGTCGGCGGTCCACTCCCGCTCGGTCACCGTGCAGGTGACGTAGCCGCGTTGGAAGTTGTGGTACCTGATGTGCGGGTTCTCGGCGACGAGCGTCAGGCCGCCCGGGTCCTGGTCGACGCCGTCCATCCAGGAGGTGACGGACGTCCCGATGACGGTCGGCGCCGGCGGGTTGAGCCCGGTCAGCACATACAGGTACGCGCGCTCGGGCTCGTCCAGCCGCAGCGCCCGGGCGATGGCGTCCAGGACATCGGCGGAGACGTTGATGTCGCGCCCCTGTTCGAGCCATGTGTACCAGGACACGCTGACATCGGCCAGCAACGCGACCTCCTCGCGCCGCAGCCCCGGCGTGCGCCGCCGCCCCACCAGCGGTACGCCCACCTCACCGGGCACGAGCCGCGCCCGACGGGTGCGCAGGAACTCGCGGAGCTGCTCGCGGCGAGCACGCGCGGTTCGGACGTCACGGGGCATACCCACACGGTACGTGGCCACATCGCCGCGACAGCCGCCACCGACGGCCGGCAAGAGGCGCCACGAACCCCCGGATCCGGCCCGATCCATGCCTCGCTCGTGGGCCTCGCGGTACTGGTCACCCCCCGTCGTGACGCGTCAGCTGGAGGAACGGTTCAGACAGGAGGTGGTGAAGCGCTCGTTGATGAGCAGCGCGGGGACTCCTCCGATGAAGATCCGGTACGTTCGGGACACCCATCGGTTCTGTGGTTCGCCGCCAGCCTCGTACCCGAGGATCTCGCGGAACGTCTCGATCTTCTGACGCCGCAGCATCGCCCCGATCGGTTCCCGGGTCCGCAACAGCCCGTGCAGGAGGGGCGGGGGCAGGGCACGCGGGATGGCCACGGACTGTGCCCGCGCATAGACGGCCGCGGACCGCGCGCCGACCAGGTTGAGGCTCCGGGACAAGAGCCTTTCCCCGGCGGGAACCCGGAGCAGGTCATGGGTCCGGTGATCGCCCTCGGTGTAGTGCTGGTCGATCCGCGCGGTGACGATGGACTCTCCCACGATCTGCTCCAGCATGGGGGTGACCGTGCCGTCGGTGGTGAGGACGAGCCTTCCGACCACGTCGAGATCCTGGGGAAGATCTGCCAGGTCGGACCTCGATTTCTCCGCGGGGGTCATGCCTGCTCCTTGTCCCGGTCAATCAATCGAACGACACCGTACTCGAGGAGAGCGACCGTGCCTCTCCTGTCGCTGCTCCGCGTGCCGGGCACCGCCCGGCACGCGGAGCAGCGAGGAACCACCGGCCGCGAGTTCCGGCGCCAGGCGTGAGCCTCCTGGCTCCGGTGGCCACTACCAGCTCAGGGGAAGCGCCCGGACGTTGTAGACGAGGTCCTCGTCGCGGTACACGAGTTCGTCGGCCGCCGCATCCAGCGTCAGCCCGGGGAGCCGGGTGAACAAGCCCTCCACAGCCACGGTGGCCTCCAGCTGTCCGAGACCACCGCCCAGGCAGCGGTGGACGCCGTGCCCGAAGGCGAGGTGGGACTGGGTGTCCCGGTCGAGGTCGAACATCTCGGGTCGCTCGAAGACGGCGCTGTCCCAGTTGGCCGAGTGCAGTTGGAGCACGACCCGGTCGCCCTTCCTGATCAACCGGCCCCCGATCTCGATGTCGGCGGTCGCGGTACGCAGCGGACCGTGCTGGATGACCGTCCAGAAGCGCAGAGCCTCCTCCACAGCGGGCCGTGCCCAGCGTGTCGGATTGGCGCGGACGAGTTCAGCACGGGCCTCGTCCTGAAGGATCGACAGGACGGTCAGGGTGGTCAGAGCCGACGTCGCGTCCAGGCTGGCGGCCAGCACCAGGGTCGCCATGCCCACGGCCTCCTCCTCCGTGACCTTGCCGGCGGTGATCGCCGCCGCGAGTCGGGTGATGAGATCGTCGGCGGGGTTCTCTCGTTTCGCCGCCACAAGGTCGCCCAGGAAACGCCGCATCTGTTCGCCCGCCGAGAGACGACGTGCCAGGGACTTGTCGTGTGTGGCACGGGCCCTGAGGCACTGCTGGACGAAGTTCTCGTCCTCGCTACCCGCTCCGAACAGTTCGCCGATCACATGGCACGGCAGCCGGTCGGCGAAGGCCGTGACAAGCTCGGCGGACCGGCCCTGGGCCGTCATCCGGTCGATCAACCGGTCGACGTGCCGGGCGATCAGCGGCCTGCGGGCGGCGACGGAACCCGCGCTGAACTCCCGGGTCAGTAGGCCTCGGAAGTGCTCGTGCTCCGGAGAGTCCATGGAGAGGAAGACACCAGGACGCTGTTCACGGTGGGACAGGGGCACCATCGGATACCCCTCCACACTGGCGTTCGAGCTGATCCGGTTGTCGGACAGCAGGGCTCGAACATCGGCGTGCCGGGTGATCAGCCACGCCTTCCCTCCGTACGCGAGGTCGACCTCGAACGGGCCGCCGTCGGCCGGACCGGAGCGATATGGCGCCGGCGGTGCGTACCGGCTGTCCCGCTCCGCGGGGAACACCACCGGACAGACGCCTTCTGCCTGTATCTGACCTGACATTGAGCACCTCCTGAAGGACCTCAAAGAGGGGTGAGGTCGGAAGCTGACGTTTCGTGGGCGGATCGTGGGCGGTTCGTGGGCCAGGCGTCATCCCGCCTCCGGAACCCGCCCCTCCATGACCCGCTGCAGGATGAACGCGCGACGGCGTTGCGCCGCGAAGTACGCGTCGGCGCGGACGGGCTCATGGCGCGGGGTTGCGGACGGACCGACGTAGCCGGGTACGGGGGCGATCATCGCGGCGGGGCTCGGTTGGAAGAAGTACGCCACGGAATACCGCTCCCGGTGCGCCTCCTCGGCCGATGGGTTGACGACCCGGTGGACCGTGCTGCTCCAGTCGCCGTTCGTCCAGATCGCCATCAGGTCACCGATGTTGACGACGAAGGAGTCCGGTACGTCGGGTACCTCGACCCACTGCCCGTCGCGGTCGTGCACCTGGAGCCCACCGGAGTTCTCGTCCCGGTGGAGGATGGTGAGCGCCCCCCAGTCACGATGAGCCATCTTGCGCAGCCGACCGGGCGCCGGGCCCGTCGGCTGGGCTGGGTAGTAATTCGCGGTGAGGCTCGACATGTGCGGGGTGAACGAGTCGTCGAACCATCCTTGCGGGAGCCGGAGACAGCTCGCGAAGACGCGCATGATCCACCGGGCGAGCCCGTCGACGGCGGCCAGGTAGGCGGTGTACGCCTCCTGGAATCCGGGGATCGGAGGCCACTTGTTTGGCAGCGTCAGTGTCTCGTCCACATCCGGGGGCAGCTGCTCCGCGTCGACAGGCTCCAGCGCGTTGACGGTGAAAGCCTGCATCATCTCCACGCGTCCGGCGACGAATCCGCGGAACAGCGGATCAGCGGGATCGGCGCCCAGGCGCGCTTTGAACTCGTCGGTCTCTTCGAAGAGGCGTGCCGTCTGGGCCCGCATGGCGCGGATGACGTCACCGGGTATGCCGTGACCGGTGACGACGAGGAATCCGCTGTTCTCACAGGCGGCACCGACGGCTCGCACCACGTCGGCGTCGCCGCCGGACCCGTCGAGACCGAGGTTGATCACGGGGACCCGGGCGCCGCTCGCGGCGTCAGGGCCGACCTCCCCGTCGGACTGCTGCTCATGCACTACGGACACCGTGTTCTCCCAGGAAGGTGTCGATGGACTTGTTCCGAGCGGGCCGGTTCATCCGGTGACCCGCGACCGGCGACCGGCGAAGGAGAGCAGGCTGAGTTCCATCAGCGCTCTCCTCGCAGAGGTGCGCGCCCAGCCCGCGCACCGCCACGTTCGGCGGATTCCTCGGGCAGCGGCAGCGGGTCAAGCAGCCAGGCGCCTTCGCCGAGCGCCGCGGGCGGCCCGGAAGCCCCGACGACGACGGTACGAACACCAGCCGCCGTTCCCTGGGCCGCGTCCCACGCGCTGTCTCCCACGAACACCGCGTCCGGCGCGTCCACGGAGAGCCGTGCGAGGGCGAGTACCAGCGCGTCCGGCTCCGGTTTGGGCCGGGCCACGTCGTCCGAGGCCACCGTCAGTGGCACGGCCAGGCCGCAGGAGTCGAGCAGCGCCTGGGCCGTGAGCCGGGAGCGTCCGGTGCACACCCCGGCCGCCACACCGTGCCGGCGCAGACCCGCGAGCACGGCGACCGCACCCGGCATGGGAGAGACCGGATCCGTCGCCAGCGCCGCGCGCAACGCCTCCTCGTACGCCTGCCGGGCCGGGACCAGTTGGTCCGGTCCGACCAGCTCGCGCAGCGTGCCGGTCTCCGTCGGGCGCTGCGCCCCGAACAGGCGGACGGCACTGGGCCGGCCCACGCCCACCGCCGCCGCCGCGAACCGCAAACAGTGCGCATGCGTGCGCCAACTGTCGACGAGAGTGCCGTCCAGGTCGAACACCACCGCACGGACCGGGCGTCTCATCAGATCCTCCTCACGTCGGGCACCAGCTCGACGAGCCGGGCCGGTGGTGTGTCCGAGGCGAGCGCGAGGGCGGAGTTGATCAGCCCCAGCGCGAGCGCCGCGCCACTCGCCATGCCAAGGCGCATCTCAAGGTCGAGCAACGGCCGTAGTCCGAGCGCGTCGAGGATCGCCTGGTGGCCGGGCTCGGCCGACCGGTGGGCGGCCACCAGGTAGCCCTGGACGGCGGGGCGGAGGCGGACAGCCACGAGCGCGGCGACGGCGGTGATGTAGCCGTCGAGGACGACGACTCTGCGCTGGGCGGCAGCGGTCAGTATCACGCCGACGTTGCCGGCGATCTCGTAACCGCCGAGTGCCGCGAGCAGGCGCAAGGGGTCATCGGGCAGTCCCCGCGTCCGCCCTACGGCGTCCGCCACGATGCCGCGTTTGCGCTCCACCGTGGCGGCATCGACTCCGGTGCCGGGGCCGACGACGGCGCTGGGCTGTGCGCCGAGCAGCCGCGCGGTGAGGGCAGCCGTCGCGGTGGTGTTGCCGATGCCTATCTCTCCCACGGCGAGCAGCGGCTCCTGCCCGAGGCGGTCCCGGGCGTACGCGGCACCGCGCAGGACGGCGTCGTGCGCCTGCTGAAGGGGCATGGCATCGGTATCGGTGATGTCGCAGGTCCCGCCACCCGTTTTGTAGCGCTGGTCGCCCACCGGGCTGAGGAGGCCGACGTCGGCCCACTCAACACGGGCCGGGATCCGGTCCGCCATGATGTTCAGCGGCGAGCGGCAGTCGGCGATGAGGCTCAGGACCCGGGCACCAACCTCGGGCCCGTACCGAGAGGTTCCGCGAGCGGCGACTCCGTGATCGGCGGCCAGCACGCTGATCACCGCGGGCAGCGGTCCGGGCGCGAGCTCACGCAGGATGCCCGAGATCCGGTAGGTGACCTCGTCCAGGTGGCCGAGGCTGCCCGCCGGGCGGGCCAGGGCGCGCTGGCGTATCCGCGACATGCGGGTGTGCGCGGAGGACGGCGGTTCGACGGCGGCGAGCAGCGCTTCCACGCGTGCGAGGGCGGACAGGTCGGCCGACGGGAGCTCAGCCATGGGCGCCTGCCTTCGCCAGGTGCTGTCCCAGATCGGACAGTTCCCGGGCGAAGCGCTCGTTGGTGAAGGTCTCCATGATCCTCTGCCGGGCCCGTTCGCCGCGAGTGGCGGCCTCCTCGGGGCGAGTCAGAGCCGCGCGGAGGGCGTGCGTGAGGTCGGCGGGGTCGAGGGTCCGGGCTCCGGAGGGTCCTCTCACCGGCACCGGATAGCCGAAGGAGTCCGAAGGCATCAGCTCGCGCAGCGAGTCCACGGCACTCGCGACGACCGGACGGCCGAAGGCCATCATCTCCGCGCAGACGTAGCAGAAGGATTCCCACAGGCTGGGCACCACGGCGACATCGGCGACGGACATCCAGCCGAGTGCCTCGTGCCGCGGTATGTCGCCGAGGAAGGTGACCCGATCGGCCAGCCCCAGCTCGGTGGCCTGCCGTCGCAGGTTCGGCATCTCCGGCCCTTCTCCGACCAGGGCCAGGTGCGGAAGGACCCGCGGAGCTCCGGGCCGGTCGACCGGTCCCAGCCGCGCGAGGGCGGTGAGCAGCGGTCCGAAACCCTTGACGGGAACCAGCCGTCCACAGGCGACGAGCAGGGGCACGCTCGCGGGGTGCGGCCCGAGCAGAGCGGAGTGCCTGGCCAGACGCCCCGGGTCGGCCTCGACCTGGGCGATCTCGGCCGGATCGACACCCAGGTGGACGACCCGATGGGGGGCGTATGGTCCGGCGTAGTATCCGGTGATCGCGTCGGACAAGGCCTGGCTGATGAACACCGTGCAGTCACTGCCCCGCAGCGCCTTCTCCTCCACGGCGAGCAGATGCGTGCGATCGGCCGTCACTCCATTGGTGACCCGGTGGGCGTCGCGGTCGTAGGGCGTGATCGCCCGGAAGTCCTGGAGCAGGATGTTCACCAACGGCACGGAGTGAGCGCGGGCGAACATCGTCGCCTCGGGAAGGCAGAAGAGGTCGGGCAGGGCGATGAAGTCCGGGATCCCCGTCTCGGCCGCCAGGCGTTCCGCGGCCGCGTGCATACGACGATGGACACGCAGGCTCTCGACGCCGAGGCCGGTGCCGGTGTTGTAGACGAGACCGGCACCGACGCGCAGGACGGTGACGCCGTCGACCTCCTCCCGCACCTCGCGGTCTTCGTGGGCGTGGGTGGTGACGACGGTGACCCGCCACCCCTCGCCGAGGAGACCGGTGGCCAGGTTGCGGGCGACGGTGCTGGTACCGCCCACCGTGGTCGGCGGGTACTCACGGGACAGGATGAAGACGCTGCGGGAGCTGTTCATGCCCGGGTGCCTCCGGTGGGGTCGGCAGGGGAGGAGGAGGGGACGTGAGCGAAGAATCGCGCGATCTGCTCGGCGGTCGCCTCCTGCGGTGGAGTCCCGGCGAGGACCGAGCGGTGCCAGTCGACGATGGCCGCCGCGGCGTCGTCGAGTCCGTAGCGGTGGTGCCAGTCCAGAGCGGCGGCGGCCAGGCGTCCATCCAGGCGGAGCAACTCCTCCTCGACGAAGCCGGGATCGAAGCCGTCCGCCAGCAGGACCGGTTCGTCGGTGGGGCCTTCCCGGCCGACGGCGGCCGTCCAGTGGGCGGCCAGGGTTGTCGCGAGTTCCCCGGCCGTGGCCCCGTCGCCGGGCGGTGCGAAGTTGAGGGCCGTGCCGGGTGCCACCGTCCCGTCGTCCAGAGCGTCGGCGAGCAGCAGCAGACCGCGTACGACGTCCAGGACGTGCTGCCAGGGACGTACGGCGGTGGCGCGGCGCAGACGGATCGGCGTTCCCGAGGACAGCGCGGCGACGGTGTCAGGAACCAGCCGGTGCTCGGTGTGGTCTCCGCCGCCGATGATGTTGCCGAAGCGGACGGAGGCGACTCGCGGGCGGCTGGCGTCCAGCAGTTTCGCGTAGCCCTCGAAGACCAGCTCCGCGGCGGCCTTGGACACGCTGTAGGGGCAGCCGCCGCCCATCTCGTCCGTCTCGCGGTAGGGCCAGGGCCAGGCCCGGTTGCGGTAGCACTTGTCGGAGGTCACATGTACCAGAACGCTGGGGGCACACCGGCGGGCCGCTTCGAGGATGTTGACGGATCCGTTGATGTTGGTGGTGAGGGTGGTGTGCGGATCCTCCCATCCGACGCGGACGACGGGCTGGGCCGCGAGGTGGAAGACCGCGTCGTAGGGGGCGCCGGACATGACCCGGTGGACCGCGTCGAAGTCCCGGATGTCCCCGAGATGACCCTTGACGCCGTGTGCCGTCAACCAGGTGTGCCGATCGCGGGTCGCGCGGGTGTCGTTGAGGGCGAATCCGTCCACTTCGGCGTTGAGGTGCCGCAACGTCATGGCCAGCCAGGAGCCGACGAAACCACTGTGGCCGCTGATCAGCACCCGACGTCCGTCCCACCGTGTCCTCAGACCGGAGTCAGCCATGGGCATCCCTCTCGCGCGATCAGGTCTTCCGCCTCGGCGAAGTCCTTGTAAGTGTCGAAGGGCAGCCAGAACCCCTCGTGGACGACCGCGCGGACCTCGCGTCGGGCGACGAGACGGGGAATGACGTCTTCCTCCAGAGCGCCGGACCCTTCGGCGAGGTGGCCGAAGAGCGCCGGCCCACACACGAAGTAGCCCGCGGAGATCAGTTCCGGACGCTCGGGCTTCTCGGAGAAGGAAGTGACCAAGTGGTCAGGACCCAGCCGGATTTCGCCGTAGCGGGACCGGACCCGGGTGGCGGCCATGGTGAGAACCGGGTCCGCCGCCTCGTGCACGGACAGCAGCGTGTCAAGGTCGAGGTCGGACAGCACGTCCGCGTACCCCAGCACGAAGGGCCGGTCGCCGATGTACGGCCGGGCGTCCCACAGGCGCCGGGTCTTCTCGGCCAGCGGTCCGCTGTCGACCAGGGTCACCCGGGAGCGGGGGGTGGCGAACCGGCGTGCGCCGTCCGCCCCGGTTTCGACCGCCTCGAGACGTACCCCGTATTCGTCCAGCAGCACCTGTTCCATGTCCTGCGCGCCATATCCGACACAGAGCACGAACTCGTCCAGGCCGAAGGCCCGGTAGTAGTCGAGTACATGCAGCAGGAGGGCCCTGCCGTCGGGCAGCGGGCGTAACGGTTTGGGTGTATCGTCCCCGGGCGCACGCTGCCGCAGCCCCAGCCCGCCGCACAGGAGTACGACGGGGGGCCTGCTCGCGGACGGGGGAACCGTCATGGTTGTACCACCTTGCGCACGACGAGGTCACCAAGCACCAGCAGGTCGATTTCGGTGTTCAGGAAGCAGCGGATCGCGTCGCGCGGCGTCTCGACGATGGGCTCCTCGTTGTCGTTGAACGAAGTGTTGAGGAGCACGGGAACACCGGTGAGCCGATCGAAGGCTGTGAGGAGTTCGGCCAGCCTCGGGTTGAGCTGGGGCAGGACAGTCTGGAGCCGAGCTGTGCCGTCGACATGTGTGACGGCGGGGATCACGCGCTGCTTGTCCTCGCGTACCCGTGGGACGAGCAGCATGTACGGAGCGGGCACGTCCGTGGTGAAGTACTCCTTCTGACGGTCGGCCAGCACGATGGGAGCGAAGGGACGGAACGGCTCCCTGTGCTTCACCTTCGCGTTGATGCGGTCCTTCATGTCGGCGGCTCGTGGGTCGGCGAGGATGCTGCGGTTGCCCAGGGCCCGCGGGCCGATCTCGGAGCGTCCCTGGAACCAGCCGACGATGGCGCCGGCGGCGAGTTCGGAAGCGACCCGCCCATACAGGTCGTCTGGGCGTTCGACGCTGAGCCGGCCGGCCTCCTCGGTGAGCGCGGCGCTGAGGTCGGCAGCGCCGTACTCACGCCCCAGATAGGGGGAGAAGGGCTGGGCCGAGGGCTGCCAGGCATGCCCCCCCAGGGTGTAGTAGCCGTACAGGGCCGCACCCAGGCCGGTGCCCTGGTCTCCGGCGGCGGGCACGATGTGGATCCGCTCGAACGGTGTCTGCTCCAGCAGTTTGTAGTTGGCGACGCTGTTCAGCGCGACTCCGCCGGCCAGACACAGATCGGTGAGTCCGGTGCGTTCGTGCAGTTGCCGGGCCAGCGTGAGCACGATCCGTTCGGTGTGCTCCTGCACGGCGTACGCGAAGTCGGCGCGTACCTCGTCCCGGGCGGCCGTGGTGCCCGCCTTCCTCAACTCCTTTTCGACCATGGCCCGCAGGGCGATCTGCTGCGTGGTGGACTGGCGGAACTCGCCGTCGACGAGGGCGTAGGTGGTCCCCAGCTCCTCCACGTAGCGCGGTGTGCCGTAGGGGGCGAGGCCCATCGTCTTCCCGGGCGCGCCCATGCCACCGGAGGTGAAGAAGCCGATCGCCTTCGACACCGCCTCGTACATCCAGCCCACCGAGTCCTCGTACGGGTCCTCGGAGCGCTGGTCGGTGAGGGTGACCCGGCCCTGCTGGCCGTGGACGACGGTCATCCCCTCGGGCCCGGACGCGTAGGAGGTGATGGTCTCCCCGTACGGTTCCCCGTCACGGGTGACCTTCGACCCCCTGCCGTCCATGACGAGCACCGCGGCCCGCTCGAACGGTGAGGTGTAGAACGTGCTGGCGGCGTGTGCCAGATGGTGTCCCATCCAGGTCACCCGGTCGCGGTGGCGCAGGGTGTAGACGGGGTTGATGAAGTCGTTGGCGACCACGAGATCGATGTCGGCCAGGTCGACACCCGCCGCGGACAGGACGTAGTCGGCCGCCAGGCAGCGTTGCAGCCGGGGCCCCAGCCCGAAAGCGATCTTCACTCGGGTGAGCCGTTCCTCCTCGACGGCCGAGCGCACCTCGCCGTTCTCGACGAGCGCGGCGCAGAAGTCGTGATGGGACCCTCCGAGACCGAGCACACGCATGTGTCAATCCACCTCCGTTTCCGTCGACGTGAGCCGGGTTCACTTGCCGGCCAGGCGGGCCACTACCTCGGCGAATGGCTCCTGTTGGGCCGCGGGCAGCACCCAGTAGCTGATTCCGTACCGCTCCCTGCGGGCCAGCAGCCGGTCGCAGACCTCGTTCACCCCGCCGATCAGAGCGAGGGGGGAGTCGAGTGCCTCGGCGGGCGGCAGCCCGAACTGGCGGGAGAGCACCCGGTCCGCGTAGCGGGCGCTGTCGGGGACGATCGCCGCGGCGAAGAGCAGGCACTGGAACTCGTGTTCCACCGTGCGGGTGCCGGCGGCCTCACGGACCCAGCGGACCCGTTCGTCGAAGCGCTCGGCGCGCGCCGAGGGGCCGAAGGTGCTGTCCTTGCGGCCCGAGGAGAGCTGGGCGGACAGCGAGACGATGTCCGCATGACGCGCGGCCGCTCGCAGCATGAGCCGACCGCCGCCGCCCATGGCCCACCGGGCAGGCTGCGGGCGGGGTTCACCGACCGCGCCGTCCGCCGACACCAGTCGCCCACGGGTGGTCACCGTGCCCCGGTCCCACAGTTCTCGCAGGATGAGCGAGGTCTCCTCCAAACGCTCGATCCGTACGGGGGCCGGTTCGACGGGCAGACCCGCGCGGATGAAGTCGGAGTCCAGCCAGCCCGCACCCAGACCGATCTCCAGCCGGCCGGGGGCGGCCTGGTCGAGGGTGGCGAGCTCCTTGTAGAGCACGGCTGGTTGGCGCAGACCGGCGGCGAGCATCAGCGTGCCGAGAGCGAGGGAGGAGGTGTGTTCCGCGGCGATGGCCAGGGAGGTCAGCGGACCCCATTCCCGGTCCATGTGATCCGGGACCAGCAGCGAGGAGTATCCGAGGTCCTCGGCGCGTCGGCACTGCTCGCGCCAGGCTGCCGCGTTCCTGGCCCCGCCGGCCAGTACACCGAAGCGGAACGGGCGAGGGTCGTTCATCGGGCTGCTCCGTCCGTGGGAAGGACCGCGGGTGGACGGGTACGGGGCACCGTCAGCGCGTGATACGCGCTGGGGCGTCGGTGGGCGCCGCCCCAGATGGTCCGGGCGCGGTAGGCGCGCAGTGCGGTGAGGTCGAGGTCCGCGGTGACGAGTTCCTGGTGGGTTCCGGCGAGCGCGAGCCGGTGGTCACGTGGCCGCGCCCGCTCGACGGCGCGGCCATCGAAGACGCAGGAGCGGCCGTTCACGGTGGGAAGCGGATAGTTGGCCACGGCCACCGCGGCGGCGTTCTCCAACGCCCGCGTCCGGATCTGGGCGAGGCGGTCGTCGCACAGGAACGAGGCGTTGGGACAGACGATCAGTTCCGCGTCGTCCAGCGCCAGGACCCGGGCCGCCTCCGGGAACTCACGGTCGAAGCAGATCATCACACCGAGCCGTACGGGACCTTCAGCCGTGTCGAGGGTGACCGCCCGAAGTGTCTCGCCAGGGGTGAGTACCCGTTCCCAGGAAAAGTCGCACACATGGACCTTGCGGTACACCCAGACCAGGGTGCCTGTCCGGTCGATGACGGCCGCCGCGTCGCTGACTCCCGTGCGCTCGGCCCGCAGGTACGTGGTCACCACGGCGATTCCGAGGCGGGCCGCGGCCTCTTTGAACCCGGACAGCCAGGGCCCGGTGTCCTCGACGGCCAGGTCCGCCCAGGCGCGGGCGCCCGCCGCGTCCTCGGGGCACGGGGCGTAGCCGGTCTGCCACAGTTCCGGGAAGACCACGAGGTCGGCGCCGAGTTCGGCCGCGCGCTCGCATGCGGCGAGCCCGCGCCGGAGATTCTCCTCGGGGGCGGCCTCGGCGGCGCGCCACTGGACGAGCGCGATCCTCATCGGACAGCTCCGGAGCCGTCCTCGAGAGCGGCGTCGAGGTCGTCGATCTGGGCCTCCGACCCGCTCTGGGCGGCGGCGATGGCGGAGTGCACCATGGCGACGGTCCTCAGATTGTCGGCCGCTTCGCCCCAGGGAACGGTTCCGGTGGCGAGTGCCTCGGCGAACTCGCCCAGGACTGGCGATACTTGAGCGACCGGGTTCTCGTCGAACGCGGCGTCGTGGGCGGTGAAGGTCACCGGGTCGGCGAGGCTGCGGTCCACCGGTTCGCTGCGGACCTGGCCCGCCCCGTCCCACTCGGCGCTGCCACCGGGGCCCTCGGCCCGCCACCGTCCGCCCCAGGGGGTGGGCCGGTCTGGCCGGTGCCAGGAACCGGAGTAGTGGAATCGGGAACCGTCGCTCATCGTGAACAGCGCGTTGGCCTGAGGTGGACCCGCGTACCCTGAGTCCGGGTGGGAGACGGTGTCGCACCGGACGGACACGGCCCGCGCTCCGGTCAGGAAGCGCGCGGTGTCGAAGGCGTGCACCGCCATGTCGGTCAGCAGCGGCTGCGCGAGCCGGGCCCGGAACCCGGTGGCCGGATAGTCGCGTCCGAACTCCGTGGACAGCGTGTCCAGGCTGCCGAGACGGCCGATGGCCGACTTGAGATGCCCGGTTCCCGGCTGATGGCGCCGGGATTGGCCCACCATCAGGAGCCGTCCGGTGGAACGCGCCTCGCGGGTGAGCGCGACGGCCTGGTCCAGATGGCCGGTGAACGGCTTCTCCGTCAGCACGGACAGCCCGCCGCGCAGGGCCGAGAGGATCACCTGGTGGTGGGCGTCCGGCGGAGTGGCGTTGACGCATGCGTCCGCGGCGACCTCCGGGAGGAGGTCCAGGCTCGCCGCGACCGGCGTGCCGGGCTTCCGCAGCCGGATGGTGAGCCCCTTCGCCCGGCGTATGTCGGTGTCCACCACAGCGACGAGGTCGAACCGGGGGTCCAGGTGCACGGCCCGTGCCCAGGCGAGCCCCATGGCCCCGGCTCCGGCCACGACGATCCGTAGCGGCCTGCCGTGGACGCGGTGGGTGAACGGCGGTTCAGTGGTCATGGTGCCCCCACCCGCCGTCGGTGCGGGCCTGGTCGGCCGTGCTGTCCGCGTGCTCCATCCGCACCGTCCTCATCCTGCGTTGTAAGAGTGACGAACGTCGGCCACCACCGGCCGCTCCGTCCTGAGACGTGGGTGTGTCGCTTCATCGGGGGGCGGCCGTGTGGAAGGACACGGCGGGGCCGTGGTGCTCGGTCTCGATGTAGGAGGTGAGGGCTCGCAGCGACGGGTGGTCGACAACGATCCCGGCGTCGATGTCGATGCCGTATACGTCGCCCAGCTGGCCGATGAGCCCCACCAGTGAGATCGAGTCGAAGCCGAGGTCCAGCAGGT
Source organism: Streptomyces hainanensis (assembly GCF_004348415.1). Classification (GTDB taxonomy): domain Bacteria; phylum Actinomycetota; class Actinomycetes; order Streptomycetales; family Streptomycetaceae; genus Streptomyces; species Streptomyces hainanensis. The sequence goes on from NZ_SMKI01000020.1 coordinate 16,920, forward strand.
CCGCCTCCGTGTCGATCTGCGACTCGTCGACCAGGAGGTAGGCCGTGGCGATGAGGCGGAGTTCGCGCTCGATGGCGAGACGCAGCGGCGAAGGACGCTGCCCTGACGCGGCGCCGGCCGGGCCGGCCGACGGGGCGGCGGCCGGCGCGGGCGCCGTTCCGGGTGGAGCGCTGTCGGTGTGCGACGTGGTATCGGCGGGGGCGTCCGGTACCTCTTCGGCCGCCGCCCAGTGGCGCTTGCGGTCGAACGGGTAGGCGGGCAGAGTCGCCCGGACCGGCCGCGGCGCGGGCCAGAGACGCAACCAGTCGACCGGAACTCCCTGGGTCCATAGCCGCGCAAGCGGCGGCAGCCGCCGCTTCGCGGTCAGAGCGGCGAGGTAGTCGGCTCCTTCCTCGCCGTCGAGCAGGAGCGCGTCCGCGCCGTCCGGGCCCACGACGCCATGCCACACCGGTGGTGCCACTTCGTCGCGGAGGAACCCGGTGAGCCCGGCCAGCAGGTCTTCGACGCCGTGGGCGACCACGGCGAGACGCACCGGCATCTCCTTGCGACCGACCTGAGACGTGTACGCAAGGGCCCGCAAGGACGGTGGCTCCGTGCCAAGCAGCCGTACCGTGCGTGCCACCAGGGTCCTCAACTGTGGGGAGGTCCGGGCCGAGAGCAGGAACACGTTCTCGCCGGCTGTCGCGGACTCGTCGGATTCCGCTGCTGGTGCGGCCCGCGGACCCGGGTACTCCTCGACGACCACATGGGCGTTGGACCCGCCCGCCCCGAAGGCACTGACGCCGGCACGACGGGGCACCCCCGGATCGGTGGTCCACTCGGTGAGCTCGACAGGGAAGGAGAAGTGCCCCGACAAGTTCTCGATCTTGGGGTTGATCGCTTCGAGATGGATGCACGGAGCGATCTGACGGTGTTTCAACTGAAGCAGGACCTTGGTCAGTCCGGCGATGCCGGATGCCCCTTCCAGGTGACCGATGTTCGCCTTGGCCGACCCCACGGCACAGCGAGCTCCCTCCCGGGCGCCGTTCGTGCCGGCGCCGTGCAGCGCCGCGCTCAGCCCGGCCAGTTCGATGGGGTCGCCGAGTTCCGTCCCCGTGCCGTGGGCTTCGACGTAGCTGATGGTGGCCGGGGGGATTCCGGCCCTGCGGAGGGTCTCGGTCACCAGCTCTGCCTGAGCCACGGAGCTCGGCACGGTGAAACCGGAGGTGCGTCCAGCGGTGTTGACGAAGCTCGCCTTGATCACACCCCAGATCCGGTCGTTGTCCGCGAGGGCGGCCTCCAGCGGCTTGAGCAGGACCGCGCCCACGCCTTCGCCCGGGACGAAACCATCCGCGCCGGCATCGAAGGCCTTGCACCGTCCGTCCGCCGACAACATGTTCATGGCCGCGAGTCCGGCCAGATGCGCCGGGTGGAGGATGAGGTTCACCCCTCCCGCGATGGCCATGCGGCACTCCTCGCGCCGCAGGCTCTCGCACGCGAGATGGACCGCGGTGAGGGACGAGGAGCAGGCGGAGTTGACCGCGAAACTGGGTCCCTGGAGGTCGAACTGGTAGGACACCCGGTTTGCCACGAGCCATGGCTGTGCGTCGGGTCCGACGAGTCGGCCGCTGGTCCAGCCGGCCGCTCCCATCCGGCCGTAGGTGTCGTACATCGTCCCCACGAACACGCCGGTGGACTTCTCGTGGGTGGAGGCACCGAGATATCCCGTCTCCTCCAGGAGGTTCCAGGCTGTCTCCAGGAAGAGACGTTCCTGCGGATCCATCTCGGCGGCGCTGCTGGGAAGGATGTTGAAGAAGTCCGCGTCGAAACCGCTGACATCGTCCAGGAACGCGCCCCACTTGCCGTACGTCTTGTGCGGCTGCCCGCGGCGCGGGTCGTAGTACCGCCGCCAGTCCCAGCGGTCTTCGGGGACCTCGGTCACGCGGTGGGAACCGGTCCTGAGCGTGTCCCAGAAAGCGTCGATGTCGGGGGAACCGGGATAGCGGCCGCTGACCCCGATCACCGCCACATCGCCGTTTCGCGGAGGCACTGCAACCGGGGTCCCGGCTGCGGCGGTGGGCAGGGGCTCTTCGGCCAGCGCCTCCTCGGGCGTCGCGCCCAGGAGGTCCGCGAGGGCGGCGGTGTGCGATGTGCGCAGGTGCGCGGCCAGCTCCGCGACCGACCGGTGGTCGAACATCAAGGTCATGGGCACCTGGCCGAGGTCATGGTCGAAGCGGGCCGTGATGTTCAGCCGCGTCAGGGAGTCCAGGGCCAGTTCGTCCAGCGGGCCGTCGACGCGACGTGCCTGGATGCCGAGCACCTCGGCGACGACTTCGCGTACATAGTGCAGAACGGCATCCGGAGACGGGAGGTCAGCAGCCCGCGGAGTGGCGGAGTCCACTACGGTCATCCTTTCCGCGTGAGGAGGCCGGGCAAGGGCATGGCGCGGGTGTGCCATGCGGATCGGGGCCTCATGCGGCCATGTCGACTTTGATCACGGTGGCCAGTGAGAGCATGCTTCCCGCGCCGTGGTGGAGGACCGGGTGCGCCTTGTGACCGCCCAGCCGCCAGGTGCAGGCGCTGATCGGCTGGTGCGAGGGCCACTGGTCCCGCTCGAGTAGGTCCCAACTCGTCAGCAGGTTGAGCAGATGAGGGTCCAGGGACACCTGCCGTCCGTCGAACTCGACCTCGGTCCAGGCATGCTCGATCGAGTAGGGGACTGCGAGGAGGAACCCGAAGGACGGCCGCGCGGTGATTCCTCGAAGGGTCGCCTCGGCCACCAGGAGGGCGACCGCGAGCGCGCAGTCGGCGAGGTTCGTCTCCCGTGCGAACCCGATGTCGCCTCGCAACTCCTCCGGGAGGAGGTGGTAGTGCAGAGGAGAAACCAGGGCGGCGAGGTCGCGCACCTCCTGCGGAACGTCGGTGTCCGGCGCGACGATCCGGTCGCGTACCAGGTATCGGTGACCGTCCGGCGACTCGGTGAACCCTGGCTGTGCTCGGAGGGCCGCGGAGGCCTCGTAGGCGCACTCGCCCGGATGGCCGGGGGCGGGACATCTGGGCCGGATCTCCACCTCGAAGGTGGTGGCCGCGGAGCCGGCCGTGGCACGCAAGGTGTTCGCCCAGCCGCGCATGGCCATGCTTCGGGCGGACGGCAGCCGCAGCGCGAGTGACGCGTTGGCCAGATCCAGCCGGTCGTAGCGGGGTCCGTCTGGCCCGCCCCGGCAGGGCAGCCCGAGGTCCGTGAACCTCTCGAGGAGGGTGTGGTCGAGGCGATGTTCCCAGGCGGCGTCCCGTACGGTCTGGACGAACTCGCGGTAACGATCCGGGACTTGCCGGATGCGTGCCACGACGGGACGCAGAACGGCGTCGGCCACAGCCGGGCCGACCGGACGCGGTGCTGCCTGGCGCATCAGACTGTCCCTCCCATGGTCCTGATGTTCTGCCCGTTGACCCGGCGCGTGTCCGGGGACACCGGAAGGCCCGCCATGCCGGCCATGTCCTCGGGCCGGCCGAGTCTGCCGAACTCCGTGCTGTGACGCGGCCGCCGGAGCACTTCTGATGGCGTCGACCTGTTCCTCGCTCGTCTCGGGGGATTCGAGCAATGCATGGCCCTGGCGTCGTTGGCGAGGATTTCACGTCCGCCACCGTGCTTTTCGGTTTCTTTGAGGATTCGGCTCTCGATGCGTGAGGGGCGGCCATTCATCGCGAGCGAACCAGTGCGGGGCATGCGACTAAGGCGCTTTCTGCCGTTGCCTCGGAAGCTACCCCCTCGGCGGAAAGAGTTCAATCCAGCAACATCAACTTGGCTTGATCTTGCTCACGTATTTCACGTCGGAAGTCTAAGTATGCCCCATTCCCATTCCTTTGGGTGAGGTGACTTGATCTTTGATGTGCGTTGTGTCCCATTTCGACAGGCCGACCTAGTGGCTCGTTTCGGCCAGGGAATACCACCGCCGCATCAATCGGGCGCCAAGGTTGCCGGCTGATCGATCACGCGGATGTTTGACCTTGACAAGAGGTACGTGCACTGGCATGGTCGCTTCGCTCGACCTGGCTTCCGCAGTAGTCCTTATCGGGAAGGCGTATGAATTCATGCCGCTCGGGTATGGTGCACACGGTCAAATTCCGCAGCCCACGCTGGTATTCGCAATCAACGACGCCTACAGCCTTCCGCTTACCGTCGCGTGGCAGTCACTGTGTGACGCGGACCCCGAACTCTCCGCGCGCCTGGATGTGCACGTCCTGTTCGAAGAACTTTCGGAGGAGTCCGCGCAAAGGCTCCGCTGGCACGCTGGCCGACTGGGCCTGAAAGTCCAGTTGCGGCAGATTCGGCTCGCCCCGCTCGGCTATCCCGTTGCCTTCGGTGGTTCCCAGGCCAACTATCTGCGGCTCATGATCCCGGAGATCTTCGCCGACCACGAGCGAGTGCTCTATCTCGACGCCGACCTCCTCGTGCGGGGCAGCCTGGGGCCGTTGCTCGACACGGTTCCGCTCGACGCGCCGATCGCGGCGGTACGTGATCCGGTGAATCCCACCCTGGGACACGGCCGGGCGCTGCCCGGATGGTCGTCCCTCGGGCTTCCCCAGGACCGCGAGTACTTCAACTCGGGGGTCCTGCTGATCGACCCGGCGGCCTGTATCGCTGAAGGAACGTTTCGGCGGGCTCTCGAATTCATCGCCGAGCATCCCCAGCACATCAGACTCTGGGACCAGGACGCGCTCAATTGGGCGGCTGACGACCGTTGGCACCGACTGACCCCTCGCTGGAACGTGTTCCCCTTCTCCTCTCTGCTGAAGTCCCGCTGGATCCGCTACGGCGCGGAGGACCTGGTTCCGATTTCCGAGCTACTCGAGCTGGAGAACGAAGCCACGGTCCTGCACTTCGCCACCCCGGCCAAGCCCTGGCAGGGCCTGCTCCCGGACGGCCCTGCCAATTCGCTGTACCAGATCTGTCTGCGTTCTGTCCGGGAGGCGGACGCGGCGATGGCCGGACAGCACTGACACTGTCCGAGCCTTCACACACCCACGCCGCATAGCTTGCGGCGGAATCCCGACGTCCTGGGGAGACCAGATGGCCGACCGTCAGTACATTGTCGAGTCCGTTCAGCAGCGCCTGCGCGAGGTGGTGCCCGACCTGCGTGAGGAGACCCTGGACGCGGACAAGGACCTCCGGGAATTCGCCGGCTTCGACTCGTTGGGGGTCCTGGAGATCCTCGTATGGCTGGAGTCCGAGTTCTCGCTGGTCATTCCCGACGAGGAGCTGAATATCGACAACTTCAGCTCCGTGGGAAAGATGGCCGACTACGTCGTCGACCACCGCTGACCGACCCGTCCTTGTCCCGTCCAACGCCGAACGAGGAGTGCTGTCATGGGAGTGGAAAGCGTCTTCGCGGCAGTGCGGGACTCGACGGCCCGCTGGCCGGAGGCAACGGCTCTCATCTCCCCCGACCGCGCCTGGTCCCGTGGCGACCTGCTCGCCGCCGCTGAGCGGTTCGCCGAAAGGCTGGCGGCCGGGCGGTCCCACCCCCGCCGCGTCGTGGCGGAGCTGACCGACCCGGCCGCCACCGCGGTGGTGACGCTCGGCTGTGATCTGGCCGGGATCAGTGTGGTGCACCGTGACCCGGACCTCGCGCGGCCGATGGCCGACACGTCCCGGGCCCACGGGGCGAGCGACCTGCTGTTCCACGACGGCGGAACCAGGCCGCCCGGGCCGCGGGACGTTCTCTGGAGCGAGGCCCTCACCCTGTGGGGAGGACCGCCGGAGGGCGATCCTCCCGCGGACCGGGTGCGGCCCGCCGCTCCGGCGGGCCGCACCGGGCCGCCGGCGACGGCCGCCGTGCCGCCCGGCAGCCAGATCTTCCTCACCTCCGGCTCCACCGGGACACCCACCGGAGTCGTCCGCACCGCGGTCTCCGTCCTCGCGGACGCCCGGCGAGTGGGCGAGTTCCTGGGCTACGGCCCTGACCGTCCCGTCGTGTCGGCCGCGCCCCTCTTCCACGCCTACGGCTTCAACTACGGCCTGATCGCACCGCTGTTGTTCGGGGCCGTGGTGCGCTGCTGTCCGAGCCGGTCGGTCCCCTCCCAGCTCGCGCGGGCTGTGGCGGAGACCGGTGCCCACACGCTGATCGCGCTCCCACTCCACTACGGTCTGCTGAGTGTGCCTGACGAAGGCGGACGGCGGGGGAACGGGTCCGGCGCCCCTTCCGCGGGTCCGGCCGGTCTCGCCGGCCTGCGCCAGGCGGTCTCCGCGGGTGCCCCGCTGGCGGCGGGGACAGCCGCGAGGATCACCCGCCGGTTCGGGTTCCGCTTCTACGACTGCTACGGATCCTCGGAAGTCGGTGCCGTTTCGCTGACGCGCCTGGTGGGAGACGAGTCCGCCGACGACGTCGCCATACCGCTGCCGGGCGTTGACACCCGCGTCGAGGAGGGCGAACTCCTCCTGCGGTCCTCGTCGCTGGCGGCGGGCCGGACGACATTCGACGGGGCGACGATGACACCGCTGGCAGGTGACGACGGCTGGTACCGCACCGGTGACCTTGCCGGGCTCGCCGGGGACACGCCCGGGGGCTTCCGCCTGATGGGCCGCCTCGGCTCCCTGATCAACGTCGCGGGCAAGAAGGTCAGTCCGGCCGAGGTCGAACGGGTGCTGGCGGCACATCCCGCGGTGGCCGAGGTACAGGTGGTGGGAGCGGCCGACGCCGCGCGCGGGCAGGTGCCCGTTGCCCGTGTCGTCCTCCGGGACAGCACCCCGACAGCGGAGCTGATCGGCTGGTGCAGGGATCGGCTGACGCCGCACCAAGTCCCGCGCGGCATTCATCTGGTGGCGGAGCTGCCTCGGTCGGCCGCCGGTAAGCCGGTAGCCGATCCCGCCCGTGACGGATCCGGGTGACGCTCCTCGGCCCAAGGTGGTCTCACCGCATCCCCGTGTCACCAAGTGGCGTGCCAGAAACAATAGTTGACGCATCGTTCATTGAGGCAGGTTCGTGATCGACAAACTGCAAGGCTGGTACGCGTGGCCTTTCTTCTCCGTTCTGCCTCGCGTGCACAAGGGGCTGGCGACGGCCTGGTGGGCCCTGATAGTCGTCCGCGGTGCGCTGCCCGCGGTCCTCACCGTCGCGGTGGCCGCGCTGCTGAGCGCCGTACAGCGACAGGACTCCCTGGTACCGCCGCTGGCGGCGGTGAGCGTGGTCTTCCTCCTGATGCAGCTGCTCGCCCCGGTCCACGCGCAGACTGGGGCGAGTCTTGGTGACTGGCTCTCCTCGTGGCTGCACGACAAGCTGGCGGAGGCGACGACCAAGCCGTCCGGCCTGGCCCATCTGGAGTCCAGGGAGCTGACCGACCGGCTCACCATGGCCCGCGACTTCGACCTGGGCATCTCCGGCCCGCCGATGTCCATCTCCATCGGCCTCATCTCCGGTGGTCTGGTGGAGGCGATGACCGGGCTGAGCCAGGCCAGTGTGCTCTTCGCCTTCGCCTGGTGGGCTCCGCCGCTGGTGGCCGGTGCCTGGCTGGCCACGCACTGGCTGCTGCGGGAGAGCGGAGGATGGGACCGCGGCGCCCAAGAGGTCCTCGACGCACAACGGCGCGCCGAGTACACCTACCGCCTGGCGGTGGACGCGCCGGCGGCGAAAGAACTGCGGATCTTCGGCCTCGGCCGGTGGACCGTGGGCCGGTTCGCTGCCGAGCGCCGCCGGATGATCGAGCTGAGGTGGCAGGCTACCCGCCTGCGACAGCGCCCGCTGCTCCGGGTTGTCCTGGTGGTCGTGACCGCCAACGCGGTGGTGTTCTGGGCGATTGCCAGGGAAGCCGCATCCGGTGCCCTCGACATCGGCCAGGTGGCCATGTTCGCCCTCGCGGCGGTGGGGGCGAGCGGCATCGCCTTCGGCGGGATCAACTGGGCGCTGCCGCCAACCGCCGAGTCGGTCACTGCCGTTCTGGGCTTGAGTGAGGCGATGGAGGAGACCGGCAGGCTGGTCTCCGGGAACCGTTCGGCGGAGGGTGGGCCCGCCGCGTACGTACGCCTGAAGGAGCTGGGATTCTCCTATCCCGGCAGCACGAAACCGGTCTTCGACGGCCTTGACGTGACGATCGAAGCGGGCACCTCATTGGCCGTCGTCGGAGTCAACGGGGCCGGAAAGACCACCCTGGCCAAACTGCTCTGCCGACTCTACGATCCGACGTCCGGCGCCATCGAGGTCGACGGGGTGGACCTGCGGGATCTGGACCTGGAGTCCTGGCGATCCCGGGTGACCGCTGTCTTCCAGGACTTCGTCCGCTATCAACTGCCGCTACGCGACAACGTTTCCCTGCACGACACCTCGGACGACGTGATCAGGGCCGCGCTGGCGGACGCGGGGGCCAAGGATCTTGCCGAGCTCGACACGGTCTTGTCCCGGGGATACGACGACGGCACCGATCTGTCCGGGGGGCAGTGGCAGCGCGTGGCCGTGGCGCGTGCCCTCTGCGCCGTACGCCTGGGAGCTGGGTTGGTGATTCTCGACGAGCCGACCGCGCAGCTGGACGTCAGGGGGGAGGCCGAGATCTTCGAACGCATCCTTGAGGCGACCCGGGGCGTGACCACCGTTCTGATCTCCCACCGCTTCTCCACGGTCCGTCACGCGGACCGGATCTGCGTGCTGGAGGAGGGCAGGGTCGTAGAACTCGGCACCCATGCGGAGCTGATGGCCGCGCGGGGCCGCTACCGCCACCTGTACGACCTTCAGGCGTCCCGTTTCGCGGAGTCCCCGGTGTCGGGCGACGACTGTACCGACCTGGAAGTGGTGGAGTAACCCGATGATGTCCGTCTCCGACCAGACGATCGAACGGCTGCCCTCCTCGTTGGTCTCACTCGGCCGCTCGCTGCGGCTCGGGTACCGTGCCAGCCCGGGGCTGATCGTGGTCGCCTTCGTGACGACCGTGGTGAGTGCCGTGCCCGACGCGCTGTTGGCCTGGGGCATCGCTTCGCTCGCGGATTCGGTGCTCAGCGGCCAGGGCACCGAGATCCTGACGGCGTCCTTGCTGTTGGCCCTGCTGGCTACCGCCACCTGGCTGCTGAACATCCTCAGCGAACGGGCCAACCGGCGCTTTGCGGACCGTGCGGCCGTGGTGGTCGAGGCGCACATCGCCGAGTTGCAGGCTTCCGTCGCCACCATCGAGCACCACGAACTCCCCGACCACTTGGACCGGATCTCGGTACTCCGCGACCATGCTCCGGCCCTGAGCGACCTCTACCAGAAGCTGTTCGGAGTGCTCGGCACGATCCTGCGGTTGCTGATCACGGTGAGTCTGCTGGTGTTCGTCCATCCGCTCCTCGTCGTCCTCGGCTTTTTCGTCGTGCCCTCTGTCCTGGTGTCCAACTGGCGGGCGGGCAAGGAGAAAGAGGCAGAAGAGGACGGTGCACAGCACGATCGTCTCGCCCGGCATCTGTTCCTGACCGCCACCTCCGCTGAGGCGGGCAAGGAGGTGCGCGTCGCCCAGGTCGGACCGGTTCTCAGGGAACGGCGCCGGCAGGCGTGGGTCCGGCGGTACAAGCCGCTGGCGCGGGCCCGCTGGATCTCCGCGGTCTACCAGTCCGCCGCGCTGACGCTGTCCGCCGGCGCGTTCATGGCGGCCCTCTGGTACGTCGCCACCCGCGACGACGCCCAAGCGGCCCAGGTGCTCATGGTGCTGGCCGCGGGCAGCCGCCTCTCCACGTATGTCGGGCAGACGATCGGGGAGATGCACTTCTTCCGCACCATCTGGCTGGACTGCTCACGACGGCTGGCCTGGCTGGAGGACTACGTTCAAGCCCGGAAGAGAACCTCCGACCAGCCCGTGCCGACGGAGCTGCGCCGCGGTATCCGCCTCGACGGGGTGTCTTTCGCATACCCGGGGACGGAGCGTCTGGTCCTCGAGGACATCGAACTGACGCTCCCGGCTGGCGCGGTCGTGGCCGTTGTAGGGGAGAACGGTGCGGGGAAGTCGACGCTCGTCAAGCTCCTCTGCGGCTTCTACGCTCCCACGGCGGGGCGGATCCTCGCCGACGACACCGATCTGTCCCGGACCGACGCCGACCGCTGGCGCCAACGGGTGACCTCTGCCTTCCAGGACTTCTTCCCTTTCGAGTACCCGCTGCGCCGCTCCGTCGGGCTGGGAGATCTGCCGCGTGAGAACGACGAGGCAGCCGTGACTTCAGCTGTCGACAGGGCAGGCGCCGATGTGGTCGTGGCCGCGCTGCCCCACGGCCTGGACACCCAACTGGGGGTGGACTGGCCAGGGGGCGTGGGACTCTCGCACGGCCAGTGGCAGCGGGTGGCGTTGGCGCGGGGCTTCATGCGGGAGAAGCCACTGCTGATGGTGCTGGACGAGCCGACCTCGGCCCTGGACGCCGAGACGGAGCACGCCCTTTTCGGGCGCTACGCGGAGATCGCTCGGGACGGCGGCTCGAAGGGGACCGGCCGGATCACGTTGCTGGTCTCCCACCGGTTCTCAACCGTCAGGACGGCCGACCTCATCGTCGTCCTCGACGGCGCGCGCCTGGTGGAGACGGGCACACATGAGCAACTGATGGCGCTGGGTGGCCAGTACGCGGAGCTCTACGGCCTGCAAGCGGCCGCGTATCAGGATGGTTCCGCCCCTTCAGGCAGCCGAGGTCATTGACCATTTCATATGGTGACCGCTCTTGGAGTCCATGTGATGACCGGAAGTAGGGATAATGAGGTTCGGGCGGGTAGTCGTTACTGGCGGCGCTGGATTTATCGGTTCTCATCTGTGTGACTATTTCACTGAAATGGGTGCGGAAGTACTGTGCGTCGACAATTTCAGTTCAGGGCGCATGGAAAACCTGGAGATTTCCCTCTCCTCCGGCAGGCTCAGAGTGGAGTCGGTCGATGTATCGGAAAGCTGTGACATCTCCGGCCCGGTCGATGCGGTCCTCCATCTCGCCTCCCCGGCCTCTCCCGCCGACTATCTGAGTATCCCTGTCGAGACCATGAGGGCAGGATCTCTGGGAACTTTCCGAGCCCTGGATCTGGCCCGCCGTAAGGGGGCCCGTTTTCTGTTCGCCTCCACCAGCGAGACCTATGGGAATCCACAGGTCCACCCTCAGCATGAGGAATATTGGGGGAACACCAACCCGGTCGGACCGCGCAGTGTTTACGACGAGTCGAAACGCTTCTCGGAAGCTCTCACGATGGCATACCGCCGGACGTACGGAGTCGATACGGCGATCATTCGCATCTTCAACACGTTCGGCCCCAGGATGCGACAAGGTGATGGACGCGCGATTCCTTCCTTCATCACCCAGGCGCTGGCCGGTGAGCCCTTGACGATTACCGGGGACGGTACTCAGTCCCGGTCCTTCTGCTATGTGGACGACCTGGTGTCCGGGATCGTCCGTATGCTCGAATCGGATCTTGCCGGTCCGGTGAATCTAGGAAATCCCGAGGAACTCACTATCGCTGAGGTGGCCACCCTGATCAGGGAGCTCACCGGTTCCACATCACCACTGATTTTCGTCGATCGTCCCGAGGACGATCCGGATCTGCGCTGCCCCGACATTTCCCTGGCGCGACGCTTGCTCGGCTGGGAGCCCAGCGTTTCTGTCGAGGCCGGTATCAAGCGTGCGGTCGACTGGTTCCGGGAGACCGGCTCCGGCGCAGGGAAGTCACCGGATCAGTTCGTGCCGGCCTGGGTGGCCAGTAAGGAAAATCTGCCGTGAGTATTCTTCCCGCGTCGTTCACGCTGCTTCGGGCGGACAAGGCGGCTGTACGAGCGGTGCTCTTCGACCTCGACGGAACGCTGTGGGATCCCGAACCGCATGTCTTCAGCGCCTATGCCGAGGTATTCCGTGAGCACGGTCAGGAATTGACCCGTCGACGTTGGGGTGATGTCATCGGCACCGTTGGCTTCGACCTCTGGAGCGACCTGGAGGAACGCGTCGGAGAGCCCTTGGACCGGACGGAGCTGGAGAGCCGGGTCGCCGCGTACAAGGAGGAAATGCTCAGCCAGATGCGGGCACGACCAGGTGTGCGAAACCTGCTGGAGCAGGTGGACTCGGCTGGTCTCCTCCGATCGATTGTCAGCAACAGCCCATCCTGGTGGATCACCCGTTACGTACGCCAGTGCGGAATCGGCGACGGGTGGCACAGTGTGCACAGCCCCGACAGGGTGGCCACCCTCCCCAAGCCGGCACCCGATCTGTACCACGAAGCCCTGCGGAGACTCGGACTGTCTCCCGAAGAAGCCATCGCCTTCGAGGACTCGCCCACGGGAATCAGGGCTGCCCGAGCGGCCGGGGTGCGTTGTGTGACGGTGCCCAACGACATGACCGCGGAATTGGACCTCACTCACGCCGACTTACGGGTCGAATCTTTTCGACATGTCGATCTGGCCGAGATCATCGTGAGTTTGTTGAGGCTTGAGGAACGACAGTGACCTGCCGTTGGAAGCGACTGGGAAACCGAATCCTTGAGCGGAGGGAGGCGTTTCAGTGGAACTGACACCAGGCGGGCGCAGGGGCGATTTTTTGCAAGTGCGGGTGCAGTCAGGGGAAGGCCTCGAAAAGACATTTCCAGGGACCTGGGCGCAGCAGGCCTTCTGGGACGCAACGAAAGCTCTGGGGGAGGAGGATCACCAGTTCAACTTCAGTCAATCGATCGATATCGGGGACTCCATTTCGATCGGTGAAGTGTGGGAGGCTGTCGCGTGGATGGTCAGACGACACGAGTCCTTCAGGACACTGTTTGTTGAAATGCCCGGGGGGCGGGTTGGTCAGCGGGTACTCGATGCGGTCGAGGTTCCGGTGCGTATCATCGAAACGGGCGCCGACCTCGCCGCCTCCCATGCGGATGACGCGGTGAACGATTGGGAATCTCGAAGATTCCGGCATGTTGCTGAGATACCGCTCAGAGTATGTCTGGTGGGTCCCGCCGACGGGTCGAAGAGGCTGGTTCTGGCAATATCGCACATGTGCGCGGATTTTTTCGGGATCCGGTTGGCGGTTGAGGAAGTAGCCCGCTTCCTCGGTGGTGCAGACCCGCTCACCTTCCCCCGTCCCGTGCAGCCGCGTGAGGTGGCCGAGTTCCAGTACTCCGAGCGGGGGAGGAACGTGTCGGCTCGGGCCATCGAGTACTGGATCGGCACCCTTCTCGACTTGCCTCCCATGCGTGTCGACCCCGGGTTCGCCGATCGCAGGGAGGTGCGGTTCTGGCAGGGACGTCTTTCTTCCCGCTTCCTGCCCTGCGCGCTGGCTTCCCTCGCGTCTCGGTTCAGAGTCAGTGATTCGACCGTCCTGCTCTCCGCTGCCTCGCTCGTGCTGGGACGAATGACGGGTACCGACAGACCCGGCTTCATGCTGATGTGCGGGAACCGGGTCAATGCGGAGGATCGCAGGAATGTCAGCCCTCGTGTACTGGAGGGCCTCTTCTCTGCCGATGTGTCCGGTGGCGACTTTGCCGCCCTTCTGAAAAGAGTGCAGCGAGCGTCACTACGCTCATATCAGCATTCCCAATACGACAAAATTGACCTGCTGTCGAAGATCCACAGTGCTGGAGCGGACCGTTGCAGGCTCCATCGGACGGTCTTCTACAACGATGCGCGCATGGAGGGCGGGGAAGCTTCACCGTTGGCCACCCGGTCCGCGCTCGAAGCCTTTGAGCTCGGTGATTGCCGTCTGCGTGCACTTACCGACAACCGCGGGGACGAGGATATAGCCCTGCATATTCACCAAAATCGTGACGAGCTGGCAATGACGCTTACCGCGGATACTGGACTGGTGGGCCCTCAGGCCATTCAGGATTCCTTGCGGGAAATTGAGCGAATCATCTTCCGCGCTGTAAAAGATTACTCTTGAATCTGAAGAGGCCCGTGTTGCCCTGGCCTCCGGCGTCTGGTCGAGATCTCAGCTACGACACCCGCCTCCACGCCTGACACCCGAGAGAGGAAGAACCTGGTATGTCGGCTCTGACCCCCAACGATCCCCAGATACTGGCCCAGGCCGTCGTCACTACCATGACCGTTGACGCCGATCCCCAGGCCCGGGAGGCAAGCATTGCCTTCTGGGACCGGGGCACGGCCTACCGGCTGGAGGTCTTGGAGGCTGCCGAGAAGGTGGCGGACGACACGATCCGCCGACTCCTCGCGGAACTGCGGGCGGATCCCACCGATGCGCGCCCCCAGTGGGAGCTCACGGATCGGCTGCGGGACCTTGCGGCGCATCGGAGCCCCGAAGTCGAGGAACTGTTCGCACTCGCCTGGCAGGCGGAGTCCAACTCCCGCCTCGGCTACCACCTGGGACGGCGGTACGGCGGTCCTTCCACCCCCAAGGTGGAGGTTGACGAACTGCGTGCTCTGCAGGCCGGTGACTCCCTCCCCCTCGCAGTGGATGCCCCCGTACTCGTTGTGGTGCCGTTCCGGGATCGAGGCCCTGGACTGCGGCTGCGCAACCTGCTGGCCTGTCTGCTGTCGCTGCGCGACCAATCCGCACCGCGCTTCTCCTACCGGGTCGTGGTGGTCGAGTCGGACGACGTCCCCCGCTGGCGTGACGTCGTCCTGCCGTATGTCGACCACTACGTGTTCGCTCCCAAGGACGGTGCCTTCAACAAGTCGTGGGCGGTCAACGCCGGGGTGGTCAACACTCCCGGCCGACCGGAGGTCATCTGCATACTGGACGCCGACGTGCTCGCCGACCGGGACTTCGTCTCCCGTAACACCGCCCGCTTCCGCCACCCCGGCACCATGGGGCACCTCACATACCGCGACATGTGGTGTCTTGACCCGTCTTCGACGTGCTGGGCGATCAGGGAGCGAGTGCGTCTACAGTCTCCGGAGGCGGACAGCGACCACCTCAGGGCCTTCGTCCTGCGGCGCCCGCCAGGCTGCTGCGTATGGGCACGGACGAGCGCGTTCCACCGGATCGAGGGGATGGACGAACGCTTCGAGGGCTGGGGTGGAGAGGACAACGACTTCGCCTACCGCATGGACTACTACTCGGCGTTCGACCACTACGACGATCTTCTCCTGCACATGTACCACCCGTCCTCGGCGGTCCTGCGCGAGGACGGAGACACCGTGAACGCACACATCCCTGTGCTCAGCTGGCGGCCCACCGCGCCCATCGGCGACCTCACCCGCTTCACCGACGTAGCGAAACCTGAGGAGCCCATCCCCACCGATGCCGCCTGACGACGCCACCCCGAACACGGTCGAGCAGACCCCGGAAACGACAAAGATCCCGCCCGATCAATCCGATCGGACGGGATCTCGTCAACCGCTCACACCTGGTTTCGTGAACGGCCCTGCCGGTGGACCTGAGGGGATTTGAACCCCTGACCCCCTCGTTGCGAACG
The DNA here is from genome assembly GCF_004348415.1 of Streptomyces hainanensis. Classification (GTDB taxonomy): domain Bacteria; phylum Actinomycetota; class Actinomycetes; order Streptomycetales; family Streptomycetaceae; genus Streptomyces; species Streptomyces hainanensis. The sequence continues at coordinate 32,225 of NZ_SMKI01000020.1, forward strand.
AGATGCGCTACCAGGCTGCGGCCAGACCGAGGCGCCGAGCCAGGAGGAGATGTTCCCGCCGGTCGAGATCCCCGAGGTCGAGCCGGCCCAGGAGTTGGACGAGCGCTGCCTCACGGGCCGGGTGC
>NZ_SMKI01000210.1 GCF_004348415.1 Streptomyces hainanensis
ATAAGAGACAGCCCCTCCCCCCGGCAGGGCGCCGCGCGGATCAGCGGCCCGTCAGTGGGGAATCAGCGCCGCCCCCCACCCTTGGCGGCAGCGGTTCACACCCCCGGCTCACGCCGGGCGGTAACCCGGGCCGTTCCCCTTTCAGCGAGGAGGCAGTGAGATGGAGATCAAGGTCAAGAAGGTCGAAGCCGTCAAGGCGACCCAGAACCCGGCCACCTGAGCCACTGACACCGTCTGCTGACGGCCTCCGCGGGGAGGGTGGGGCACCTGGCCGTGGTGCTCCCCCTCCCCGCGGTTCTTCTTCGTCACGTTCGTTCGGCTCAGCGGGGAGACGATGCGGGTCACCTTGAAGGAGTGCGTGTGGGAGACCGTCGGGGACGATCTCCTGGTGGTGCGCGACGCCCGTGAGGCGGTGACGCTGGGCGATCCGACGGGTCGGGTGGCGGCGTTGCTCGGCGAGTTGAGCCGGGGGGCGTGGACCACCGCCGAGTTGAGTGACGCGCTCGTGGCGCGTGGATTCGAGGTCACGGAGGCCGAGGTGGCCGACGGCCTCGCCGGGTTGGACTCGCTGGGGCTCGTGGAGGACGCCGACGGCCGCTGGCTCGGCGAACCGGCGGCGGACGCCCGGCACTTCTCCAATCTCTCGTTCTTCGGCGCCTATGCCGGACTCGACCGTCCGCGCGCCGGGTTCGTGCGGCGGCTCCGGGCCGCGCACGTGCTGGTGCTGGGGGTCGGCGGCGGTGGTTCGACGCTGGTGCAGTGCCTGGCCGGGCTCGGCGTCGGGCGGTTGACGCTGGTGGACCGCGACCGCGTCGAACCCAGGAACTTCGCCCGCCAGTTCTTGTACCGGCACCGCGACGTGGGCCGTGCCAAGACCGAGCGGGCCGCCGAGTGGGTGCGGGAGTACGACCCGACCATCGAGGTCCGCGCCGTCGAGCGCTGGATCTCCGGCCCCGACGACCTGGCGGACCTGACCGGGGGCGTGGACCTGATCGCCGGCGGCGTGGACGGCCACCCGGATGCCGGGCTGTGGGTGAACGAGGCCGCGGTGCGCGCCGGTGTGCCGTTCGTCGGGGGCGGCGGCACGCCGTCCCAGATCATGTACCAGTCGGTGATTCCCGGCCGCACGCCCTGCCTGGCCTGTGACGCCGCCGACCGTCCGGCGCCGGGGAGTTCGGCCGGCGCCGCGCTGCGGCTGGCCGAGAAGATCGAGTTGAGCAACCCGCTCACCGGCCCGATGGCCACGCTGATCGGCTCGTTGGTCGCGTTCGAGGCGAAGCGGCACCTGACCGGCTTCGAACCGCCGCGCGCCGCCGGGGGCCGGATCGTCCTGGACCTGCGGGAGGGCCTGGCGCCCAGCTGGCAGCCGTTCACCCGGAACCCGGACTGCCCGGTGTGCGCGCTGGCGCCGGCCGACTCCCGGGAGCGCGGATGACGACGACGGTGCGGCTGCGGCCGCTCAGCGTGGTGCCGGAGGGCGACGACGAGGTGTTGGTGGGCGATCCGGCCACCGGCACGTTCGTCACCATCCCGGCGGTCGGTGGCGTGGTGATCGAGGCGTTGCGGCGCGGTGCCACCGTCGACGAGGCGGCCGCGGAGGCCGAGGCGTTCGCCGGCCAGCCGGTCAACGTCCCGTCGTTCGTCGAGACGTTGGGCGAGCTGGGCTTCCTCGCCGAGGACGGCGAGGACGGCGAGGACGGGGAGGACCCGGCCCGGTCCGAGCCGGCGAAGAACGCGCCCATCCAGGCGCGCCGGTGGATGACCGCGATCCGTCAGGAGACCGTCCGGCCCTTCTTCGGCCCGGTGGCGTGGGCCTGCTACGCCGCCTGCCTGCTCTTCGCGGTCGGCGTGCTCGTCCTCCGGCCCGGTCTGGTGCCGGAACCCGGCGAGGACGCCTTCGCCTTCGACGACATCGGCGTCAGCGCGCTGGCCTGGGTGCCGTTCGTGTGGTTCGCGGCCGCCAGCCACGAGTGCGGCCACTGGCTGGCCGCGCGGGCGCTCGGCATCCAGACCCGGTTCGGGATCGACCGCCGCATGATCATGCTGGTCTTCGAGACGGACCTCACCCAGCTGTGGACGGTGCCGCGCCGCCGGCGTTACGGCCCGCTGCTCGGCGGCCTCGCCGTCGACTCGGTGCTGCTCGCCGCGCTGCTCGCCGGCCGGCTGGCGATCGACGTCGGCGCCTGGTCGCCGCCCGGCACGGTGGACGCGCTGCTGGCGGCCTGGGTGTTCGTCAAGGTGGTCCAGATGCTGTGGCAGTCCATGGTGTTCCTGCGCACCGACCTGTACGCGGTGCTGGTCAACGCGCTCGGCTGCCACAACCTGTGGCGGGTCAAGTCGCTGTTGCTGCGACGGGCGTTCGGCCGGCTCACCGAGGAGCAGGCGGAGGAGTTGGCGGCCTCGTCGGAGACGGACCTGCGGGTCGGGCGGTGGTTCCGCTGGCTGTGGCTGGCGGGCTTCGTGGGCGTGACGGCCTGGTTCTCGCTGCTGGTCCCGGTGTTCGTCGAGTACCTCGCGTGGGCGGCCGACGGCCTCGCGGAGGGCCCGTTGGCCGGCCGGTTCTGGTACAGCCTGTTCTGCGCCGGGCTGCTGCTCGGGGCCGAGGCGTTCGCGATCGCGCTGGCCGTGTGGGAGCTGGCGCGCCGCCTCGCCGGCCGCCGGGCGGCGCCGGCCGGCTAGGCGGGGCGCCCCACGTCGCCTCCGACGCCACTGCCGGGGCCGTCGAGTTCGGCGATGCGGGTGCGCACGGTGTCCGCGTCGCCCGGCGCCAGGTTCTCCAGCAGGGCGAGGGCCTGACGCAGCGTCTCGCGGCCCTCGACGAGCCGGCCGGTGGACAGTTGGGCCTCACCGAGCCGGCCCAGGGTGCGGGCGGCCAGCGCGTGCTCCCAGTCGTGCCGGCCGCGCAGCGACCGCCGGTAGTAGTCGACGGCCTCCTCGAGGTGGCCGAGCCGGTGGTGGATGTAGCCCAGGCTGTCCAGGGTGGCCGCCTCGCCCGGACCGTCGTCGAGTTCGCGGTGGATCAGCAGGGCCGCCTCACAACTGGCCAGCGCCTCGCGGTACTTGCCCAACTGGGCCTGGAACCAGCCGACGTTGTTCATGGACCGGCCCTCGCCGCCCCGGTGGCCGGCCTGCCGGTAGAGCCGCAGCGCCTGCTCGTTGTGGCGCACCCCGGCCGCGTAGTCGCCGGCCCGGTCCCGCAGCAGGCTGCGGTAGATGTGGGTCAGCGCCTGACCGACCCGGTCGCCGGCCGCGCCGAACAGCTCGTACGCCGTGTGCAGCCGCTCCTCGCACTCGGCGTCGTCGCCGAGCCTGATCAGCGCCTGCACCAGGCCGATCTGGGCGTGGCCGAGCGCCCGGGGGTCGCCGAGTCGCGTCGCCGCCTCCAGGGCGATCCGGTGGGCCGCCGCCTGGGCCGCGGAGTGGCCGTGCTGGGAGAGGAACCCCCGGCTGACGCCGGCGAGTTGCCAGGCGTGGCTCTCGAAGCCGTGGCGCGCCGCGTGCCGGATGGCGGCCAGCAGCACCTGGTGCTCGTGCAGGAACCACCGGACGGCGTGGGCGGGGCTGGTGACCCGCGGCACGGTCACCCCGGCGCGGGCCGGCGGCAGGGCGATCGGCACCCGGTGGTACTGGTCGAGCTGCTGGTCGCACAGGTTGGCGGCGTGCAGGTAGTAGTCGAGCAGCCGGTGCAGCGCCGCCCGCCGCTCGGTCGCGTCGTCCCGCTCCAGCGCCAGCTCCTCCGCGTAGGCCCACAGCAGGTCGTGCCAGCCGTACCGGCCGGGCGACCGCTCCCACGCCAGGTGGGCCCTGGTCAGCTCGGACAGCAGCAGGTGCGCGGCGCGCGGCCGTATCCCGGCCAGGCTGGCGGCGCCGGCCACCGAGATCTCCGGGGCCAGGGCGAGCCCGAGCAGCCGGAAGAGCCGGGCGGCTGCCGGCGTCAACGCCCGGTAGGACCAGGAGAGGACGGTGCGCACGCTGGCCCCCGAGTCCCCGCCGTCGAACACGTCGAGCGAGCCGAGCTCCCCTGGGCCCGAGTCGTCGTCGAGGCCCGAGGTGAGGGCGCCGAGCGGGAACGCGGGCCGCGAGCCGGCGCGGGCCGCCACGATGGCCAGTGCCAGCGGCAGGCCGGCGCAGCGGGCCACGATGTCGTCGACCGCCTCCCGTTCGGCGGTCACCTTGCCGCGGCCGAGACGGCGTTCCAGCAGCTCCCTGGAGTCGGTGTCGGAGAGCAGGCCGAGGGACAGCGGCCTGGCGCCCTCGGCGGCGACGAGACCGGTCAGCTCGTTGCGGCTGGTGACCAGCACCAGGCAGCCGGGGGAGTTCGGCAGCAGCGGCCGCACCTGGGCCGAGTCGAGCGCGTTGTCCAGCAGGATCAGCATCCGGCGGTCGGCGAGCAGGCTGCGGAAGAGGCCGACCTGGGCGTCGACGGCGGCGGGGACGCGCTGCGCCGGCACGTTCAGCGCGTCGAGGAAGAGCCGCACCGCCTCGGCCGGGGGGCGGGCCGGGCGGCCCGGGCCGAAGCCCAGCAGGTTCACGTAGAGCTGGCCGTCGGGGAAGGACTCCCTGACCCGGTGGGCCCAGCGCACCGCGAGGGCGGTCTTGCCGACGCCGCCCGTGCCGGTGATGACGCACACCGGGGTGCCGCCCGCCTCGCCGGCCGACGCGGGCCGCGGCAACAGGCCGTCGAGGACCGCGAGCTCGGCCCGGCGGCCGATGAACGCCTCGGTGTCCGGCGGGAGTTGACGTGGCACCCGGGCCACGGCCCCGGAGCCTGGCGTGGGTGCCGGCGGCCGGCCGCCGGCACCCGCCGGCGGCCAGGACGCCTCCCGGTCGGCGAGGATGGCCTGGTGCAGCCGCTGGAGCTCGTCGCCCGGCTCGATGCCCAGGTCGTCGGCGAACCTGCGGCGCACCCGGCGGAACACGTCGAGCGCCTCGGCGCGCTGCCCGCCGCGGTGCAGGGCGACCATGAGCAGGCTCACCATCCGCTCCCGCAGCGGGTGTTCGGGAAGTAACGGGGACAGCTCGGCGGCCACCGCCGCGTCCCGCCCGAGCGTCAGGTCGGCCGCGGCCAGTGCCTCGACGGCCGCCAGCCGCTCCTCCTCGATGCCGGGCGCCACCGCGTCCGGCAGCCAGGGCCCGGCCACGTCGACGAGCGGCGCCCGACCGCGCCACAACCCGAGTGCCGCGCCCAGGAGTTCGGCGGCCTCCTCCGGGGCGACGCCGGCGCCACGGGCCCGCCTGGCCAGCCGGCGGAAGCGGTGCAGGTCGACGGAGTCCGGGTCGGTACGCAGCTCGTAGCCGCGCACCGAGGTGGCCAACTCGACCTCGGGGAACGGCGCGAGCAGCCGCCGCAGCCGGGAGACGACGCCCTGCACCGCGTTCCGGGCGGTGGCCGGCGGCGTCGCACCCCAGACCGCCGTCACCAACCGGTCCATGGCCACCACCCGGGCCGGGTCGAGCAGCAGGGTGGCCAGCACCGTCCGCTGCTGGGCGGTCGCCGGGCCGAGCTGGCGGCCACCGGCCCACACCCCCACCGGCCCCAGGAGGCGGAATTCCACACGGTCCCCGTCGCCGTCCACGATGTCTCCGTTCGCGCCCCGGCAGGTGTCGATGGCGAGCAATGTAGTCCGCGAAGCCGCCGCTGAGCAGGGCGGGCACGCGCGATGTCGTCCCGCGCCCGCCCCCGGGCGACTCAACCGCCCGAATCGGCCCCGTTTTCCGACTCCGCGGTGAGCTCGGCGATCCTGGCCCGCACCGGCGCCGCCTCGGTGGGCGCCAACTCGTCGAGCAGTTCGAGCGCCCGCCGCAGCGTGGCCAGGCCCGCCGCGTGCCGCCCGGCCGCCAACTGCGCCTCGCCGAGCCGGCTCAGGGTGAGCCCCGCGGGCAGCCGCCGCGCGTCGCGCCGGAAGCGCAGCGCCTGTTCGTAGTAGGCGATGGCCCGTTCGTGCCGGCCCATCAGGTGGTGGATGTAGCCGAGGCTGTCCTGCGCCGCGGCCTCGCCGGCCAGGTTCCCCTGCTCCCGCTGGATGTCGAGCGCCTCCTCGCAGCAGCGCAACGCCCGCTCGTAGGCGCCCATCTTGGCGTGGAACCAGCCCATGTTGTTCATGCTGCGGGCCTCGCCCGCCCGGTGGCCGGCCTGCCGGTAGAGCCGCAGCGCCTCCTCGTTGTGGTGCAGGCCGGCGACGTGGTCGCCCTCCCGTTCGAGCCGCATGCTCAGGTAGATGTGGCTCACGGCCTGCCCGATCACGTTGCCGGTCTGCCCGAACAGGGCGAGCGCGGATCGCAGTTGGGCCTCGCCCTCGCCGTCCGAACCCAGCCGGAACAGGGCCTGGCCGAGGCCGAGGTGGGCGTGCGCCCTGGCGTTGGGGTCGTCGAGGCGGCCCGCGGCGGTCAACGCGATGCGGTGCGCGGTCGCCTGGTCCTCCAGGCGCCCCTGCTGGGTGAGGTAGCCGCGCAGCACGCACGCCAGCTGCCAGGCGTGCGCGTCGAAACCCAGCAGCTGCGCCTGCCGGATCGCGGCCAGCAGCACCGGGTACTCCCGGCCGAACCAGGCCCGCGCCTGCGCCTCGTCGGTGATCCGCGCCGGCGTGACCCCCGGCCGCGGCGGCGCCGGGACGAGCGGGATCCGATGGTGCTCGTCCAGGAACTCGCCACCGATGCCGGCACTGGTCAGATAGTGGTCGAGCAGCCGGTGCCGCGCCTCGTGCCGCTCCACGCCCGAGTCCTGCGCCTCGGTCAACTCCCGCGCGTACGCCCACAGGAGGTCGTGCCAGCCGTAGCGGCCCGGCGACCGCTCGATGACGAGGTGGGCCCGACTCAGCTCAGCCAACAGCCGGTTGGTGGCCCGCACCGGCAACCCCGCCAGGCTGGCGGCCCCCGACACCGAGATCTCGGGCCCCCGCAACAGCCCCAACAGCCGGAAAAGCCGGGCGGCTTCACGGCTCAACGCCCGGTAGGACCAGGAGAACACGGTGCGGACGTTGGTGGTCGGGTCGCCACCGTCGAACACGTCGAGCCCCGGCGGCGTCCCCTCCAACCCGGCCGTCAGCGCGTGCAGTGCGAAGCCGGGCCTGACCTGGGCACGCGCGGCGACGATGGCCAGCGCCAGCGGCAGCCCGGCACACTGGGAGACGATGTCGCCCACGGCGTTCTCGTCGTCGCCCGCGACCTGGTGCGCCCCCAGCCGGCGGAGCAGCAACTCCCGCGACTGCGCGGCGGACAGCACGTCGAGCGGCAGCGTCCGCGCCCCCTCGGCCGCGACCAGGGCCGTCGGCTCCACCCGGCTGGTGACCAGCACCAGACAGCCGGGCGCGCCCGGTAGCAGCGGCCGCACCTGGTCCGAGTCCGCCACGTTGTCCAGCAGGATCAGCATCCGCCGGCCCGTCATCAGGCTTCGGTAGAGGCCCACCTGCGCCTCCACCGACACCGGTATCCGCTGCGGCGGCACGCCGAGCGCGTCGAGGAAGAGCCGCACCGTCTCGGCCGTCGGCCTGGCCAACTGGGTGGGGCCGAAGCCCAGCAGGTCGACGTGGAGCTGGCCGTCGGGGAACCGCCGCCTGGCCCGGTGCGCCCAGTGCACGGCCAGCGCCGTCTTGCCGATGCCGCCGGCGCCGGTGATCACACACACCGCGGCCCGGCCCGACGGCCGGGGTCCCGAGGTCGGGAACATCCCGTCCAGCGCGGCGAGTTCCTCGTCCCGACCGGTGAACGTCTCGGTGTCGGGAGGGAGTTGCCGCGGAACCGGGGTCGGCTCCGAGGGCGGCGTCCCGGTGCCGAGGCCGGCCCTGAACTCCTCACCGATCAGGTCGAGCGGCAACTCCCGGCCGCCGGTGATCGCCTCGTACGTCCGCCGCAACTGGCCGCCCGGCTCGATGCCGAGGTCCTCGGCGAACCGCTCCCTGGCCCGCCGGTACACGGCCAACGCGTCGGCCCGCGCGCCGTTGCGGTGCAGCGCGGCCATCAGCAGCACCAGGAGCCGCTCGCGGAGCGGGTGTTGCGCCGCGAGAGTGCGCAGCTCGGAGGCCACCTCCTGCTGCCGCCCCAACAACAGTTCGAACTCGGCGCGCTTCTCGACCGCCGAGAGCCGTTCCTCCTCGATCCCCGGGACCACCTCCTCGGGCAGCCAGCGCCCCGCCACGTCGGCCAGCGCCGGACCGTGCCACAACGCCAACGCCGACCGCAACAGCGCCGCCGCCCGCTCCGGATCCCGATCCCCGGCCAACGCGCGGCGCACCAACTCCCGGAACCGGAACAGGTCCACCTGCCGGCGGTGCGCCAACAGCCGGTAACCCTCGGGCGAGTCCACCAGCTCGGGCCCCCCGAGCGGCCCCAACAACCGCCGCAGCCGCGCCACATGCCCGCGCACCGCCTCCGCCGCCGACTCCACCGGCGCGTCGTACCACAGCGCGCGCTCCAACCGCCGCGACGGCACGGCGCGGCCGGCGTCCAGCAACAAGAGCGCCAGCACCGTCCGTTGCCGCGCCTCGACCGGACCCATCAGCCGCCCGGCGTGCCAGACGCCGACGGGTCCCAAGAGCCGGAACTGCACCCCGTCCACGATTGCTCCAGCCATAACACGCGCACTGTGTTGAGACGAGCCACCCTATCCCGCGCGATCACGACGAGATCAGACTTGTCTCACTCCGCGAAAGCGGTGCCGCTGCGCGGGCTTCCCGACCAACCGCCGCCCGCGCGGGGCGGCGCCACGGCCCCCGGGGCCACCCGCCTGCGGCGGGTTGCTTCGCCCGGCCGCGAAGCGGCGCGGCACGGGCCGCAGGCACGGGCTTCGCCCGCGGCCACGCCGGGAGCCCGGGGCGCGGCCTGTGAGCACGGACGGCCGTCCGCCCCCGCGGCGGAGCCGCACGGCGCGGCGCGCTCAGCCCTGGCGACATCGCCCGGCGCGCACGGCAGGGGCCGTGGGCCCCGGCCCGTTGGGCGGTCAGCCCGTGCCGTCCGCGCGGCGGAGCCGCCCGGCGAGGAGCGGGCGCCGGGCGCCCGTGGGAGGGCGCGGCGGCCCCGAGGCCCTGTACCCGTGGGGCGGTTGGCTCCGATGTGCGGCCGGGCGGGGACGGGGCCGCAGGCCCGGAGGTGGTGTCCGCTGGCGGGGCGGCCGGGCCCTTGCGGCGGAGCCGGGCGGCGGGCCGCAGGCGCCGAGGTCACGCACCTGTGGGGTGGACAGGCCTGGGCGCCGGGCCCATTGGGCGGTGTGCCCGACGCCGGGCTCGCGTCGTACCCGCGCGGAGCGCCGCTCGCGCCCGTGGTGCGGCCGGGCGGGGCCGGACCGGTTCGGCCGGCGGCGGAGCCGCTCCGCACGGGGCCGCCAGGCCCCGAGGCCCTGGTAAGCCGCCGGCAGGCGCACGGTAGCGTGCGGCACCATGACGCGTACCGCCCTCGTCGGGGTCACCACCCTCGTCGTTCTGGAGATACTGCGCCTCGCCGGAACCGCGTTCGGCGACGCGGCGACGGTGGGGCTACCGCTGGTGGTCGCGTCGGCCGCGCTCGGGGCCGGGCCCGTGGCCTGGTGGTTGGGCCGGCGGCGCGCGCTGCCCGCCGCGCTCGGCGCCCTCGCCGTGCTCCGGCTGCTGGTCCAACTCCCGGCCCTCCGCAGCCTGTTCCTCGTCGCGCTGGCCGCCGCCCTCGCCGTCGTCACGCTGCTGCTCGCCGCCCGCCGTGCCGGCGCCCGCCGGACCGGTCGGGCCGTCGCGCTCGCCGTCGCGGCCGACGTCGCGCTGCGGCTGCCGCTCGACCTCGTCGACCCGATCCGCCGCGGCGGCGGATGGGGGCACCTCCCGGCGGTAGCCGGGGGAGGCTGGACGGTCGCCCTGCTGCTCGTCGCCGCGCTCGGCGTCCTCGCCCGCGGGCTGTACCTGACGACGCCGTCCGCCGGCCCGCTCCGGCCGCCGGGCGAGGCGGTCCGGGCGTTGGCCACCGCCGCCCCGTGGGGGCGACCCGGCGGGCGGATCCCCGCCACCGCGCTGCTCGGCCCGGCCGTCGGCCTCTACGCCGTCCTGCTCGCCTCGCCCGGCTACCTCGCCGGACAGGCCGACCTCTCCACCACGGTCGCCGGCCTGTGGACAGCCGTCGGCGCGCTGCTCGGCGTCGCCGTGCTGTCGCTGCCCGCCGCGGCCCAGCCCGACTGGTCGGCCCCGGTGGTCCCCGCCGCGCTGGCCGTCGGCGTGCTCGGCCTCGTGCTGCTGCCGGCCTGGGCCGCCGTCCCCGCCACGCTGCTGGCCCTGGCCACGCTGCCCGCCGCGCTGCGCCGCGCGCTCCCGCTGACCCTGCCGGGCCCCGTCACCGCGCACGCCGCGGCGGCCGCGCTTGTCGCCATGCTGCTGGCGGTGCCGCACCGGCCGCCGTTCCCCGGCTGGGTGTTCCCCGTCCTGGCGGCCCTCGCCGTGGCCTGGGTCGCCAGCCGCGTGATCCTCGTGCCGACGCCGTTGCCGCGCCCGTTCCTCCCCGTCGTCCTCGCCACCCTGCTGCTCGCCGCGCCGCCGCTGGCCGGCGCGCTGCGCGCCGGCCCCGAGCCGCTGTCCACCGACACGGCGGGCGGCATGTACCGGCTGCTGAGCTGGAACGTCCACCAGGCCGTGGCGCGGGACGGCGAGCTCGACCCCGGGGCGGTACTCGACGTGATCCGCGGCTCCCGGGCCCAGGTCGTGCTCCTCCAGGAGGTGCCGCGCGGCCGCGTCGGCTCCGGCGGGTTCGACCTCGTCGGCTGGCTGGAGCGCCGCCTCGACGTGACGGCCGTTTGGTCGCCGGAGCGCGACCGGCAGACCGGCAACGTCATCCTCACCAGCCTGCCGGTCCTCGACTCGGCGACCGGCGAACTCGCCAGCGACCGCTCCTACGCGGCCGCCGACCTCCGGCTCACCGACGGCGAGACGGCCCGCGTCGTCACCGCGCACGGCTCGCCGTTCCCCGACGTCTTCGAGCGGCTGCTCGACGTCACGGGCGACGGCACGCACACCGTGCTCGCCGGCGACCTCAACGCCCTCCCCGGCTCGGCCGAGATCGAGGCGACGGCGGCCGCCGGCCTGCACAGCGCGCAGGACCAGGCACCGGACCCCGAGGTCAGGGACCGGGACACCGCCGTCGATCCGGACCGCCGGGTCGACTGGATCCTCGGCGCCCGTGACATCTCCTTCGGCGACTTCGCCGTCGACGACACCGACGCCTCCGACCACCTGCCGCTCACCGTCACCGTCTACCTGGACTGACCCGAGGACACCGCCCCCCGGGCCGCGCCGGCGGCGGCCACCGCCGAGGCCCGCGGGCGGCCGGGCAACAGCGGCACGGTGCACAACACGAGCACCAGCACCGCCGTGACCAGCCAGAAGACCCGGTGGAAACCGGTGATCGCGTCGGGCGCCGTCTGCATGACGAGCGTGACGCAGGCGATTCCGAGCGCCGCGCCGAGCTGGTTCAGCATGTAGAGGACCGAACTGCCCTGCGCCACCAGCGCCGCCGGCAGCGCCCGGTACAGCGAGCCCATGGTCGGCGAGCTGTAGCAGCCCATGCCGAGCCCGAGGGCCAACGCGGCCAGCACGGGCCAGAGTTCGTGGGTTCCCGCGTCGAACCGGGTGAACACCAGGGCGCACGCCGCCGCCAACAGCGCGCCGCCGATCGCCAGGCCACGGGCGCCGACCCGGTCGGAGAGCCGGCCCGCGAGCGGCATGGCGACGGCCCCGCCGAGCCCCACCGGCGACATCAGCAGGCCTGCGGCCAACACCCCGTGTCCGTGGGCCTGCTGGTAGTAGAAGGGGAGCGCGAAGAACGCGGCGAAGTTGGCCACGCCGCCCAGTCCCATGATGGTGACGCTCGCGCTGAACCCGCGGTTGGCGAAGAGCCGGGGGTCGACCAGGGGCGGGGTACGGCGCGCGTCGTGCGCCGCGCGCAGGGCACGCGCCGCGTGCACCCCGTAGCCGGCGAGCAGCGCCGCGCCGAGCGCGAGCGGCAGCAGCGCCTGCCAGGCGGTGACCGTGGACCGCTCGGCCGTCTGGGAGAGCGCCAGTACGACGGCGGCGAAGCCCGGGCCGAGCAGCGCGAGCCCGACGACGTCGAGCCGGCCGCCGGGCGACGTGCCGCCGGGCGACGTGCCGTCGGACGCCGGGGCGTCCGACGGCAGCACGCGCACCGCGAGCACCAGGGCGAGCAGCCCGAGCGGCGCGCTCAGCAGGAACATCCAGCGCCAGGACAGTCCGCTCAGCACCGCGCCGCCGGCGACCGGCCCGAGGACCGGTCCGAGCGAGAGCACCACGCCCATCAGCCCCATCACCCGGCCTGCCCGGTGCGGCCCGGCGGCGCGGGCCAGCAGGATCAGCACCAGCGGGTCGAGGAGGCCGGCGCCGAAGCCCTGCAGGGTGCGGAAGGCGATCAGGCTGCCGACGTCCCAGGCCAGGCCGGCGGTGAGGGACCCGGTCAGGAAGATCGCCAGGCCGACCAGCCAGAGGCGCCTGGCGCCGAAGCGGTCGACCGCCCAGGTGGTGAACGGGATGGTGGCCGTGACGGCCAACAGGAACCCGGTGGACGCCCAACCGACCGTGGAGAGCGACGCGTCCAGGGAGCCGGCCAGTTCTTCGGTGGCCACGGCGGCCATCGTGCTGTTGAGGATGCCCAGCAGGCCGCCGAGCAGGACGACGCCGATCAGTGCGAGCAGGCGGGGATCGAGGCGGTCGTCGCCAGAATCTTCTGAACTCATGAGTTCAACGTAAAGGTCTTTGTGGTTCTCAATCAAGCTGATGCGATCAGCGAAATGAACTTGCTGGTTCAGTCGTGCTCGGCCGAGTACGCCGCGCCGGCTGGTCGAGGTCGCCGAGCGTCTCGCGGTCCACTGGGGTCAGCGGGTGTTCGTCGAGGCGGCCTCCGCCCACTCATTGACGTGGCCACGATGAGTGCGGTCGAATACCGGGATGGATTGGGAGCGCTCCCATGGCCGGGACGTCATGGATCGGGTGACTCCCGCGAGCCCTGGAGGCGAGTCTTGACGACGCTCCGCCCGGGGTGCGCGGGGCGCTGCTGGCCGGCGGGCTCGGGCAGCGGATGGGCCCTTTGACGGCCGAGGTGTGCAAGCCGCTGGTGCCCTACGCGGCGTCCTGCCGGCTGGTCGACTTCAGCC
>NZ_SMKI01000211.1 GCF_004348415.1 Streptomyces hainanensis
ACGCGGCGACGCCCGCCCTTCGGTCGGGGAGGGCGGGCGTCGGCGGTGTCCGTACGACGCTGTACGGAACGACTCGCGAACCGGGCGGGCAGCCGGCGCCGTTGCCGGCACCCGCCCGGAGACTGGGACGGACAGACGAACGGACGAACGGACGGACAGTGAGACAAACAGACGGACGGCCGGTCGGAAACCTCAGGCCGTCAGGCCGTCAGGCCGTCAGGCGACGAGCGCGCGGTCCGTCGGCCGCACAGGGTACGGCAGGGTGGACTCGCCCGTCAGGTGGCGGTCCACGCCGCGCGCCGCGGCGCGGCCCTCGGCGATGGCCCAGACGATCAGCGACTGGCCGCGGCCGGCGTCGCCGGCCACGAAGACGCCGGGGACGTTCGTCGCGTACTCGGCGTCGCGCGCGATGTTGCCCCGCGCGTCCAGTTCGAGGCCGAACTGCTCGACGAGGCCGTTCTCCCGGTCGGTGCCCGTGAAGCCCATGGCGAGGGTGACCAGCTGCGCCGGGATGCGGCGCTCCGTGCCCGGCTTCTGCTCCAGCTTGCCGTCGACGAACTCCACCTCGATCAGGTGGAGCCACTGGACGTTGCCGTCCTCGTCGCCCTCGAAGTGGGTGGTGGAGACGGCGTAGACCCGCTCGCCGCCCTCCTCGTGGGCCGAGGTGACCTTGTAGGTCATGGGGAACGTCGGCCAGGGCTGGTGCCCCGGGCGGGCCTCGCTCGGTCGCGGCATGATCTCCAGCTGGGTGACGGACGCCGCGCCCTGCCGGTGGGCCGTGCCGACGCAGTCGGCGCCGGTGTCGCCGCCGCCGATGACCACGACGTGCTTGCCCTCGGCCGTGATCGGGGCGGTGATGAAGTCGCCCTCCTGGACCTTGTTGGCCAGCGGCAGGTACTCCATGGCCTGGTGGACGCCGTTGAGCTCGCGGCCCGGCACCGGCAGGTCGCGCGCCGTGGTGGCGCCGGCGGCGATGACGACCGCGTCGTAGCGCCGGCGCAGCGCCGCCGCGTCGATGTCGCGGCCGACCTCCACGCCGGTGCGGAACTTGGTGCCCTCGGCGCGCATCTGCTCGATGCGCCGGTTGACGTGCCGCTTCTCCATCTTGAACTCGGGGATGCCGTACCGGAGGAGGCCGCCGATCCGGTCGGCCCGCTCGTAGACGGCGACGGTGTGCCCGGCCCTGGTGAGCTGCTGGGCGGCGGCCAGGCCCGAGGGGCCTGAGCCGATGACGGCGACCGTCTTGCCGGACAGCCGCTGCGGGGGCTGAGGGGTGACGGAGCCGGCCTCCCAGGCCTTGTCGATGATGGTGACCTCGACGTTCTTGATGGTCACCGCCGGCCGGTTGATGCCGAGCACGCAGGCGGACTCGCACGGCGCCGGGCACAGCCGCCCGGTGAACTCCGGGAAGTTGTTGGTGGCGTGCAGCCGTTCGCTGGCCGCCGTCCAGTCGCCGCGGTAGGCGTAGTCGTTCCACTCCGGGATCAGGTTGCCCAGCGGACAGCCGTTGTGGCAGAAGGGGACGCCGCAGTCCATACAGCGGCCGGCCTGCTTGCTGATGATGGGCAGCAGCGAGCCGGGGACGTAGACCTCGTTCCAGTCCCGGACGCGCTCCTCGACGGGGCGGGACCGAGCGATCTCGCGCTCGGTGGAAAGGAAGCCCTTCGGGTCAGCCATGGGACGCCGCCTCCATCATCTTCTCGTGGGTCTCGGACTCGGAGAGCCCGGCCCGCTCGGCGGCGTCCTTGGCGGCGAGCACGGCCTTGTAGGTGGTGGGCATGATCTTGCTGAACCGCGCGACCGCGCTGTCCCAGTCCTTGAGCAGCGCGTCGGCGACGGTCGACCCGGTCTCCTCGGCGTGCCGGCGCACCAGCTCGTGCAGCCAGTCGCGGTCGACCTGGTCGAGCTCCTCTATGGCGACGAAGCCGGGGTTGACCTGGTCGGGGTCGAGGTCGACGACGTAGGCGACGCCGCCCGACATGCCGGCCGCGAAGTTGCGTCCGGTGGCGCCGAGCACCACGGCGCGGCCGCCGGTCATGTACTCGCAGCCGTGGTCGCCGACGCCCTCGGCGACGACGGTGGCGCCCGAGTTGCGCACGCAGAACCGCTCGCCGACCCGGCCGCGCAGGTAGACCTCGCCGCCGGTGGCGCCGTAGCCGATGGTGTTGCCGGCGATGGTGGAGAACTCGGGCAGGTGGTCGGCACCCCGGTCCGGGCGGACGACGAGGCGGCCGCCGGAGAGGCCCTTGCCGACGTAGTCGTTGGCGTCGCCCTCGAGCCGCAGCGTGACGCCGCGCGGCAGGAACGCGCCGAAGGACTGGCCGGCGGAGCCGGTGAAGGTGATGTCGATGGTGTCGTCGGGGAGGCCGGTGCCGCCGAACCGCTTGGTCACCTCGTGGCCCAGCATGGTGCCGACGGTGCGGTTGATGTTGCGGATGGCGAGCTGGGCCCTGACGGGCTGGGCGGCCTCCACCGTGTCGGCGGAGAGCGCGTCGGCGGAGAGCCGGATCAGCTCGTTGTCCAGGGCCTTGGCGAGGCCGTGGTCCTGGGCGATGGTGTGGTGCCGGGCGGCGCCCTCGGGCAGGGCGGGCACGTGGAGCAGCGGCGCCAGGTCGAGGCCCTGGGCCTTCCAGTGGTCGACGGCGCGGGACACGTCGAGCAGCTCGGCGCGGCCGACGGCCTCCTCCAGGGTGCGGAAGCCCAGCTCGGCGAGGAGCTCGCGGACCTCCTCGGCGATGAACTCGAAGAAGTTGACGACGAACTCGGGCTTGCCGGCGAACCGTTCGCGCAGCACCGGGTTCTGGGTGGCGATGCCGACCGGACAGGTGTCCAGGTGACAGACCCGCATCAGGACGCAGCCGGAGACGACGAGCGGCGCGGTGGCGAAGCCGAACTCCTCGGCGCCGAGCAGCGCGGCGATCAGCACGTCGCGGCCGGTCTTGAGCTGGCCGTCGGTCTGCACGACGATCCGGTCGCGCAGCCCGTTGAGCAGCAGGGTCTGCTGGGTCTCGGCGAGGCCGAGCTCCCAGGGGCCGCCGGCGTGCTTGAGGGAGGTGAGCGGGGAGGCGCCGGTGCCGCCGTCGTGTCCCGAGATGAGGACGACGTCGGCGTGGGCCTTGGAGACGCCGGCGGCGACGGTGCCGACGCCGACCTCGGAGACCAGCTTGACGTGGATCCGGGCGGCCGGGTTGGCGTTCTTCAGGTCGTGGATCAGCTGGGCCAGATCCTCGATCGAGTAGATGTCGTGGTGCGGGGGTGGGGAGATCAGGCCGACGCCGGGCGTCGAGTGCCGGGTCTTCGCCACCCACGGGTAGACCTTGTGTCCGGGCAGCTGGCCGCCCTCGCCTGGCTTGGCGCCCTGGGCCATCTTGATCTGGATGTCGTCGGCGTTGACCAGGTACTCGCTGGTGACGCCGAAGCGGCCCGAGGCGACCTGCTTGATGGCGCTGCGGCGGGTCGGGTCGACCAGCCGCTCCGAGTCCTCGCCGCCCTCGCCGGTGTTGGACTTGGCGCCCAGCCGGTTCATGGCGATGGCCAGCGTCTCGTGGGCCTCCTGCGAGATGGAGCCGTAGCTCATCGCGCCGGTGGAGAACCGCCTGACGATCTCGCTGACCGGCTCGACCTCGTCGAGCGGCACGGGCTGGCGCGCGCCGTCCCGCAGCCGGAACAGGCCGCGCAGCGTCATCAGCCGCTCGGACTGCTCGTTCACCCGCCCGGTGTACTGGCGGAAGACGTCGTAGCGGCGCTCCCGGGTGGAGTGCTGGAGCCGGAAGACCGTCTCGGGGTCGAAGAGGTGCGGCTCGCCCTCGCGCCGCCACTGGTACTCGCCGCCGATCTCCAGGTCGCGGTGGGCCGGAGCCACGCCGGAGGCGGGGTACGCCTTGGCGTGCCGGGCCGCGACCTCGCGGGCGACGACGTCGAGGCCGGCGCCGCCGATCTTGGTGGTGGTGCCGTGGAAGTAGGTGTCGACGAACGACTCGTCGAGGCCGACGGCCTCGAAGACCTGCGCGCCGCGGTAGGAGGCGACGGTGGAGATGCCCATCTTGGACATCACCTTGAGGACGCCCTTGCCCAGCGCCCTGATCAGGTTGCGGATGGCGACCTGCGGGTCGGCGCCCGGCAGGTAGGTGCCGCGGGCGACCAGGTCCTCGACGGACTCCATGGCCAGGTAGGGGTTGACGGCGGCGGCGCCGTAGCCGACGAGCAGCGCGACGTGGTGCACCTCGCGGACGTCGCCCGCCTCGACCAGCAGCCCGACCTGGGTGCGCTGCTTGGTCCCGATCAGGTGGTGGTGGACCGCGGAGGTGAGCAGCAGCGACGGGATCGGGGCGTGCTCGGCGTCGGAGTGCCGGTCGGAGAGCACGATGATCCGCGCGCCGTCGGCGATGGCCGCGTCGGCCTCGGCGCAGATGGCGGCGAGCCGGTCGGCGAGCGCCTGGCCACCGCCGCCGACCCGGTAGAGGCCGGAGAGGGTGGCGGCGGAGAACCCGGGGAGGTCGCCGTCGGCGTTGACGTGGATGAGCTTGGCCAGCTCGTCGTTGTCGATCACCGGGAACGGCAGCGTGACGCTGCGGCAGGAGGCGGCGGTGGGCTCCAGCAGGTTGGCCTGCGGGCCGAGCGAGGAGTACAGGGAGGTGACGAGCTCCTCGCGGATGGCGTCCAGCGGCGGGTTGGTGACCTGCGCGAACAGCTGGGTGAAGTAGTCGAAGATCAGCCGTGGCCGGTCGGAGAGCGCGGCGATCGGGGTGTCGGTGCCCATCGAGCCGATCGGCTCGGCACCGCTGCCCGCCATGGGGGCGAGCAGCACCCGCAGCTCCTCCTCGGTGTAGCCGAAGGTCTGCTGGCGGCGGGTGACGGAGGCGTGGGTGTGCACGACGTGCTCGCGCTCGGGCAGGTCGGCCAGCTCGATGAGGCCGGCCTCCAGCCAATCGGCGTAAGGGTGCTCGGCGGCGAGCCGCTCCTTGATCTCGTCGTCCTCGATGATCCGGTGCTCGGCCGTGTCGACGAGGAACATCCGGCCCGGCTGCAGGCGGCCCTTGCGGATCACCCGGGACGGGTCGATGTCGAGGACGCCGACCTCGGAGGAGAGCACGACGAGGCCGTCGTCGGTGACCCAGTAGCGGCCCGGACGCAGGCCGTTGCGGTCGAGGACGGCGCCGACCTGGACGCCGTCGGTGAAGGTGACGCAGGCCGGGCCGTCCCAGGGCTCCATGATCGTGGAGTGGTACTGGTAGAAGGCGCGCCTGGCCGGGTCCATGGAGGCGTGGTTCTCCCAGGCCTCCGGGACCATCATCAGCACGGCGTGCGGCAGCGAGCGGCCGCCGAGGTGCAGCAGTTCGAGGACCTCGTCGAAGGTGGCCGAGTCGGAGGCGTCGGGCGTGCAGATCGGGAAGATCCGCTCCAGGTCCGCGCTTCCTCCTCCGAGCAGGTCGCTGGCGAGCTGCGACTCCCGTGCCCGCATCCAGTTGCGGTTGCCGCGGACGGTGTTGATCTCGCCGTTGTGCGCGACGAAGCGGTAGGGGTGGGCGAGCGGCCAGCTCGGGAAGGTGTTGGTCGAGAACCGCGAGTGCACCAGGGCGATCGCGCTGGCCAGCCGGCGGTCGGAGAGATCGGGGAAGAACGGCTCGAGCTGGCCGGTGGTGAGCATGCCCTTGTAGACGATGGTCCGGGCGGAGAGCGACGGGAAGTACACGCCGACCTCGCGCTCGGCGCGCTTGCGCAGCACGAAGACGGCCCGGTCGAGCACCAGACCGGTCTTCTCGCCCGCCGCGTCGGCGACGAACAGCTGCCGGAAGGCGGGCATGGTCTCGCGGGCCGCGGCGCCGAGCAGTGCCGGGGCGGTCGGCACGTCGCGCCAGCCGAGGACGGTCAGGCCCTCCTCGGCGGCGACGGCCTCGATCCGGGCGACCGCCTCGGCGGCCTCGGCCTCGGCGGCGGGCAGGAAGCCGATGCCGACGGCGTAGGCGCCGTGCTCGGGCAGGGCGAACGGAACGCTCTCGCGGAGGAAGGCGTCCGGGATCTGGATGAGGATGCCGGCCCCGTCGCCGGTGTCCGGGTCGGAGCCGGTGGCCCCACGATGCTCCAGGTTCCGCAGGACGGTGAGCGCCTGGTCGACCAGTTCGTGGCTGGCCTCACCGGTCAGAGTGGCGACGAAGCCGACACCACAGGCGTCGTGCTCGTTACGCGGGTCATACATCCCCTGCGCTACCGGATGGGACGCAGAACGCATCGGCTCTCCCGTCGTCGTCTTGGCTTGTAGCTGGTTCCGAGGGACGACGCTGGCCCTGGCATACGCGAAATTTCGTGCAGGTTACACGATGTCCCGGTTCCCGGGAAGCGGATAGCACTGTCCACGATACGGACTTAGCTCCGCCTGGCCACGCCGGAAATGGCGGACAAGACCGCCCAAAGCAATTCGGGGTCGACGGGTGCACCGCTGCTCGTCGATGCGGGACACATGCCCGCCGTCAAACAACTGAAACCCGCCAGAAACAAAGCTCACCCAAAGCGCGCTCAGCGGACATAGCGCGCGGACAGGTCCAGCTTATTCCCGACATCCACCCATCGTGCCCGACCGGCCGCCGTCACCCCAGCGAGGTGCCGAGCAGCGCGCCCAGGCCGTAGGTGAGCGCGGCCGCCCCGGCGCCGAGGAGGAGCTGCCGCAGGCCGCCGTACCACCACGATCTGGCGGTCACCCGCGACACCACGGCCCCGCACAGGAACAGGCCGACCAGGGCGATCACGACGGCCGGCCACAGGCTGGCGGCGCCCAGCAGGTACGGCAGCAGCGGCAGCAGCGCCCCGACCGCGAACGAACCGAACGACGACACCGCGGCCACGCCGGGTGACGGCAGGTCGGCCGGGCCCACGCCCAGCTCCTCGCGGGCGTGGATCTCCA
The DNA here is from genome assembly GCF_004348415.1 of Streptomyces hainanensis. Taxonomy (GTDB): domain Bacteria; phylum Actinomycetota; class Actinomycetes; order Streptomycetales; family Streptomycetaceae; genus Streptomyces; species Streptomyces hainanensis. Next base: position 6,899 of record NZ_SMKI01000211.1, read on the forward strand.
GCGCCTGCTCGGGGTCGACGGACAGCTGCCTGGCCACCTCCCTGGCCAGCTCCGGCTCGACGCCCCGCCGCACGTAGACCTCGGTGAGCTCGGCCAGCTCGTCCGACGGGTGCCTGATCAGCTCGCGCCGCTCGACGTCGATCTCGGCCAGCACGAGCTCCCGCTGCGAGGCCACCGAGGTGTACTCCCCCGCCGCCATGGAGAACGCCCCGGCGGCGAGCCCCGCCATCCCGGCGACGGCGACGGCGTGGGAGGACGCGGAACTGCCGGCCACGCCGCTGATCAGCCCCAGGTTGGACACCAGGCCGTCCATGGCCCCGAACACGGACGGCCGGAGCCATCCGCCGGTGACGTCCCGGTGGCTGTGGTGCGCCTCTGCGGACATGACGGTGCCGCCCTGCTTCCCTGGTGCTGCGGATCGGGCCCCCAGCCTGACACCGAACCGCTGCGCGGGCTAGCAAGGCAGGGCGTACTAACCGCCGTGACCTGCGGTTTTCACATGTTGGCTGGCGCAAATGGCAATGGCCCGCGCGGCGGCGGGCCATTGGTGGAAGTGGGTGGGTGGGGGGAGGAACCCGGCGTCAGCTCGCCGGGGCCTTGGCGTCCTCGTCGCCCGGCTTCGTGCCGGCGTCCGCGCCGCCTTCCGCCTTCGCCTCGGCCGGCTTCTCCGGGGCCTCGGCGTCCGCCTCCGCAGCGGTCTCCCCGGCGGTCTCCTCGGCCTCGGCGGAGGTCTCGACCTCGGCGGGGGTCTCGTCCCCCGCGGGCTCGGCGTCGGGGTCCGGCTCGACGTTCTCCTCGCGGCCGGGGCTGCGCTTCGCGGAGAGCACCAGGTAGAGGACGGCCGCCGCGAAGACGATCACCGCGGTCCAGTTGTTGAGCCGCAGGCCGAAGAACTCGTGCGCCTCGTCGATCCGCAGGTACTCGATCCAGAAGCGACCCGCCGTGTAGCCCGCGACGTAGAGCGCGAAGGCGCGCCCGTGGCCGAGGCGGAAGCGGCGGTCGGCCCAGATCACCAGCACGCCGACGCCGACGCACCACAGGGACTCGTAGAGGAAGGTGGGGTGGAAGGTGCCCTGGTCGAGACCGTTGTCGATCTCCACCGCCCACGGCACGTCGGTGGCGCGGCCGTAGAGCTCCTGGTTGAACCAGTTGCCCCAGCGACCGATCGCCTGTGCGAACGCGATGCCGGGCGCGAGGGCGTCGGCCATCGGCGGCAGCGCGATACCGCGCCGCCGGCAGGCGATCCAGGTGCCCACGGCGCCACCCGCGATGGCGCCCCAGATGCCGATGCCGCCGTCCCAGATCCGGAACGAGTCGACCCAGTCGCGGCCCTCGCCGAAGTAGAGCTGGTAGTCGGTGATCACGTGGTAGAGCCGCGCGCCGACCAGGCCGAAGGGCACGGCCCAGACGGCGATGTCGGCGACGGTCCCCGGCTTCCCGCCTCGGGCGACCCAGCGCCTGCCACCGAGCCAGATGGCCAGGAAGACGCCGATGATGATGCACAGCGCGTATCCGCGCAGCGGCAGCGGTCCGAGGTGGATCTCGCTTTCGCCGGGACTGGGAATCGAGGCAAGGATCTCCATGGTGTCCCCGACGCTACCGTGCCCGGAGCGCATGGGGTAATCCGCGGGGCCTTCCGGGGGCCACCGGGGCTCCCGGAAGGATCAACGCGTCACGCGGCGCCACCGGACGGGCACCGACGGTCAGGCGTCCGCCAGGTCGTTCACCCGGTCGCGGAGGCTGTCCGGCGTCAGCGGGTTGGCGGAGTCGCCGTAGACGCTCTCGCCGTTCAGCAGGATCGTCGGGGTGGCGTTGTACTTCGAGTTCAGGAAGGCCGCGTTCGAGTCGCTGACCCAGTCGTCGTGGGTGCCGTCCTGGACGCAGGAGCGGAACGCGTCCGAGGCGAGGCCCTCGACGTCCTTGGCGAGGTTGATCAGGTGCGACGTGTCCGCGAAGGCGTCGTCCTGCTCGGCCGGCTGGTGCTCGAAGAGCACGTCGTGGTACTGCGGGAAGCGGTCCTCGTCGCGGGCGCAGGCGGCGGCGTTGGCGGCCCGCTTGGAGCCGTCGCCGCCGACGTTGCCGTCGATGATGCTGACCAGGTGGTACTCCACGCGCAGCTTGCCGGCGTCCGTCAGCTCGTTGATGGTGGTGCGGAAGTTGTCCTCGAACTGGCCGCAGGCCGGGCAGCGGAAGTCCTCGTAGACGGTCAGCGTCGCCGGCGCGTCCGAGGGGCCCACGGTGATCGGCTCGGCGTTGGTGGCGTCGCTCGAGCTGTCGCCGTTGTTCGCCGCGACGATCCCCACCGCGGCCGCCGCCGCGAGGATCACCACCGACACGCCGGCCATCTTGACGCCGCGCACCCGCCGCTCCGAGGAGCGCTCCCGCTCCCGTGCCCGCCTGATCCGCTCGCGGGCACTCTGCTTTCCGTCACGATTTCTCTGGCTCACGCCCTGAGCCAACGAACCGCGCCCGGTCAGGACACGCCCAGCGGGCCACTCGATGGGCGCGACCCCCGGTCAGTGCTCCGAGCGGTCGGCCGCGGACTGCTCCCAGGAGACGCTCAGCCAGGGGCTCTCCGAGTCCGTGGACAGCAGCCGGTGCGCGGCGACCATCTCCGTGTACCAGTCGCCGAACTCCTCGCTGTCGAAGTGCAGGCAGCGCCCGAGGATGTAGCCGGCGGCGAAGTCGGACCAGGAGCGGTACACCTGGCGGGCGGCGGCGCCGGCGCGCAGCAGCGACCGCTCGGTCTCGGGGAGTTCGCAGTAGCGAGCGCCCAGGCCCCAGCGGGCCATGCAGGAGGCCCGCCCGAAGTCCCAGGCGAGCACGGAGCGCACGCCGTCCTCGGCGGCGAGCAGGCCGTCGGCCCGGAACCGCGCCTCGTAGCGCAGGATGCGGCCGATCAGTTCCTGGACCAGGGCGATGTCGGCGTCCAGGTCGAACTCGGGCGGCCGGCCGGTCTGGTCGACCACCTCCGCGGTCCGCGAGACCAGCACCCGCTCGGCCGTCTCGCGCCACCGCACCGCGCCCGGCGTCGGGCCGTACTCCTGGATCAGCGCCTGCCGCACCCGCAGCGCGAACTCCCAGGCGGGCGAGATGACCTCGCCGCGCAGCAGCCGCTCCTGGATCTTGTACCAGTCGCCGCGCCCGGACACCCCCCACCAGGTGCGCAGCAGTTCCCGCTCCTCGCGGTAGCCGCCGTTCTGCCAGCCGAGGTGGTTCCAGAGGGAGCCGTTGTTGACGAGGAGCAACGCGCCGCACGCCATGCCGTGGGCCAGCGGGCCCGAGCGGTGCCCCGTCCACAGCGTCTTGAGCTGGCTCTCGGGCGTGGCGTTCCTGGCGTACCTGCGCCACCGCTTGGGCTCGGCCGGCAGGAAGGTCTCGACGGGGGTGCCGGGGTTGACCGCCAGCCAACGGGCGGGCCGGGGCCAGGACTTGGCGAGCCCGGCGAGGTCCCCGCGCTCGAAGATCTGCCCGCCGGCCGGCGGCGGCAGCATGCCCCGGGTGAAGACGGCCACGCAGACCCCGTCGACCTGGGGGTCCTTGAAGGTGCTGAAGCGCAGGCCGTCGGGGACGGCGTCGGCCATCTCCTGGGACATCGGGAAGAAGAGGTCGGTACCGGCCAGGACGGAGAAGAACGCGGCCCAGTCCCCCTTGGAGCCGGCCTCGTACAGGCCCTGTTCCACCGCCGTGGGCGGCTGCCACGGTATGTCTTCCGCGGTCCCGTCGGTACCCATGGCCCACGACTGTACCGGAACGCGGCCGGGCCCCGGCGCCGCGACCACGTTCCGGTGAACCGGCCGGTCAGCCCGTGCGCCGTACCCCGGCGGCGAGTTCGGCGGCGAGCTCCCTGACCCGCGCCAGGGCGGTGGCCTCGTCGTCGTGTTCCAGCAGCGGCTTGACGAAGGCGGTGCCCACGATCACGCCGTCCGCGAAGGCCGCCACCTCGGCCGCCTGCCGGGCGTTGGACACGCCCAGCCCGACGCAGACCGGCAGTTCGGTGGTGGCCCTGGTGCGGCGCACCAGGTCGGCCGCGTCCCGGCTGACGGACTCGCGGGTGCCGGTGACGCCCATCAGGGAGGCCGCGTAGACGAAGCCGCTGCCGGCCGCCGTGATGGTGGCGAGCCGGGCGTCCCTGCTGCTGGGGGCGACCACGAACACGGTGGCCAGGCCGTGCTGTTCGGCCGCCTTCCGCCAGGCGTCCGACTCCTCGACCGGCAGGTCGGGCAGGATGCAGCCGGCGCCGCCCGCCTCGGCCAGCTCGGCGGCGAACCGCTCGGGCCCGTACCGGTCGACCGGGTTCCAGTAGGTCATCACCAGCACCGGCACGCCGGTGGCCGCGTGGACCTCGCGGACGGTGCGCAGCACGCCGGCGATCCGGATGCCGCCGCGCAGCGCGATGTCGTCGGCGGTCTGGATGACGGGGCCGTCGAGGACCGGGTCGCTGTGCGGCAGGCCGATCTCGATGACGTCGCAGCCGCCCTCCACCATGGCGGTGACGGCGCGGACGCCGCCGTCGACGGTGGGGAAACCGGCCGGGAAGTAGCCGATCAGCGCGGCCCGGTCGGCCGCCCGGGCCGCCGCCAGCACGGCGCTCAGCGCCGCCGCGTTGCCACTCACTTGTCGCCCTCCACGGCCTTCTCGTCGGCGTTCTCGTCGGTCTTCTTGTCGGCGTTCTCGTCGTAGAGCCCGAAGTATCGGGCGGCGGTGTCCATGTCCTTGTCGCCGCGGCCCGAGAGGCTGACGACGACAAGGCCGTCCGGGCCGAGTTCGCGGCCGACCTCCAGGGCGCCGGCGAGCGCGTGGGCGCTCTCGATGGCCGGGATGATGCCCTCGGTGCGGGACAGCAGGAGCAGTGCCCGCATCGCCTCGTCGTCGGTCACCGGCCGGTACTCGCCGCGGCCGCTGTCCTTGAGGTAGGCGTGCTCGGGGCCGATCCCGGGGTAGTCGAGGCCGGCCGAGATGGAGTACGGCTCGGTGATCTGGCCCTCGTCGTCCTGGAGGACGTAGGACCGCGAGCCGTGCAGGATGCCGGGCTCGCCGACCGTGAGGGTGGCGGCGTGCTCGCCGGACTCCACGCCGTGGCCGGCCGCCTCGCAACCGACCAGCCGCACGCCCTCGTCGGGGATGAACGCGTGGAACAGGCCGATCGCGTTGGACCCGCCGCCGACGCAGGCCACGACGGCGTCGGGCAGCCGGCCGGCCTCCTCCTGGATCTGCCGCCGCGCCTCGACGCCGATCACCCGGTGGAAGTCGCGGACGAGGACCGGGAAGGGGTGCGGCCCGGCGACCGTGCCGAACAGGTAGTGGGTGCGGTCGACGTTGGCGACCCAGTCGCGGAACGCCTCGTTGATGGCGTCCTTGAGGGTGCGGCTGCCGGACTTCACCGAGATCACCTCGGCGCCGAGCATCCGCATCCTGGCGACGTTGAGCGCCTGGCGCTGCGTGTCGATCTCGCCCATGTAGATGGTGCACTCGAGGCCGAACAGGGCGCAGGCGGTGGCGGTGGCCACGCCGTGCTGGCCGGCGCCGGTCTCGGCGATGACGCGGGTCTTGCCCATCCGGCGGGTGAGGAGCGCCTGGCCGAGCACGTTGTTGATCTTGTGGGAGCCGGTGTGGTTGAGGTCCTCGCGCTTGAGGAACACCCGGGCCCCGCCGGCCTCGGCGGCGAACCGCGGCACCTCGGTCAACGGGCTGGGCCGGCCGGTGTAGTGCGTGAGCAGCCGGTCGAGCTCGGCGGCGAAGGCGGGATCGGCCTTGGCCTTCTCGTACTCGACCGCCACCTCCTCGACGGCGGCGCGCAGCGCCTCGGGCACGAAGATGCCGCCGAAGGCGCCGAAGTAACCGGCGGAGTTGGGCACCGGCCCCTCGTGGTCGGGAAAGAAGTACTCCGCCGCGGACCGGGCGGTCGCTGCGGACTCGATGTCAGACATTCGGTTCGTTGCCTTGCCTTCCGGATGGATCGAGATCGAGATCGAGGAGACTAACGACGAGATGTGCCGCGCCGGCCCTACGGGCCGGTGGGCGGACGGGGCGGACCGGCCGTTGGCCGCCGGCGGCGGGGTCACCGGTCCGCCCGGTCGGCCGGGCCGTCTCGGGACAGCCCTGACCGTCGCGAGGGCGAACGGGCTCGGGGCCGCCGGGCCGGCACGGTCCGGCGCTACCGGACGTCGGTTCGGATGGTCCGGTGGGGGCCTGTCTCTTAT
>NZ_SMKI01000212.1 GCF_004348415.1 Streptomyces hainanensis
GCCCACCCCTGCCCGGCGAGAGCGTCACCGACTTCCACGCCGACCGACCCGGGGTGTCGTCCGGAAGTGACGTCACCCTGCACTGGCGCGGCCCGAAGGACGTGGAGTACACCATCACCTACGGCTCGGGAGCGCAGCCTGCCCCGGGGCAGAAGGACAAGATCAGAGATCTCGTGTGGAAAGGCATGGTGAAACGGGACACCACCTTCGTCCTCTCCTACGTACTCAACGAGACCACCCACTATCTGACCACCACCGTCACCGTCCACAACCCGGTCCTCAAAGGGGCCGTCTTCGAGGGGTCCATCGACGCGCTGGGGGGAATCTACGCCGTCACGGAAGGAACCATGGTCCGCATCCGCGACCTACGTGGTCCCACCGGAAAGCATCTGACCATCGACAGCCCGACCGACTTCCTGGCCGGCGACGACGTCACCATCGCGGGAAAGTTGACCACGAACGGCACCCTTGAGACCAAGGGGCAGATCCAGGCGGACAGCGGTGTCACCGTCGCGGGACAGCTGACCACGAACGGCACCCTTGAGGCCAAGGGGCAGATCCAGGCGGACAGCACGGTCACCATCGCGGGACAGCTGACCACGAACGGCGCCATCGAGGCCAGGGGCGAGGTCCGGGCAACCGCACCAGGACAGTTCGTTCGCATCAGGGAGCTCCGCGGCCCGGACGGCCAGGCCCTGACCATCAACAGCGTGGGGACGAACTTCGTGTCCGGATACATGGTCAGCGTCTCCGGCGCGTTGGCGGTCGGTGGAAAATTCGTCCTGACATCGGGAGACGGGGTCCAGATCGAATGTCCGAACCGCGGCAACGCCCTGCTGAGTTGCACCTCCGACAAGGGAGACAGCAGCTGGCCCAGCCACTCCAAAGGGTGGTCCTACTGGTCCACGGACTTGTCGGGAGACAGGGACATCAATCTGAGAATCTACAAGCGCTGAAGTGAGCCCCGCGCTGAAGTGAGCCGCGCGACCCCCGCGATCACGGCGCGCTCGCTCGTGCGGGGGAAACCGTCGGGGGCGCCCTTGCGGGCGATATCGAACAACCTGTCCGCTGGTCGTGGTGGGTGCCGGTCGGCACCCATACGCCTGCGGAGAGGGAAACATCATGCGTCAGTTGAGAGGCGTGGCGGCCGGATTCATCGCCGCGGCGCTGGGGACGGCCGGCGTGCTGGCCGCCGCGCCCACCGCGTCGGCCGACACGCGGACCACGTGTTTCACCGTCCTCTACGCCGAGGACTCCGGCGGCTACCTGACGGTCGAGTGCGATCCGACCCCGAACCAGCAGCGGGTGCGGGCCCTGGCGGTGTGCGAGACCGCCGAAGGCGACAGGTACGAGGTCACCGGCCCCTGGTACCAGCTGAGCGGGTCCACCGGTGCCCGCTTCGCCGTCTCCTGCGAGCCGGACGACATCATCGGCGGCTCCGTCGAGATTCGGTGAGGGAAGGGCCATCCGCACCTGGGAACCCGGAGGTTCCCGTGGTCCTCCGGATCACTGGTCGTCGTCGGACGCCAGTCAACCGCCCTTCCGGCTACGGGTGATGACGCCGTCACGAACGGCGCTGGGCGGAGCGTTGTAGGCCTGGCGGAACGCCTTGTTGAAGCTCTGCGGATCAGCGAATCCGACAGCCGTCGCCACCGTTTTGACGGGCAGTTCACTGCGTGTCAACAAATGGTGCGCGCGGGCCAGGCGGCGGCCCCGGACATAGCCGACGACCGTACTGTCGAGCTGGGTTCGGAACAGCCGCGTCAGGTGATTGTGGGACAGGCCCACGCGGTCGGCCAGTGCCGCCACGCTGATCGGCTCCCCCAACCGGGCCTCTATCCAGCCGAGTGCGTCACGTACCGCCGGGTGCAGGCCCAGCGCGTCGTCATGCTCGGAGATCTGCCGCCCGGCGAGATGGCACAACAGGCTCCACAGTTCGGCGCGCGCGAGTTGCGGAAGGCGCGCGTGGAAGTCCAGGGCGGTTTGGAACCGGTCACGGATCCGTGCGAGATCCGCGCCGCAGTCCAGCATCGTGGGCAGCGTCACGCACTCCTCGGGAACCCCGGCCGGCAGCCGGATGTGCGCGAACAGATGCACCGCCTCACCGTGGTAGCGATAGCGGGTCGCCACGTTCGGCGGCACCAGGCTGATCCGTCCGGGGGCGATCGGAAGGACCTCGCCGGCGACCTCCAACTCCCCCGTGTATCCGTAGAGGTGCAGCGACCACAAATCAGGCAGGCACCATTCGTCCACCGCCCTCACACGCGACCCGACTCCGATATGCGCGATGTGCGGCGCCTCCTGCAACGGCACCAGCCATTGGGGGGTCGGTTGCTGATCGAGCATGGACGGCACGCTATCGGAAGGGGTCGGGGAAATCCAGAGTGAAAATGGACCAGTGATGCCCGTTCCTGACCATTGGCCGCAAGGCGATGGCCGCTTACAGTCTTTCCCCTGAGTGGAGAGACGAGAACATGGGAGTGCGCCGTGGTGTCGAGAGAAGCAAGTTCATCCGCCTCCCCTCGGGTTGTCCGTGGCCCTGTGGAGGTCGCCACCCACGAGGAGAGCGTCGCGCTCCGCTTCGCCCGGCGGCAGGAGCCGACTCCGCGGCCACCCGGCACTGCCGGCACTGCCGGCACTGCCGGCACTGCCGGCACTGCCGGCACTGCCGGCACTGCCGGCACTGCCGGCACTGTGAGAATGAACCACCCCTGCCCGATGGGGCCAATTCACTGACGAGCAACAGACGTCTCACGTCACTCGTGGGCCACCACCGCATTCATCCGATTCCTCAGGGGCGATGGAGCCATGTCTCAAGAAGAAGAACCGAATCCTTTCCTCCCCACGTTGGCGTCGCTGAGTGGATCCTCCTGTCCCGACTGGTTTCGGGACGCCAAGTTCGGCATCTGGTCTCATTGGGGGCCGCAGTCGGTTCCCCGCCAGGGTGACTGGTACGCACGCGGGATGTACATCGAGGGCTCGCCCCATCATCGCTATCACATCCGGACCTACGGTCATCCGTCGGAGTTCGGCTACAAGGACGTGACCAGGCTCTGGAAAGCGGAGAACTTCGATCCGGACGCGCTGATGGACCTCTACGTCCGGGCCGGGGCGAAGTACTTCGTGGCGCAGGCCTCGCACCACGACCACTTCCTGAACTACGCCTCCCGGCTGCACCGGTGGAACTCGGTCGAAGTCGGCCCGGGCAAGGACATCGTCGGCCTGTGGCAGGCGGCCGCACGACGGCACGGCCTGCCCTTCGGCCTCAGCGAACACCTCGCCGCCACCTTCAGCTGGTGGCCGGTCAACAAGGCCGCCGACACCACGGGCCCATGGGCCGGCGTGCCCTACGACGGCGCCGACCCCGACCACGAGGACCTCTACCTGCCCAACCGGGAACATCTCGTTCCCGGATGCCAGGACGTGCCGGTCTCCCCGTGGTACACGACCAACCCCTGGTGGCACCGGCGTTGGCTGGACCTGGTCACCGAGATGATCGACCTGTACCAGCCCGACCTCCTCTACACCGACGGCCCGCCGCCGTTCTTCCCGCACGGCATGCAGCCCGCCCTGACCGCGACCGCCCACCTGTACAACACCAGCGCGGCCGCGCACGACGGGCGCAACCAGGCGGTCTTCGCCCACAAGGAACGTCACGAGCGGCTACGGGGATTCGGCGTCCTCGACGTCGAACGCTCCCAGGAGCCGCGCGTCTCGCCGGTACCGTGGCAGACCGACACCTGTCTGGGCTCCTGGTTCTACGACGTCAATGCCGTCTACAAGACGCCCGCCCACGTGATCGAACTGCTTGTCGACATCGTGGCCAAGAACGGCAATCTGCTGCTGAACGTGCCACAACTGCCGGACGGCACCATAGACCGGGAATGCCGCCACCTCTTGTCCGAACTGGCCGACTGGATGGCCTTCCACGGCGAAGGCATCCACGGGACCCGCCCGTTCCGGGAAGGGGTCGAAGGACCCAGCGGCGTGACCATCGACGGCTTCCGCGAAGACCGAGTGCCCTGGACCGGCGCCGACTACCGGTTCACCCACCGCGGAAACACCGTCTACGCCTTCCAGATGGCCTGGCCCACCGACGGCCGCGCCGTCATCCACAGCGTCAACACCGGCGACAAGGTCACCCGGGTGCGCCTCCTGGGCACCGGTGCGGACTCGCTGCCCTTCACGCGGGTCGACCCCACCGGCGGGCTCGTCGTCAGCCTTCCTGAACGCGCCCCCGCCCCGTATCCGACCTGCCTCGCCATCGAGCTGGAATAACGGCGGCAATCCGCCGGCCACCGCCTCCACCGGCAATGACGTGGCCACAGGAGCCACATGCCGCATCCAGGGCCGAAGCCGTCTGGACCGCCGTCCGCGATGCGCCGAACGCAATGCTCGACCTGCCGCCACGACTCCCACCCCGCATGCGGAGAGCTCGCTCGCCGACCGACTCCGCGCCATGGACGTTGGCTTCGAGAGCTGTCCCGACCGTAGCGACGAACCGGCTCGGGAGAACCACGAACTGCGGCTGTCATGGGATATTGGCTGGTGAAGCCGTCGTTAGGTTGGCAGGCTCTGGCCATGAATGCCCAGCTCCATGACCCGCCGAGCCATCTCTGGCTCGGCGCCCCGATCGACGCCCGCCCTCTGTTCGCCCCGGAGCATGCCGCGCTGATGGGCACTCTGCGCGGCCTGGCTCCCACCGACTGGGCCAAGGAGGCACTGCCGGGTTGGACCGTGCGCGATGTCGCCGCCCACGTCCTGGGTGACTTCTACGGGCGCCTCGCCCGGGATCGCGACGCCCACCACGAAGGCCCCACCTTCGCGCCGGGCGAGACTCTGGAGTCGTTCATCCACCGCATCAACAAGGATTGGGTCGACGCCCACCGCCGGGTGAGCCCGGCCGCGCTCGCCGACACCCTCGACCTGATCGGTGGGCAGATCGCCCAGTTCTTCGAGGCCACCGACCCCGACGTCCCGTCCCTGGGAGTGTCCTGGGCCGGTGTCGACCCGGCGCCGATGTGGCTGGACAGCGCCCGCGACTTCACCGAATTCTGGACCCACCGCCAGCAGATCCGTCATGCCGTCGGCCAGGACACCGATCCCGATCCGCGTCTGCTGTCCGTGGTCCTGGACACCTTCATGCGAGCCCTCCCCCACACCCTGCGCAAGGTCGCCGCACCGGTCGGCACTCAGGTCCAGGTACGGATCGACGGCCCAGCCGGTGGCACATGGACGGCGACAGCCACCGAGGACGTCTGGTCACTCACCGAGCCGGCCGCCGAACGTCCCGCCACGCTCATCTACCTGGACGCGGAAACCGCCTGGCGTCTGTGCACCCGCGGTATTCAGCCGGACACCGCCCTGGCCCGCGCCCGTATCGACGGCAACCGGGACCTGGCTGTGGCAGCCTGCCGGATCGTGTCCATCGTCTACTGAGCCAACCAGCCTGACGGCAGTCACACGTAGTGATATCGGCGGCCGGTTGCCTCCCCGACAACTGACCGCCAGTGGGGCATGTGAAACGAACAGTCTCCGACTCAGGCCACTGGGATTCCACGGCTCCGGTCACCATGCATGGGCGGCGGGCTCCTCGGGTGCGCGGTGCCCCCAGACCTGATTGAGGCGGGCGAGCCGGTCCGTGGCGGCGATGCCGTGCAGGGACGCGATCCTGCCGTCGCTGAGGTCGAACGCCACGGCGCCCACGACCCGGTCGTCGATCACGGCGACGACGGCCGGCGAGCCGTTGACCGGCGCGATATGGAAAGCGGGGGAGCCGCCGGCCAGCCGCCGCTTCGCCGGAGTGGGCTTGAAGCCGGCCCGCACGAAGGAGGCGACGCGCTCGGCCGTCTCGTACCGCAGCGGCCGGCTGGCCAGTCCGGCGCCGTCCGAGATCGCGGTCGCGTCGGCGGTGAGCAGCGCCACCAGCCGCTCGGTGCGCCCCGACGCGGCGGCGGCGAGGAACTCCTCGACGATCCGGCGCGCCGACGCGGGGTCCACCTCGCCACCGCGGCGTTCGGCGGCGACGCGGCGTCGGGCCCGGTGGACGTGCTGCTGGCTCGCGGTCTCGGTGATGCCGAGGATGCCGGCGATCTCGACGTGGGGGTACGAGAATGCCTCGCGCAGCACGTAGGCGGCCCGTTCGACGGGCGAGAGGCGTTCCATGAGGATCAGTACGGCCAGGGACACCGATTCGCGCTGTTCGAAGGTGTCGGCGGGGCCGAGCATCGGGTCGCCCTCCAGGAGCGGCTCGGGCAGCCACTCTCCGACCGCGCGCTCGTGGCGCGCCCGCGCCGAGCGGAGTCGGTCGAGGCAGAGGTTGGTGACGACCCTGGTCAGCCACGCCTCCGGCACCTCGATGCGTTCGCGGTCCGCGGCCTGCCAGTGCGGGAACGCGTCCTGCACGGCGTCCTCGGCGTCGGCGGCGGAGCCGAGCAGACGGTACGCGAGCGAGGCCAGCCGGCCCCGGCTGGCCTCGAACCGGTCGATGGCCGCACTGTCCATGCGACGAGCCTAGGCGGCGGCCCTCACCGCGGCCCGGTCGGGCGCGGTGGCCAGGCGGCGCCTGCGCTTCGGCATGCCGAAGGTCGGGTGGGCGATGCTCCACCCGGCCCCGGTGAGCACGCCCGACTTGAGGCGCGCGGCGGTCCGGCCGCCCAGGTACCAGGACTTGGACCGGACGTCCCCGTCCACCATCTGGAAGATCGCGTCCCGCCGCCCGAGGCTGATGTGGTTGCCGAGGTACTTCAGCGCGGTGGTCGGGACCTCACGGCCCGTCAGGCGGGCGATGATCGCGGCGGTCGCCTGCATGTTGGTGTGGCCGGCCGAGGCGCAGGACATCGGCAGCGGCCGGCCGTTCTCGCCGATCGCGTAGGCGGAGTCACCGGCGGCGTAGACGTCGGGGTGCGAGACGGAGCGCATGGTGCGGTCGACGACGATCTGGCCGGTCTCGGCGACCGCCAGGCCGCTGGCGGCCGCGATGGGGTGCACGACGAACCCGGCCGACCAGACGGTCACGTCGGCCGGGATGGACGTACCGTCCGCGGCGACCGCCCGGGTCGGCTCGACGGCTTCGATGGCGGTGTGCTCGTGCACGGCGATGCCGAACCGGTCGAAGGCCCGGTGCACGTGCCGGCGGGCCTTGGGAGAGAGCCAGGCGCCCAGCTCGCCGCGGGCGGCGAGCGCGACCGAGAGGTCGGGCCGGGACTCGGCGAACTCGGTGGCGGCCTCGATGCCGGTCAGCCCCTCGCCGACGACCAGGACGGTGCCGCCCTCCCCCAGACCGGCCAGGCGCTCGCGCAGTCGCAACGCCGAGGAGAGGCCGGCCACGTCGAAGGCGTGCTCGGCCACGCCGGGTACGCCGTGGTGGGCCACGGAGCTGCCGAGCGCGTAGAGAAGCGTGTCGTACCCGAGTTCGCCTTCACCGTCCTCGCCGGTCAGGGCGACGGTCCGGCGCTCGGGGTCGACGCCGGTGACGCGCGCCAGGCGCAGCCGTATCCCGGTGCCCGCGAACACGTCGGCGAGCCTGCGGGACGCGAGGTCCTGGCCGATCGCGAGCTGGTGGAGCCGCATCCGCTCGACGAAGTCGGGCACGGCGTTGACGACGGTGATCTCGGTGTCGGTGGGGGAAAGCCGGCGAGCCAGGTTGCCGGCGGCGAAGGCCCCGGCGTATCCAGCGCCGAGGACCACGATGCGGTGCTTCATGACGTCGCTCCTCTCTCGTTGGCGTGCACCTTGAACGAGATGGCGCCCCGATTGCTGACAGGAGCCGGATGTGACGTGGGTCACCGAACCAGGGCGAGCGTCTGAGCCTCCGAGAGGTGCTTGAGCCTGCCCGCGACAGTCGAGACGGGACGGTGGGCAACTGCGGTTCGAGATGATCGGCCGCCTTCCCCTATCGCCGTCCCGGGCTCGGTGCGTTCCGGTGCCGGCTCGGCGGCTGGGGGCGCTGCGGCTTGAACGGATGGTGTCTCCGCCGTCAGCCGGACGGCCTGGATCTGCCAGCGGCCGGATTGGCGGGCTTGGGCGTAGGGCGGCGCGAGCCTCGTCGAACCAGGCGGAGGTGAACGGGCTGTGGCGTGGTCGCCAGCGTGGTCCTGAGGTCTGGCCGGCCTGACCGGACAGACGGGAGCGCAGGCCGACACCTGCGGGAGGCCGATGGTGCGGGTGGCGGGAGCGTCGGCGAGGAAGTGACCGCACAGGGCGCAGGAGATACGTTCGCGTTGGAAGACGGTCAGGGCGTCGAGGTGGAGGTCGGGAGCGGGCGTCATCGCGCGCCGGGCCTCCGGATACCGGCGCGCGCCGGCGTGGCGCGGGTGAGTGCCGCCTCGTAGCCGTCGAGCATCGCGTCCTGGGAGAGCCGGCCGGCGGTCACGCGGCCGCCGATCGCGAGCCGGGTGTGGAGCTCGCGGTCCGTCAGCGCCGTCTCGATGGCTTCGGCGAGCGCCGGCGGCCGGCCTGGCGGGACGAGGAGACCGTTTCGGCCGTGGTCGATGATCTCCCGCGCCGCGCCCGCCGCCGTGGTGACGACGGGCGCGCCGGCGAGCATGGCCTCGATCAGGCTGTACCCCAGCGGCCCCGGCACCCGGGGCGGACGGACGACCAGGTCGCAGCCCCCGTAACAGGCGGCGATCTCCGATCGGTTGAGCGGGCCGAGCAGGTGCACGCGGTCCCGCAGCCCGGCCTCCCGGATGAGCCTGGCGAGATGGTCCTGATAGCCGGGCCACCGGGCGTCGACCAGGCCGGACCCGGTGATGGCGACGCACGAGTTGCGCAGTCGGCCGCGGCGAGCCAGCACGTCGGCCGCCCAGATCACGTCTTCGTGTCCCCTGCCCGGTACGCGTCTGCCCGGCACCAGAACCATGCTCTGCCCGAGGGCGATCCCATTGCGTTCACGGACCCGCCGGAACAGCCCGGCCGCCCCGGCACGTGCCACAAGCGACCGGAACCTGCCCGCGTCCATCCCGTTGATCACCATGCTGATGGCGCTTTCCGGGACACCGGAGGCCATGAGCGCTCGTCCGATCGACTCGGAACCCACGACGAGCCGAACGTCCACCCTGCCGGCGACCATCCGGCGAGCGAGGAAACCGGCGCGTATCTCCAGCCGGCGGCGGTCCGGACGCACGGCATCACCGTCGTGCCCTTGGTGATTGGGTTAAGCCCGGCGACCACCGCTTCGGTGTTGGCTGCGCGCAGGGCCGACACCTCGTCGGTGAGTCGTTTCCGGATCCCCCGCAAGGCTGCTTTGCTCGGCTTGGTCAGCAACTTGCCGTGATAGCGCCTGATATTGAACCCAAGGAAGTCGCAGCCCTCATCAAGGTGAACAACACGCGTCCTGTCGTCGTTGAAAGGACAGGCCCAGGGTTCCAGCAATACCACGTAGCCTAAGTCAATTAATCTTTTTGTTGGGGTGGGTTCACGCTGTCCGCCCGTTGTGCTGGCTACTGTGCCGAGCATGGATCAGGATGCTTTACGGGAACGGAAGTTGCGGGATCTGGTTTCCGTCGGGGTTCTGGCCGCCGATATCCCGCGCGACGTGATCGGCGAGGTGGTGGCCGAGCACGGCAGACAGGCCCGCTGCGGCGGCGGGCACCCCGCGCCCACCGCCAGCGCGATTACCCAGGCCCGCAAGCGGCTGGGCCCGCAGGTGCTGCGCGAGGTCTTCCACCGCACCGCGGTGCCGGTCGCCGACCTGCTGACCGTCGGCGCCCACCTCGGCAGCCTGCGGCTGGTCTCCTTCGACGGCACCACCCTCGACATGCCCGACACCCCCTCCCCGCGGGCTCCTACGGCCACCCCGGATCGGCCGGCGAACGCGCCGCCTTCCCCCAGTAGCGTCTGCTCACCCTGATCGAGGCCGGACCCCGCGCCCCGCTGGCCGCCGCGATCGCCCCGTGCCGCGGCAAGGGCAGCGGCGAGCGCACCCTGCTCGCGGGTGGCAGGTCGCGGACATTCTGGGAGCCGAATTAGCGCTCGATGCTTTGGGAATGGCGATCTGTTCGCACGGTGAGAGTTTGGGTGGCGGGCTTTTCACCATTCGGATCGGGGTGTTCAGTACACGGCGATCCGGTACGGCGAGCGCCTCGACCAGATCGGTGCCGCGCGCCCTGTAGGCGGCAATGGGGATTCGCACGACAATGCTCCACCGCGGAATGGGCAGCGTTGTTACAACACGGAACTAATACATTCTTTCTGCGGGAACATTCCGCCGCAGAAATTCGAGGAAACATCCCGCCGGGGTCGTGCCGACGAGTCCGCGCCGACCACGCACCACGCACCGCGCACGTCAGCCTCCAAGTTCACCGGGGCGGTCGAAGCTGCGAAGAAGGAGAGGGATCCAGGTTATGCCCCGCCCACCGGACTGGAGTGCGATCAACCTGGGTGAGGACCCGACGCCGGGTGATCCGGACGAACTTCAGTCGCTGATTGACTCGCAGGCCGATCTCCTGGATATCGCTGATGAGGTCGACAGCAGTCTGACCAGCTTGATGAGTGAACACAGCACGTCGTTCAAGGGGGAGACGGCTGACGCGCTGCGTGATCTGATGGACAACCGGCTGCGGAAGTACATCGAGGGTTATCGCGATGCTCAGCAGGCTGTCCAGGACGCGTTGGTCACCTACCGCGGTGTCATGGTGGAGCAGCAGGGGATCGCGGATGCGGCGTTGACCGCTGGGCAGGGTCTTGATGAGGATGATGAGGAGGGTCGGGAGAGTCAGAAGGGTAAGGCGGAGGAGGCTCGGGAGGCGCTGGAGAGCGCTGCTCAGACGGCTGGTGAGGCGTTGAATGCCGCTGCTTATGACATTCCGTCGCCTGTGGATGAGTGTGCTGAGTTCTGGAAGTTTCTGACGTTTTTCGCGCTTGCTCTGATTTTGCCGGCTATTATTCTGGGTGGCCCGGTCGCGTTGGCCGCGTTGGCTATTAATGCGGCGTTGCTGGTCAAGACCGCGATTGATTTCGCCAATGGCAATGCCAGTATTACGGAGTTGGTGTTGTCGATCATTGGTGTGTTGGTGCCCACGACGCGGGGTATCAACATCACCAAGATCGGTTCCGCGTTCAAGAATTGGGGGAAGATGACCTTCGCCCCGATGAAGAACATGAATGCCTTGGGGAAGTTCATCTTCCTGACGGACTTGGTGGGTCGGGGGATGCTCTGGATGCCGATGGCGTTCGGTCGTGGCCTCGCCTGGTTGTTTGTCGGGGGCATGAACATGGGTGGCGCCATCGGGCACTTCTCCGGGTTCGCCTTGGATGTGTTGCGGGCTGGCTGGGTGACGGGTGGCTTGGGTGGTCTGGGTAGGGCGTCGATCAATCTGACGCGTTGGACCGGTAGTACCGCGCTCTTCCGGCTCAACAACGCCACGGGGTTCGGTGGTTATGTCGTCTCCCATTTCAAGGGTTTCGGGCCGTTGGCGATCATCGCTCCGGTCAACGCCGCCGAGCTGGGCCGTACCTTCTCTTTCGCTGGTCTCGCCAACGCGTTCAAGATCTCGTTGGTCAACCGTGGTCTGGGTAACCAGTTCAGGACTGGCGCGTTCGTGCAGGGCGGTAACGTCATCGATATCCGTGCGATCAGGGGCTTCGGTTCCGATGGCCTGCCGATCATCGATGCCAGCAAGATGGTCAAGTACCAGCCGGGTGGGTTCGCCGGTTCCCAGGGGTTTTCCGGTATCGCGCATGTGATCAACCTGGCCGACAGTGGCAGGATCGGTCAGGGCGTCGTCGGTGGCGGCAACTTCTCGATGCCCGATCTGCCGCCCGTGCAGCCCATCTCGCTGCATTTCGCCGGCCGCGGCCTGGATGTCGGGATCTCGGGGATGAGCGGCCCGGGGCTGGGGGCGAACGTCTTCGACATGCCGGCGATCAACATCGGCGGTCTGGCCGGGGCGCCGCCGCCCACCGTCGTGGTCCACGTGCCGGGCTCCGGCGGGCAGACGGTGGCCGTCGCGGTCCCGCTGCCGGACGGCTTCGGCAGTGTGACCAGGTCGGGTGACCTGACGCTGACCATCAACATGGACGCGTTCACCCCGATCAAGGTGACCTACGGCCAAAACGGTGTGACCATCACGCCGGCCACCGCCGATGGTCGGATGCCGGCCATCTCCATCGCCAACATGCCGCAGCTCGGCGACATGAGCGTGGTCGGGCCCAACGGCATCACCATCCCGACAGCCAACCTCAACCCGGCCGGGATCGCCGACGCGGGTGTTGGTGGTCAGGGCCTGGGCAACCTGCCGACGACGGCGCCCCGGCTCGACGGCGACGGGCTCGCGCTCGACCTCAACCTGCCCTCCATGCCCTCGCTCCGGCTGAACTTCGCCGACCAGGGCATGTCGCTGAGCATGCCGGACGTCTCCCTGGGCGGCGCCAGGGGCCCGATGATGGACCTGGGCTCCGTCGAGATGCCCTCGCTCCAGGGGCTGAACACCTCGATGCCGGCGCTGGCCGACAACCTCAACATCGCCCCGCCGACCGCCGCGCAGCTGGACAACGTCGGCCTCAACGCCGGCGCGATGCCCGACGGCGTCTCGATCGCCGCGCCCAACCCGAGCCAGCTGGATGTCAACCTCGGCAACACCAACTCCTTCTCGATCAACCTCGGCGAGGGGCTGCAACACTCGCTCAACGACGCGCCGACGGTGGCGCCCGGCGCCCAGGTGCCGCACCTGGACGTGACGGTGGCGCCCCCCGCGCACGCCGTCACCCCACCGCCGGTGACCGCCACCCCACCCACCGTCCGAGCGACCGGCGCCGAGACGGCCTCGCTGGGGGACATCACGCTGAACATGAACGGCGTCGCCCCGATCAAGATCAGCTCCATCGAAGCCCGCCCCGTCAACCTCTCGGCCACCAACGACCTGGCCACCCCCAACACCATCAGGACCAGCGACCTCAACACGCCAGGCGGCATCAAAGCCGCCGACATCCCCACCCCGGCCGAGACCAGACTCGGCGGGCTCGCGCCGGCCAACGGCGCCGACGACGCGCTCGGCAACGCCGGGGTCACCCGCTTCACCGAAGCGACCGACGGCCCCCGCCCCACCGGCACCCAGTACACACCCTGTCTTTTATAAACATTTCTAGT
>NZ_SMKI01000213.1 GCF_004348415.1 Streptomyces hainanensis
CCCCCGCCCCCCGCGTCATCGCCGTCGTCGGGCCCACCGCGGCCGGCAAGTCCGACCTCGGCGTCGCCCTCGCCGAGCGCCTGGGCGGCGAGGTCGTCAACGCCGACTCGATGCAGCTGTACCGGGGCATGGACATCGGCACGGCCAAGCTCACCGTGGCGGAGCGGCGGGGCGTCCCGCACCACCTGCTCGACGTCTGGGACGTCACCGTGGCCGCCAGCGTGGCCGAGTACCAGCGGATGGCCAGGGCGACGATCGACCGGCTGCTCGCGGCCGGGCGCACCCCCGTGCTGGTCGGCGGCTCCGGGCTCTACGTGCGCGGCGCCGTCGACACCCTGGAGTTCCCCGGCACCGAACCCGTGGTCAGGGCCCGCCTCGAGGAGGAGCTGGCGGCCGTCGGCAGCGGCCCCCTGCACGCCAGGCTGGCCGTCGCCGACCCCCGGGCCGCCGAGGCCATCCTGCCGAGCAACGGTCGCCGGATCGTCCGCGCCCTGGAGGTCATCGAGATCACCGGGCGGCTCTTCACGGCCCAGCTGCCGGGCCCCGGCGTGGACCCCGGCGCCTACCCCACCCTCCAGCTCGGCGTCGCCGTGGAGCGTCCCGAGCTGGACGAGCGGATCGCCGACCGGGTGGACCTGATGTGGCGCGCCGGCCTCGTCGACGAGGTCAGGGCCCTGGAACGCGTCGGGCTGCGGACCGGGCGCACCGCCTCCCGCGCCCTCGGCTACGGCCAGGTGCTCGCCGCGCTGGCCGGCGAGTGCGACGAGGCGGAGGCGCGGGCGGAGACGGTTCGCGCCACCCGGCGCTTCGCCCGCCGCCAGGAGAGCTGGTTCCGCCGCGACCCCCGCGTGCGCTGGCTCGACGGCTCCCGGGAGGGGCGCGCGAGGCTCGTGGAGCACGCGTGGGAGCTGCTCGAACGGACGGTCACATCCTGATCACGTGATGGCATCGGGACGCTCCAAGCGGACGGGAGCGGCCATTCAGCGTGCCATCATCGAGCAATGTCGCAATGGCCGTGATCCGTTGGAGAGAAGTAGGGAGGGCGCGTGGCGATGGAGGCCAGCCCTCGCGAAAGCAACGGAACGACCGACGGCATCCCCCGGCAGCGCCCGGGCGACGAGCTCGCGGCGGACCCCGATCTCGACCTCGACGCCGGCGCCGAGCCGCCGATCACGTCGCTGACGGACGGTGACGAGGTCGCCGATCCGGAGGCCGCGGGCGGCGACCCGGTCGACTACCCCGAGGCCGACCCGGCGGCCGGCGGCGAGTCCTACGCCGAGCTGCGCCCGCCGCGCCGGCTGAAGCTGGTGCTGTTCGCGCCGATCGTGCTGCTGAGCCTGCTCGGCGCCCTGATGTTCGCCTTCCCGCTGGCCTTCGCCTTCGACGGTGCCGGCGCCGTCGTCGCGATGCTCGGCCTGCTCATCGGCTGCAGCGCCGCCGGCTGGGGCATGATGGCCGCTGTCCGGGCCGGCTTCACCTGGCCCGGGCTGCCGTCGCCGGGCTCGGGTCGTCGCCCCGACTGGCGGGTGCTGGCGCTCTACGGTCTCGGCCTCGGCGTCCTCGTCCTGCTCGCCGTCTGGCGCGTGTCCGGGCTGCGCTGATCCCGACTACGATCGGGCGGGTGAGCACCACCGCGCAGCCCGTGCCGTTCCTCAAGGGCCACGGCACCGAGAACGACTTCGTGATCATCCCCGACCCCGACGGGCGGCTCGACCTCTCGGCGGCCGCGGTGGCCCGGATCTGCGACCGGCGCGCCGGCGTTGGTGCGGACGGGGTACTGCGTGTCGTGCGCGCCGCCGCCGACCCGGCGGCCCGCGCCCTGGCCGGCGAGGCCGAGTGGTTCATGGACTACCGCAACGCGGACGGCAGCATCGCCGAGATGTGCGGCAACGGCGTCCGGGTCTTCGCGCACTACCTGCGGCAGGCCGGGCTCGTCAAGGACGGCGGCGCGGGGGAGGGGCTGCCCGTCGCCACCCGGGCCGGCGTGCGCCGGGTCGGCTTCGCGGCGAACGGCGACGTCGTCGTCGACATGGGCGCCGCGCGGTTGCCGGCCGGCCCGCGGGCCAGCGCCACCGTCACCGTGGGGGAGCGCGGCTGGCCCGCGCTCCACGTGGACATGGGCAACCCGCACGCGGTGGCCTTCGTCGACCAACTGACCGACGCCGGGCGGCTGTTCGATCCGCCGGCCGTCACACCGGCCACCGCCTTCCCGGCGGGCGTCAACGTCGAGTTCGCGGTGGACCGGGGTCCGCGCCACGTCGCGCTCCGGGTCCACGAGCGCGGCTCGGGCGAGACCCGCTCCTGCGGCACCGGCGCCTGCGCCGTGGCGGTCGCCGCCGCCCGGCGCGACGGCCTCGACCCCGCGCGCGACGGCGAGACCGCCACCTACACGGTGGACGTGCCGGGCGGCCGGCTCGTCGTGACCGAGGCACCGGACGGCACCGTGACGCTCACCGGCCCCGCCGTCCTGGTGGCCGAGGGCACCCTCGACCCGGCCCTGCTCGGCTGACGGCGCCGCCGTCCGCCGCCCCACGACCTCCCGCTCACGTCCGCTCACGTGCGCTGACGTGCGCCGATGTGCGCCCGTCGTGCGCCGGACGAATCCCGGCCTGGCCGACCCTCGCTTTCGGACAGCTTTCCATGGACATAAGTCACTCGGCTGGGTGATCCGCCACGTTAGGGGCGGCCAGTGGTCGGGGCGACGTGCTGGGCTCGGTAGCATCAAGCACCGGCGCCGCAGCGGGATCACGGGTCACGGGGATCACGGGGAATGGGCCGCGGTCCGGTCTGGAGACCGCGGGAGGTGCCACCCCATGAGCGCAGAGGCGACAGCACCCAGTGGCCGGCGGGGGCACCGCCGGGACGTGCTGAGGTTGCGTCAGCTCGGCCGCGCCGCCATCTTCGGCACGGCCGTCGGCAACCGGCTGCCCGACGCACTCGAACACGTCGCCCAGGCGCACCGACGCCATCATCCCGGCGCCGAGCTCGACATCCTGCGCCGTGCCTATCTGCTGGCCGAGTCCGCCCACCGCGGGCAGACCCGCAAGAGCGGCGAGCCCTACATCACCCACCCGCTGGCCGTCACCCTGATCCTCGCCGAACTCGGCGCCGAGACCACGACGTTGACCGCCTCCCTGCTCCACGACACCGTCGAGGACACCGAGGTGACGCTCGACCAGGTCGGCACCGCCTTCGGCGACGAGGTGCGCCACCTGGTGGACGGCGTCACCAAGCTGGAGAAGGTCGACTACGGCGCCGCGGCCGAGCCCGAGACCTTCCGCAAGATGCTGGTCGCCACCGGCAGCGACGTGCGCGTCATGTCCATCAAGCTCGCCGACCGACTGCACAACATGCGCACCCTCGGCGTGATGCGCCCCGAGAAGCAGGCCCGCATCGCCCGCGTCACCCGCGACGTGTTGATCCCGCTCGCCGAGCGGCTCGGCGTGCAGACGCTCAAGACCGAGCTGGAGGACCTGGTCTTCGCGGTCCTCCACCCCGAGGACCACAGCCGGGCACAGGAACTGATCCGCGAGCACGCCGAGCGCCCCGACCCGCTGGCCGCCGTCGCCGACGCCGTCCGCGAGGTGCTGCGCGAGGCCGGCATCGGTGCCGAGGTGCACATCCGGCCGCGGCACGTGCTCTCGGTGCACCGGGCCCGCCGCAAACGCGGGCAGCTCGACCCCTGCGACTACGGCCGGCTGCTGATCCTCGTCGGAGAGGACGCCGACTGCTACGCCGTGCTCGGCGAGCTGCACACCTGCTTCACCCCGGTGGTCTCCGAGTTCAAGGACTTCGTCGCGGCGCCCAAGTTCAACCTCTACCAGTCGCTGCACACCGCCTTCCTCGACGAGGCGGGCCGGCTCGCCGAGGTGCTGGTGCGCACCCACCGGATGCACCGCGTCGCCGAGACCGGCGTCGTCGCCCTCGGCGACCCGCACCGCTCCGCGGACGGCGAGCCCACCGCGGACGACGCCGAGCGTGTCGACCCGACCAGGCCGGGATGGCTCTCCCGGCTGCTCGAGTGGCAGCGGCAGGAGCCGGACCCCGACACCTTCTGGAGCTCGCTGCGCGACGAACTCGCCAGCGACCGGGAGATCACCGTCTTCGCCGAGCGCGCCGACGAGGGCACGCTCCACCTACCGCTCGGCGCCACCTGCGTGGACGCCGCGTACGCCCGGCACGGCCAGGCCGCGCACACCTGCCTCGGCGCCCGCGTCAACGGCCGGCTCGCCCCGCTGCGCACCGTGCTACGCGACGGCGACACGCTCCGGCTGCTGCTCGCGCCGGACGGCAGCTCGGGTCCTTCCCCCGACTGGCTCGACCACGCCACCACCCCCGCCGCCCGGATCGCCATCCGCCGCTGGCTCGACGAGCGGACCCCGGAGGCGGAGGGCGAGCCCGAGCGCCCCGCGCCGCCGGCCCTGCCGCGGACCCGCGGCCGGGCGCCGGACCCCGCCGCCTCTGGCGAGGCCCTCGGCGCCGTGGTCCCCGACGCGCCCGGCGCGTCCGTGCGGCTCGCCCGCTGCTGCACCCCGGTGCCGCCGGACCGCGCGCTCGGCTTCACGGTGCGTGGCGGTGCCGTCACCGTGCACCGGGAGAGCTGTCCCTCCGCGATCCGGATGGTCGGGGCCGGCCGGCACCCGCTGCCCGTGTCCTGGCGCTCCGGGGCCGTGGCCGGCCGGGTCACGCTGCGCGCCGAGGCCCTGGGCCGCGCCGAGCTGCTCGCGGACCTCACCGAGGTCATCGCGGCACAGGGCGTCGCCGTGGAGCACGCCGAGGTGGAGCCGCCACGCCAGCAGCGGGTCAGACACACCTACACGCTGCGACTGCCCGACGCCTCCGGGCTACCCGGCCTGATGCGGGCGATGCGCCGGGTGCCCGGCGTCTACGACGTGAGCCGCGCGGTGCGGACCCGACCCTGACGCCGCCAAACCCGGGTGACGGGGCGACGCCCGCGTGCCACTATGGTTCCGCCCGGGGGAATTCTCCGGTTCGCCCAGGCGTTCCCCGGACAGTGTTCCGGCGCGGTGTGGAAAGCATGGCTCCGTCGTCGCGTCGCACCCGACCATCGCAGTCGACCCTAAGGATCGAATTGACCTTCTCCTCTCTTCCTCAGGTTCCTCAGGACCACCAGCGCCGCGCCGCCGGCCGCCGGGCCGACGCCCTGATGAACGAGGACGTCGCCTGGAGCGGTATCGACGAGGAGCGGGACGGTGAGCAGTTCGACCGCGAAGAGCGCGCCGCGCTCCGCCGCGTCGTCGGCCTCTCGACCGAGCTCGAGGACGTCACCGAGGTCGAGTACCGGCAGCTGCGCCTCGAGCGCGTGGTGCTGGTCGGCGTCTGGACCTCGGGCACGGCCCGCGACGCGGACAACTCCCTCGCCGAGCTGGCCGCCCTCGCCGAGACCGCGGGCGCACTGGTGCTCGACGGCGTGATCCAGCGCCGTGACAAGCCGGATCCGGCCACCTACATCGGCTCGGGCAAGGCCAAGGAGCTCCGCGACCTGGTTCTCGAGACCGGCGCCGACACCGTCGTGTGCGACGGTGAGCTGAGCCCGGGTCAGCTGATCCACCTCGAGGACGTCGTCAAGGTCAAGGTGGTGGACCGCACCGCCCTGATCCTCGACATCTTCGCCCAGCACGCCAAGTCCCGCGAGGGCAAGGCGCAGGTCTCCCTGGCCCAGATGCAGTACATGCTGCCGCGGCTGCGCGGCTGGGGCCAGTCGCTCTCCCGGCAGATGGGCGGCGGCGGCTCCAGTGGTGGCGGCGGCATGGCCACCCGTGGTCCCGGTGAGACCAAGATCGAGACCGACCGTCGGCGGATCCGCGAGAAGATGGCCAAGATGCGCCGGGAGATCGCGGAGATGAAGACCGGCCGCGACGTCAAGCGGCAGGAGCGCCGTCGCAACAAGGTGCCCTCGGTCGCCATCGCCGGCTACACCAACGCCGGCAAGTCCTCGCTGCTCAACCGCCTCACCGGCGCCGGGGTGCTGGTGGAGAACGCGCTGTTCGCCACCCTCGACCCCACCGTGCGCCGCGCCGAGACGCCGAGTGGCCGCGCCTACACGCTGGCCGACACCGTCGGTTTCGTGCGCCATCTGCCGCACGACCTGGTGGAGGCGTTCCGCTCCACCATGGAGGAGGTCGGCGACGCCGATCTCGTCCTCCACGTGGTCGACGGCTCGCACCCGGTGCCCGAGGAGCAGCTGGCCGCGGTCCGCGAGGTGATCGGTGAGGTCGGCGCCCGGGACATTCCGGAGATCGTCGTCATCAACAAGGCGGACGTGGCCGACGAGTTGGTGCTCCAGCGGCTGCTCCGCGACGAGCGGCGGGCGATCGCGGTCTCGGCGCAGACCGGCCAGGGCATGGCCGAGCTGCTGGCCGCGATCGACGCCGAGCTGCCGCGGCCGGCCGTCGAGCTGGAGGCGCTGGTGCCCTACACCCAGGGCGCGTTGGTGTCCCGGGTGCACGCGGAGGGCGAGGTGCTCGCCGAGGAGCACACCGGCGACGGCACCCTGCTCAAGGCCCAGGTGCACGAGGAGCTGGCCGCGATGCTCGCTCCGTACGTGCCGGTCGCCAGGAGCTGATCGACCGAAGGAGGGCCGCGCCCCCCGTGCCGTCAGGCCGGTGGGGGCGCGGCCCTCCTTCGTCGGACGGTCCGGACCGGTTGACACACCCATGGCCCTTTCCTACCTTCGCGCCGGGACCTTACATCGATGTAAAGGAGGCGTCCCCATGCGCGTTGGCCTCGGCACGGCCCGTCGCGCGGCGCTGTTCGCCGCCCTCCTGGGCCTCCTGCTCGGCTGGATCACCGCCTCGCCACACGCCACGGCGACCGAGGCGTCAGCCGCCCCCAGCACCGGTTTCCGCAACCCGCTCAACCCGGGACCGGATCCCTTCCTGACCTACTGGCGCGGCAACTACCACCTCACCACCACGCAGGGCAACAGCATCCGGATGTGGCGCTCCCCCTCGCTGAGCACGCTGCTGGCCGCCGACCCGGTGACCGTGTGGACGGACTCCGACCCCTCGCGCAACCGGAACATCTGGGCACCGGAGTTCCACCGGTTCGGAGACCGCTGGTACCTCTACTACACCGCCGACGACGGGGTCGACGACCACCACCGGCTGTACGTCCTGGAGTCGGCGGGCGACGACCCGGCGGGCCCCTACCACTTCAAGGCCAAGCTCGAACCGCCCAACCACCGGGACACCTACGCCATCGACCCCAGCGTGTTCGAGCACAACGGCCGCCTCTACCTCGCCTACGCCGGCATCAACCAGTACCAGCACAACGGCCTCAACATCGCGCCGCTGACCAACCCCTACACCGTCGCCGGCGACGCGGTCGCCCTCGACGCCGCCGGCGGCTGCCCCGAGGTCCGCGAGGGGCCGGAGTTCCTGAACCGCAACGGCCGCACCTGGCTGACGTACTCCGCCTGCGACACCGGCAAGCCCGACTACCAGATCCGGATGCTGTCCCTGCCGAACGGCGCCGACCCCCTGGTGCCGGGGAACTGGACCCAGCACCCGGGCACGGTGTTCGCCCGTGCCGACGACCGCGGTGTCTTCGGCCCCGGCCACCACGCCTTCTTCCGCTCGCCCGACGGCACCGAGGACTGGATCGTCTACCACGCGAAGACGACCAGCACCGTCACCTACACCAACCGCACCACCCGGGCCCAACGGATCACCTGGAACGCCGACGGCAGCCCGAACCTCGGCCGCCCGCTCGCCCTCGGCGCGACACAGGAACTGCCCTCGGGCGACCCGGGTTCCGGCAACTACTGGATCAACGACGACGGTCGCTCCAACGGGCCCGGCGGCGTCGCGTACACCGGCACCTGGAACTCGGGGACCGGCTGCGCCGCCCAGTGCTTCTGGAGCGACGACCACTGGAGCGACCGGGCCGGCAACACGGCCACCTTCACCTTCACCGGAAACCGGATCGCCCTGCTGTCCGTCCGGGACACCGGCAACGGCATCGCCGCCCTCAGCATCGACGGCGGCCCGGAACAACGCGTCGACTTCCACGGCCCGATCCGCACCGGCGAGACGCTCCAGTACCTCAGCCCCTGGCTGGCGGACGGCCGCCACACGCTGCGGATCCGCGTCACGGGCGAGCACGACGCCGGGTCCTCGGCCTCGTTCGTGAGCGTGGACCGGGCCGAGGTCTACACCAGATGACCGGGGCGGCCCGCGGCCGGGGCGATGGCTCGTTGTAGAGTGGACACAGTGCCCTTGACCTGCAAGAACGCAGGCAGGGAGCCTAGTCAGGAGTACTCGATGCTGCGAACCATGTTCAAGTCGAAGATCCACCGCGCCACCGTCACCGAGGCTGACCTGCACTACGTCGGTTCCGTCACCATAGACGCCGACCTGATGGACGCGGCCGACCTGTTGCCGGGCGAGCTGGTCCACATCGTCGACATCGACAACGGCAACCGCCTCGAGACCTATGTGATCGAGGGCGCCAGGGGCACCGGCGTCATCGGGATCAACGGCGCGGCCGCCCATCTCGTCAAGCCAGGCGACCTCGTCATCATCATCAGCTACGCACAGGTGGACGATGCCGAGGCCCGCCGGCTGCGACCCACCGTGGTCCACGTCGACGGCGCCAACCACGTCGTCCGGCTGGGCGACGACCCGTCGGAGCCGGTGCCCGGCAGCCGCACCGAGCGCAGCCCGAACGCCGTCGCCAGCGCCCGCTGACGCACCGCGCCGCGGCGAGGCGAGGCGGCACGAACGAGACGAGGGGCCGGTGTCCGCACTCGCGGACACCGGCCCCTCCGTCGTCGTGCGCCGGGGTCAGCCGGCCTGCTGGCTCACGTACTCGAGGACGTCCTGCGCCTCGACGTCCAGCCGGGGGCCCGCGAGCCAGGTGCTCTCGAACGGGCCGATGGAGTTGACCGAGATCAGCTCGGCCTCACCGTCGTCGCCGGTCCGCAGCCAGGGGCCGCCGGACGAGCCGCCGGTCATGGTGCAGCCGACCCAGTAGAGCACCGGCATGGTCGAGTCGATCGCCAGGCGACCGGGCGTGCCGTCGCAGCGGTACATCAGGGCGCCGTCGTAGGGGGCGGCCGCCGGGAAGCCGTACAGCGAGACGGGGCCGAGCCCGGAGACCGCCGGGGCGTCGAAGTTGACGTCGACGGCCGCGCCGACCGTCTCCTCCAGGGAGAGCCCGCTGCCGTCCTCCGGCTCGACGGACAGCACCGCGAAGTCACCGTGCGCGCCCTCGCCGCCGGTGGTGGTGCCGTTGTCGAGCCAGTACTGCGTGGTCGACACGTAGGTGGCCCAGAAGACGCCGTACGGCGCGACCTCGCCCACGTTGGCCGGGTTGTTGGCCTCGGCCGCGCTCAGGCCGTTGTTGTTGTAGGCCGGCACGAAGCTGATGTTCCGGTACCAGCCGCCGCCGGTGCCCGCGTGCACGCAGTGGCCGGCGGTGGCCACCAGGTTGGACTGGCCGGGGTTGTTCGGGTCCCTGACGACGGTGCCGGAGCAGACCATCGGGCCCTCGGGGCTGTCGAAGAACACCTTGCCGATGGGGGCGCCGTTGTCCGTGTACGGCGTGTCCACCTGGACGGCCTCGACGGGGGCGGGCTCGGGGTCGGTGATGCCCCGGTCGGCCATCGGGTCGTCGGCCTGCGGCGCGTCCGGGTCCTCCTGGATCTGGTCCTCGTCGATCGACTGCTCGGGGTCCTCCGCCTGCCCCATGCGATCGGTGTCCCAGAGGCCCTCGATGATCGGGTTGACGAAGTCGCCGATCTCGCTCAGCCAGGTCTCCTGGTCCCAGTTCTCCCAGCCGCCGTCCAACCAGGCGTCGACGTCGAAGTCGAAGGGGAGGTTGTCGAGGACGTCCTGGAGCTCACGGCCGGAACCCGGGTCCTCCGTGGAACTGTCGCCAGGCGCCTGCGCGTCGTCGTTCGTCTCCTCGTCGCCGCCACACGCGGTGACCGTGAGCGCGAGACAGGCGGCCATCGCCGTGGCGGCCAGCGCGGCGCGGCGACGCGAGGGCCGCCTGCGTATCGATGACATGGGTGAACTCCCCCTGAGGTGTCTCATGGTCCTGCTCGGTGGTGCGCGGAGCGCTTGCGCCTGCCCGGCACCCCGCCGGCACGGAGGACTCCCCCACTATGCCGGTGCCCAAGTGGACGGTGGTAGCCGGGTCCCCGGTTCCCGACCGGGGCGCGAACGCGCCGCCGACGGCGCACGCGCGACGGGTCGCCCCAAAGGATCTTGCCACAGGCCGTGTTCCCCCGTGGACGCGGTCGTTACTACGGATGGAGCAGCACAGCAGCATGACAGACAGGTGAGAGATGAACGGACGCCCCCGTCCCGACCGCAGCCCGGGCCGCGAGCGCCAGCCGGTCCGCCGCCGTCCCGCCCGGCTCATGGAGCCCTCCATTCCCCGGCAGCCGAGAGGGGATCGGTCCCAGTCGACCGAGCAGGACGCCGCGACGCCGCGGGAGGTCCCCGATCCGCTGGAGCACCCGCTGGCCGAGGCCGCCGCCGACGCGGCCACCGTGGAGAGCCTGTTGCGCTGCTGGGTCCGGGAGACCGGGGCCGTCCGGCCGGCCGGCGGCACACTGCTCCTCCCGCTCGCCTCCTCGGGCGTGGCGCTGCGCGTCCGCCTCAGGTACTGGTCGGCCACCGGCTGGCACCGCTTCGGCCCGGTGCGGATCGAGGGCGCGCCTCCCACCGCCGCCCCGGTGGACGCGGTCACGCTGGCCGCGCTGCTCGGCCGCGAGGCCGCCCACCGCGGCGGCGCCGCGCAGGCCGGCGCGGAGGGCACCGCGATGGTGGGCCGGGTCGCCGACTCGGTGCGGCGGACCGCCGGCTTCCTGGCCGCCCGCCGCCTGGCCCCCGGGCCCTCCGGGCACGGCCACGCCTTCCTCGACGCCGAGCAGTCGCTGCTCCTCGGCCACCCGCTGCACCCCACGCCCAAGAGCCGGGAGGGCCTGGCCGGCCACGAGTCCCGTCGCGCCTCGCCCGAACTGCGCGGCTCGTTCCCGCTGCACTGGATGGCGGTCGACCGCTCGGTGCTCGCCGCCGACTCCGCGTGGACGGAGCGTGGCGAGACGGTGCCGGCCGAGGCCCTGGCTGCCAGGCTGGCCGGTTCCGGCCTCACGCTGCCGCCGAACACCGTGCCGCTGCCGCTCCACCCCTGGCAGGCCCGTGACCTGGTGCACCGCCCCCCGGTGGCCGCGCTGTTGGGCGCCGGGCTCCTCCACGACCTGGGCGAGCACGGCGAGCCGTGGTACCCCACGTCCTCGGTGCGCACCGTGCACCGCCCCGGCGCGCCGGCCATGCTCAAGCTCTCGCTCGCCCTGCGCATCACCAACTCCCGCCGGGAGAACCTGCGCAAGGAGCTGCACCGAGGCGTCGAGGTGCACCGGCTGCTGTCCAGTGGTCTCGGCGCGCAGTGGCGCGCCGCCTTCCCGGCCGGGCCCGGCTTCGACATCGTGCGCGACCCGGCCTGGCTCGCCGTCGACGACGCCCAGGGCCGGCCGGTGCCCGGTCTGGACACCGTGCTGCGCCACAACCCGTTCGGCCCGCGCGACGACGCCCTGTGCCTGGCCGCGCTCACCGGCCTCCGGCCCTGGCCCGGTCGGCCCGAGGCCGAGCTGCGCTCCCGCCTGGCCGACGTGGTCCGCGCCATCGCCGAGCGCACCGGGCGCGGCACCCCGGCGGTGTCCGCCGAGTGGCTGCTGCGCTACCTGCGGGCCGTGGTGCGGCCGTTGCTCTGGCTGGACGCGTGGGCCGGCGTCGCGCTCGAGGCCCACCAGCAGAACACGCTGGTGCTGCTCGACGCCGAGGGCTGGCCGGCCGGCGGCCGGTTCCGCGACAACCAGGGGTACTACTTCCGCGCCTCCCACCGCGAGGCCCTGGACCGGCGGCTGCCGGGCATCGGCCAGCGGTCCGACACCTTCGTGGCCGACGAGGTGGCCGACGAACGCTTCGCCTACTACCTGGGCATCAACAACGTCCTCGGCCTCATCGGCGGGTTCGGGGCCCAGGGGCTCGCCGACGAGGGGTTGCTGCTCGCCGCGTTCCGCCGCTTCCTCACCGAAGAGGCCGGGGCGGCGTCCGGCGGCCCCGTCTCGCCCTTGGTCGCCCACCTGCTGGAGTCGGCCACCCTGCGCTGCAAGGCCAACATGCTGACCCGCCTGCACGGCCTCGACGAACTCGTCGGCCCGGTGGACGGCCAGTCCGTCTACGTCACGGTCCCCAACCCGTTGGCCACCGCCTGAAGGAGCACGCCATGCCCGACGCCGAGGCGGATACCGGAGCGGATACCGAGGCCGACTGTGAGGACACGGCGGACCTGCCGCTGCCGCCCGACCTCACCGGTGCGTTCGCCCCGTACGGTCCGGTCGGCGCCGACCGGGCCCCCGGCGCGGCCGACCCACTGGACGGGGTCGCCGACTGGGGGCCCATCAACACCGCCGCCGGGGTGCTTCAGTTGGTGCCCGTGCTGCCGGCCCGGGACCTGTCGCTGGTCACCACCTGGATGAACGACCCGGTGGTCGACGCCTTCTGGTTGCTGGCGGGGCCGCCCGAGCGCACCGCCGCCCACCTGGAGCGGCAGCTCATCGGGGACGGCCGGAGCATGCCCTGCCTCGGCATGCTCGACGGGCTGCCCATGAGCTACTGGGAGATCTACCGGGCCGATCTCGATCCGCTCGCCCGCCACTACCCGTCCCGTCTGCACGACACCGGTCTCCACGTGCTCATCGGCAACGCGGAGGACCGCGGCCGAGGCGTCGGCGCCGCCCTGCTGCGCGCCGTCGCCGAGCTCGTGCTCCGCCACCGGCCGCGCTGCCAGCGCGTGGTCGCCGAGCCCGACGTGCGCAACGTGGCCTCGCTCGCGGCGTTCCGCGCCGCCGGATTCCGGAAGGCCGACGAGGTCGTGCTCCCGGAGAAACGTGCCGCCTTGATGCTCAGGGACCGCTGAGGCCCCGGCCGCGGCGTCCACTCGCACCGGGCGCCCGGCGGCCGCACCGGCCGGCGGTCCGCCCCCACCCGTGTCCGAGGAGGAGATCCCGTGTCCCCGTCTCCCACCGCCC
>NZ_SMKI01000214.1 GCF_004348415.1 Streptomyces hainanensis
GGCGCGGGGGGACTGGACCTGTGCGGAGGCGGTCAGGTCAGGCGACGCTGGAGGAACGCGACGCTGTCCGCCATGGACTGGTCGAACTGCGGGATGAAGGCGTGACGCTCGTCGCGGTACCAGTTGAGCTGGACGTCGACGTCCGCCTCAGCGAGCGCGGCCTCCGTGGCGCTGGCCCACTCGGCCGGGCACTGCTCGTCACGCGTGCCGTGGATCATCAGGACCGGTTCGGTGACGCGGGTGAAGTAGGGGCGGGGCGACATGTCCCGCCAGGCCGCCGCGTTCTCGTCGGGTGTGCCGTGAAGGCTCGCGAACTCGTCGGCGTAGTCGCCCGAAGGCCCGCCCCACTGCCGGTAGTTGTCCGACTCCAGCGAGGACTGTCCGGAGTAGACGATGCCGGCGTCGACGAACCCGGGCGCCATCACGAGTGCCTGGAGCACCACGCTGCCGCCCATGGAGCGCCCCATCAGGGCGATCTGCTCGTCGTCGACGGGCAGGTCGGACGCCCGGAGCGCCGAGACCGCGCCGAGTACGTCGACGGCGTACCCGCGGTACAACTGGCGCACCAGCTCGGGGTCGTCGTCCGATTCGGCGTGTTCACGGTAGTCGACGTGCAGTGCGACATACCCCTGCTCGGCCAGGTAGCCGCGCTCGCGGGTCATGCCCTGCCCGGTGACGTAGACGTCGCGCTCGATCCACCCATGGGCCAGGACGACCGCCGGAAACGGGCCCGGACCGGTGGGAACGTTGAGCACACCGGTGATGCGGAGTCCGTCACTGTCGTAGCTCACGTCATAGGAGGTGTAGGCCGCCGTCTCCTCGCGGACCCTTCCGAGGCGGACGGGTGAGGCGTCCGGCACCTGGTCGAAGTAGTCCGAGAGCGACGGGTGTTGCGCCGAGTCCTCGGCGTCCTCGGCGTCCTCGACTTCCTCGACTTCCTCGGCCGGGGTCGTGGGTGTCTCGGACGACGCTTCGGAGTCCTCGGATCCGGCTGTCTCGGACGGGGACGTCTCGGTGGGCGTCGAAGCCGCGGCGGGCCGGTCGCCGGCGGTGTCGCTCCCGGATAACGAGCATCCGGTGGCGATGAGCGCGCAGACCGACACGAGTGCGGCGGTCAGGCGGCGTCGTTGGTTCATGGCGTGCTCCTCGGATTCCTGGGACGAGTCCTCGGACGGGGGCCGGCCCAGCGGGACCGGCACCGGGCCAGCGGCGTCCGACCCTACGGGACGCCCACGCCCATGTCGTGGCCCTCGCCAACCCCGGCTGCGCTGACGGGACAGGGCGGCGACATCCCCACGTTACCCGCCGGGTGAGCGCCGGCGCACTGCCTGCCTGCTGAGGCTGCCGGGGCCCGCCGAGGGGCCGGACGGGGGATGTCGCCGCGCTGGCGCGGATACCCGCCGACCCGCCGCCGCGCACGCCGGTGTGCGCTACTCCGTCACGAACGTCGTCACGCTCTGCGCGGGCAACTGGCCGGTGAAGACGCCGTTCGACAGGCCGACCCGGCCCTGCGCCGCGAGCGTTCGGCTGCCGTCCGTCAGCCAGGAGGACACGCCGGCCGAGGAGGTGTTCCGCAGGGTGAACGGCTGGCTCACCGACGAGGTTC
Organism: Streptomyces hainanensis; assembly: GCF_004348415.1. GTDB lineage: Bacteria > Actinomycetota > Actinomycetes > Streptomycetales > Streptomycetaceae > Streptomyces > Streptomyces hainanensis. The sequence goes on from NZ_SMKI01000214.1 coordinate 1,607, forward strand.
CCTTGTTGACGGCGACCACGACGATCCGGGACCCGGTGCCCCGGTAGGCCGAGACGTAGACGTTCGACAGGGGGTTCGGGGTCGCGTCGACCCGCACGTGCCCGGGGCGCACGAACTTCGAGAAGTGCGCCATGCCCGCGCCGCGCTTGCTGATCCGTCCGTCCTCCCGCATGGGCCCGTAGCCGCGCCGGATGTACCACCACACGTACGCCTGGAACTCGGCGTCCACCAGGGCCCGGTGGATGTGTTCCGCCACGTCCAGCGCCTGGGGCCAGAGGTCCGCGGAGTCGCTGCTGTTGGGGTGGTACACCTCGGTCATCCACAGTTCCTTGCCGGCGCCCCGCTGCTTGAAGAGGGGGTAGGGGAAGTTCTGGAACTGGGTGCCGTAGAGGTGGGCCCCGAGGATGTCCACGTTGGCGAGCGCCTGGGCGTCGTTGAGGATCGGGTCGGAGAAGCTCTTCACGTACTGGAAGGACTCCGGCGCGATGACCCTGGTGGAGATGGAGCCGGCGTTCTCCCGCAGGAACCGGATCATCTCGGTGGGGGTCCACCACGTCCAGTCGTGTGCGTAGTCGGGCTCGTTCTGCACGGAGACCGCGTACAGGTTCACCCCGTTGTTCCGCATGAAGACGACGAAGTCCTCGAGGTGTCGGGCGTAGGCGGCGTAGCTGTCGTACCGCAGGCGACGCGCGTTCGTCTGGCTGCCGCGGACGAACGTCTCGACCAGCTGGGCGGGCGGATTCCACGGCGACGCGATGACGGTCGCCCCGAGTTCGACGGCGCGGCGGGCGGTGGCGACCTCGCGTGTCCAGTTGTTCCGGTCCTCGTGGACGGGGATCCGCAGCACGGTGAAGCCCAGCTGCCCCTCGCCGTTGCCGAACGCCGTGTCGCGTTGGGCGGCCGTCAGGTCGCTGATCCAGACCGTGTGGTTCATGCCGCCGAAGCCGCGGATCGTCTGCCGCGCGGCCGACGGATCGACGATCACGTCGGCGGCGGCCGCCACCGGCGGTGCGCTCGACGCCGCCGCGCTCGACGCCGCCGCGGTCGGCGCCGCGGCGGCGAGCACCGGTAGGGCGCCCATCGTCGCCAGTACGGACCTTCGACTCGGCTGCTGTTCCCCGGTGACCGGGGAATCGTCCCGACGTGACGTCACTGTCTCTCCTCCTGAACGGTGGCGGGTGATCCGTTGAGCCGTCCGGGAGCGCTCCCAATCGCGTCCATGACAAGAGTGTCGGGTGGTTCGGCTGGTTGTCCAGTCGTGGGACCGGACACGCCCCTACTCGGCCGGCCCGTCCCGCTCGCCGGCGCTCACCAGCCCCGTCTCGTAGGCCACGATGACGGCCTGGGCGCGGTCGCGGAGCCGCAACTTGGCCAGCACCCGGGCGACATGGGTCTTCACGGTGGCCTCCGACAGCTGGAGCCGGCCGGCCAGCTCGGCGTTGCTCAGCCCCCTGGCCAGCAGCCCGAGCACCTGGAGCTCACGCGGGGTCAACGCGGCCAGGTCGCGGTGGATCGCCGCGGGGGCGCCGTCCCGGCGGGCGAAGCGGGCCACCAGGCGGCGGGTGATGGACGGCGCGAGCAGCGCGTCGCCCGAGCGGACCAACCGGACGGCCGCCACCAGGTGTTCGGGGGGCACGTCCTTCAGCAGGAAGCCGCTGGCGCCGGCGGACAGCGCCGCGTAGACGTAGCGGTCCAGGTCGAAGGTGGTCAGCATGATCACCCGCGGTTCCCCGGGAGCTCCGGTCAGGATGCGGCGGGTGGCCTCCAGGCCGTCGAGCTCCGGCATCCGGATGTCCATCAGCACCACGTCCGGCCTGGTGCGCCGCACCGCCGCCACCGCCTCGCCCCCGTCGGCGGCCTCGGCGACCACCTCGACGCCGTCGGCCGCCAGGATCATCCGGAAGCCGGTGCGCACCAACGTCTGGTCGTCGGCGATGAGCACCCGTGGCGGCTCGCTCATGGTTCCTCCCCCGGGGCCAGCGGTATCTCGGCCTCGACACGGTAGCCGCCGAGCGGGCGCGGGCCGGCGGTCAGGGTGCCGCCGTAGACCGACAGCCGCTCGCGCAGCCCGAGCAGCCCCCGGCCGCCGCCGTCGGCCGCGCCGGGGCCCGGCTCGCCACCGGCGTCCGCCACCGCGACCCGCAGCCGCTCGGTACCGTGGTCGACCGTGACCCGGACGTCCGCGCCCGACGCGTGCTTCACCGCGTTGGTCAGCGCCTCCTGGACCACCCGGTAGGCGGCGAGTTCGATGCCGGGCGGCAACGGGCGCGGCTCGCCCGCCACCGCCAGCTCGACCGCCACCCCGGAGGAACGCATCCGCCGCACCAGCGCCGGCAGCCGGTCGAGGTCCGGCTGCGGCGTCAACTCCTCGGTGCCGCCGGAGCGCTCGTCGTCCATGGTGAGCAGGCCCATCACGTGCCGCAGCTCGGACAACGCGGCCCGGCCGCCCGCCTCCACCTCCCGCAGCGCCGCGCCGGCCCGCTCGGGCTCGGCCGCCATGATGGTGCGGGCCGCGCCGGCCTGGATCACCATCACGCTCACGTTGTGCGTCACCACGTCGTGCAACTCCCGGGCGATCCGCGCCCGTTCGTGCTCGACGGCCCGGCGCAGCGCCGCGTCGCGCTCGCGTTCGAGCGCCGCCAGCCGGGCGTGGCTCTCGTCCGTCCGCCGCTTCCAGCGGCGCAGCCCGTCCGCCATCACGGCGATGGGAACCAGGATCAGCAGCGGCACGTACTCGTCGGAGACCACCGCGGGCACCGGCCCGGCCGGGATCACCGGCGACGCCGCGTCCCCCGACATGCCGAACGGCAACAGCGAGACCGGCAGGCTGGCCAGCGTCAGCACCCGGTAGGGGCTGTGGGTGGCGGCGCTGTAGACCGCCACGAGCAACGCGTAGAAGGTGAGCCGCGGCACCTCCTGCGGGGTCAGCATCGCCGCGACCTGCACCACCCACAGCACGGCGAGCGGGTAGCGGCGGCGCAGCGCCAGGGCGGACGAGGCGACCACCGCGAGCGTCACCAGCAGGGCGGCGTTCATCGGTTGGATGACGACGGACACGCCGTAAGGGCCGATCTGCCGCCGACCGTCCGCCGCGTCGAGGGCGTAGTCGATCATCGCGACGCCGAGCACCAGCGCCAGCAGCGCGTCCCAGGCCAGGGCGGACCGGGTGGGCCGCGGGGGCGGGCCGCTCGGACGCGTCAACCGCCCGGCGGCCTCCCGGAACCGCGCGAGGGGCGGCGTCCACGTGTTCGTCACACCGTTCATTCTGGTCGCGCCGCCGACCGCTGCCATCCACCCGGGAGACGGTCCGGCGGCCACGCCGTAGACCGGGGGACTACACCGCGGGGATGACGCCGCACGCCATCCTCCCCGCGCGGTACGGGAACTGCCCCGCGCGGCCGACGTGCCGGCCGGGGGAGCACGCCTAGCGTCCAGGGCTCGAAGGACGACCGACCCAGGAGCAAGGGAGCCCGACCATGACCACCCCGCTGATAGAGGTGCGCGGCGCCAGCCGCCGCTACGACGGTGGGCCGCCCGCGCTCGACGACGCCACGCTGACCGTGACCGCCGGCGAGGCGGTGGCGATCGTCGGCCCGTCCGGCAGCGGCAAGTCCACGCTGCTCAACCTGATCGCCGGCCTCGACCGCCCGGACGCCGGCACGGTCGCCGTGTCCGGCACCCGGGTCGACCGGCTCGGCGAGGCCGGCGCCGCGCGCTACCGGCGGTCCACGGTCGGCATGGTCTTCCAGTTCTTCAACCTGCTCGACGACCTGACCGTCGCCGACAACGTCACGCTGCCGGCCCGGCTGGCCGGCATGGCGCGCGGCCCGGCGCGCCGCCGGGCCGACGAACTGCTCGAAGTCCTCGGGCTCGCCCGGCACGCCGGCACCTACCCGGGCCGGCTCTCTGGCGGTCAGCGGCAACGGGTCGCGGTGGCCAGGGCGTTGGTGAACCGGCCGCCGCTGCTGCTGGCGGACGAGCCGACCGGCGCCCTGGACTCGGCCGCCGGCCAGGACGTGGCCGAGCTGCTGCGGGATCTCAACGCGGAGGGCCAGACCGTGGTCGTGGTCACCCACGACCCGGCGATCGCCAGGTCCTGCACCCGGCGCACGGTCCGGCTCGTCGACGGCCGGATCGTCGCCGACGACAGGGCCACCGCGGGCGCGGCCGAGGAGTCGGCCCGATGAGCGTGCTCGCCCTGGTCGTCCGGTCCGGTGTGGCCCGTCGACGGGTGCCGACCGTGGTGATCGGCCTCGCCACCCTGGTCGCGGTGGCCTCGGCGGTGCTGGCCGGCACCCTGTTGGCCGCCGCCCGGGGGCCGTTCGACGACGCGTTCGCGCGGCAGCACGGCGCCCACCTGACGCTGGGATTCGACGCCGGTGCCGTCACCGCGGACGAGCTCGCCGCCGCCGCGGCCGCCGCCGTGGCGGCCGACGTGACGGAGTGGGCCGGGCCGTTCCCCACCGCCACCATCGCCCCCGTGGTCGAGCGCGCCCCCGGCTCGCCGGTGAACATGACCGGCGCCGGCCGGCCCGGCCCGCCGCTGACCGTGGTCGGCCGGGCCGAGCCCACCGGCGCGGTCGACGACCTGGCGCTGACCGACGGACGGTGGGCGGCTGGTCCCGGCGAGATCGTGGTCTCGGCCGACGGGCCGCTCGGCGGCCTGCTGGGCGCCCGAATCGGCGTTCCCGAGCTGCCGGGTGAGCCGACGCTCGACGTGGTAGGCGTGGCCCGCTCCGTCACCCGCACCGCCGACGCCTGGGTGACGCCGCGGCAGTTGGCCGACCTGCTGCCCGCCGACGAGGCCGGCGGCTTCCAACTGCTCTACCGCCTGGCCGCCGCCGACACCGAGGAGCGGATCGCCGCCGCACGGGCCGAGGTGACGGCCGGCGACGTGGCGAACGCGGTGACCGGCGCCACGTCCTGGCTCGCCGTCCGGGAGACCGTCGAACGCGAGACCGCGCTGTTCGTCCCCTTCGTGGTCGCCTTCGGCGTGCTCGGCCTCGCCATGTCGGTGCTGGTGGTCGGCAACGTGGTGGCCGGCGCGGTGGGCACCGGGCTGCGCCGGATCGGCATCCTCAAGTCCGTCGGCCTCACCCCGACCCAGGTGGTGTGGGCGCACGCGCTCCAGGCCCTGCTGCCGGCCGCCGTCGGCGCCGGGCTCGGGGTGGGCGCCGGCCACCTCCTCGCCGTCCCGGTGCTGGCCGAGGCCGAATCCGCCTTCGTCACCGCGGGGTTGACCGTCGCCCTGCGGGTCGACGTCGGCGTGGTGTTCGGCGTGCTCGGCGTGGTGACCGCGACCGCGGTGGCCTGCGCCTGGCGGGCCGGCCGGCTGCGCACCATGGACGCCCTCGCCCTCGGCCGGGTGCCGGCGGCGGCCCGCGGCCGACGGGCCGCCCGGCTGATCGAACGCCTCCGGCTGGGGCGGCCGCTCGGCCTCGGCCTGGCCCGGCCCTTCGCCCGGCCGGCGCGCGCCCTGGCGATGGGCGCGGCCGTGGTGTTCGGCACCACCGCCGTCACCTTCACCGTGGGCCTCGCCGCCTCGCTCGTCGAGGTGACGTCGGCCAGGAACCACGACGAGGCCGACGTGATCGTCGACCTGCTGCGGCGGCCACTCGGCGGCCCCGGCGCCCCGGAAGGCCCGAGCGCCCCGGACGCGGTGGGCGGAGAGGAAGGGGAGGAAGGCGAGGAAGGCGCGGACGCCGGTTCGGGCGACCGGCCGGACCCCGGAGCGGTCGCCGCCGAGGTCGCCGCGGCCATCGAGGCCACGGACGGCACCCGCGCCTGGTACGCGACCGCCCCCGGCACCCTCACCGTCCCCGGCCTCTCCGGCGAGGTCGCCGTGAACGCCTTCACCGGCGACGCCTCCTGGGGCGGCTACCGGATGATCTCCGGGCGCTGGTTCGCCGGCCCGGGCGAGGCCGTGGTGCCCACCCCGTTCCTGACCATCACCGGCACCCGGGTCGGTGACACCGTCACCCTGGACGGCGGGGCCGGATCCGTCACGCTGCGGATCGTCGGCGAGGTCTTCGACCCCCGGTACGACGGTCGGCAGCTCTTCACCGACACCGCCAGCGTCGCCACCGCGCTGCCCGACCTCACCCCGCTCACCTACCACGTCGCCGTCGAGCCCGGCACGGACCCGGACCGCTACGCGGCCGAACTCAACGAACCACTGGGCCCGTTGGACGTCACCGCCACCACCGGCGGACTGGGCGACGGCGGCAGTCAGATCGCCGCGCTCAACGCGCTGGCCGGGCTCCTCACCCTGCTGCTCGTCGTGGTGGCCGCGCTCGGCGTGCTCAACGGCGTGGTGCTCGACACCAGGGAACGCGCACGGGAGTTGGGCATCCACCGGGCGCTCGGCATGACGCCGGCGGCGACCGTCGCCATGGTCGTCACCGGGGTGCTGCTGCCCGGCCTGGTCGGCGGCGCCCTCGGCGTCCCCCTCGGCGTCGCCCTGCACGACCTGGTGCTGCCCGCCATGGGGGACGCCGCGGGACTCGTCCTGCCCGACTCGATCACCGACGTCTACGCCGTGCCGGCCCTGCTCGCGCTCGGCGTCGGCGGCCCGCTGATCGCCGTCCTCGGCGCGCTGCTGCCGGCCGGCTGGGCGGCCAGGGTCCGCACCGCCACCGCGCTGCGGGCGGAGTGACCCCGGTTTCTTATCCACCTTGACGCATTCCGCGCTCCCGCCGCCCTCCCGGTGCCACCCTCGGGGACACCGGGGGAGCGGAGGGCTGTCGCCCCGGGCAGCGAAGTGACCGAGGAGGTCGTCGGATTGACCGTCGCCATCAACCCGTCGGAGGGCGCCGGTGGCCTCGCCACCACCAACGGCGGTGGCCGGCCCGACAACGTGCGGCAGCTGTTCCAGGCGAGCACCGCCCACAGCCCCTCGTTCTTCTCGCTCTCCCGAGCCGGCGGCGCGGACGGCACCGTCGACTTCTGCATCCCCTGCAACCCGTACTTCCCCACCCCGGCCATGTTCGACCGGCTGGCCCGTGAGCTGCGCGGCATCCTCACCTACTACCCGAGCGGCGCCGACACCATCGCGGCCGAGTTGTGCTCCGTGCTCGGCCTCAACCCGCAGACCGTCGCCATGGGCAACGGCTCGACCGAGCTGATCACCTGGATCGACCACCTGCTGGTCCGCGAGAGCCTCGCCATCCCGGTGCCCACCTTCGGCCGCTGGACGGACCAGCCCATGGAGACCGGCAAGCGGGTCGACATGTTCCCGCTGCCCGAGGAACGCGGCTTCGCCCTCGACCCCGCCGCCTTCGTCTCGTTCGTGCAGTCCAGGGGCTCCCGCACCGCCGTCATCTGCAACCCCAACAACCCCGACGGCGGCTACCTGCCCCGCCAGGCCGTCATCAGCATGCTGCACGCCCTGATCGACCTCGACCTGGTGGTGGTCGACGAGTCCTTCATCGAGTTCGTCAGCAGCGAGCCCAACCCGAGCGTCGCCCAGGAGGCGGTGCTGCTGCCCAACGTCGTCGTCCTGAAGAGCCTCGGCAAGAACTTCGGCCTGCACGGCATCCGCTTCGGCTACCTGGTCGCCAACCCGGCACTCGCCAGGAAGGTACGGGACGCGCTGCCCAAGTGGAACCTCAACTCCCTCGCCGAGTACGTGGTGTTCGCGCTGAGGGAGCACCGCCAGGAGTACCGACGGAGCCTCCAGCAGGTGCACGCCGACCGGCAGGAGATGCTGCGCCAGCTCAGCAAGCTGCCCGGCATCACCGCCTTCCCCTCCCAGGGCAACTTCATCCTGGTCAAGCTCCCCGAGGGCGTCGACGGCGCCCTCCTCCGCGACCGACTGCTCGCCGAACACGGCGTGCTGGTCCGCGAGTGCGGCAACAAGCTGCACAGCAGCAGCTCCTACCTCCGCCTCGTCGTCCGCCCCCAGGCGGACGTGGCGCGGCTGCTCACCGGCATGTGCCAGGTCCTCTACGGCAGCGACTGGTACGTCCCGGCGCCCGTCCCCGCCCAGCACGCGCTGCCGGCCGGCCAGGAGTCCCCCGGCTACTGGGGGGTGTGAGACCGCGAGCCGGTCACGAGAGGTTGGCTCTGCCTCGACAACAGTCGGCGCCGACCCTGTGAGGCCCCATGGTCCGAACCTCCGAGGCGAGTGGCAGCTCTTGGGGCGGTAGCACACGTGAGTGCTATCGGCACTTCGAATGTGCCTCACTGGACTCCGGCATCTCTTCGCTCTCTTGAACCGAGGACGCTCTCGACACGTTCGGCTGACGCCTGTTCGCTCTCCGTATGGGAAACGGGAAACAACCTCAGTCGCCTTGTCCGGCCGGTTCGGCCTACCGCAGTCTGTTAGGCGATGCCTCGGGGCCACTCGGCCAGAGCGGCTCTTCGGAGGCGTCCGCGCCCGGAAACGCTCCTCAGTTCGGGCCTGAGCTCCGCAGGTTACGCCTAGCGGCCGGGCTGACGCTCGATCGCCTGGCCACCCTGGTGCACTACAGCAAGAGCCATCTGAGCAAGGTCGAGACGGGGCGGAAACGTCCCACATCCGAGCTGGCTCGACTCTGTGACACCGCGCTCGAAGCCGGCGGCGTGCTCGCCGCCCTTGTGCCGGAGTGCGGGGTGTCCACCAGGCTCTCCACCACGAGTCACGACGGCGAGGTGTGGTCGTTGCGCATGAACAAGAACGGGACGAGTCGCTTCGAGGCCATCGGTCGGCGCCACGCGAGCGCGATCGGAGCCGGTTCGATGCTCGCGCTCGGTATGCGCGGGCCTCGTTCGTTCGCGGAAGCCGAGGGTGTGAGTCTGATCCAGGCGTCCCGATCGCTGTTCGCCCAGTTCCGGCGGCTCGGCCAGACCTCCGGCCCCGGGCTGGTTCTACCTCCGCTGATCGCACAGACCCACGGGATCGAGCAGCTGGCACTCCGATCGGGTCCGCGCACGAGGGCGCAACTGCTGGTACTCGCTTCGCGATTCGCGGAGTACGCCGGCTGGATGGCCCAGGAAGCCGGGGAGGACGAAGCCGCTCTGTGGTGGACCGACCGAGCCGTGGAACTGGCGCTCGCCGGTGGCGACTCGAACCTCGCGGCCTACGGCCTGGTGCGACGTGGTCTGGTCAGCTTGCTGCGCGGCGACGTGGCGATGGCCGCTGAGCTGGCGGAGCATGCTCTCAACAGTGATGCGCCGCCCCGGATCCGAGGATTGGCCGCGCAGCAGCAGGCACAGGGGCACGCCCTCAGCGGCAATCATCGCGCCTCCATGCGCAGCCTGGATCGGGCTCGTGAACTCTTGGCTCTCGATGGGGCGGATCCTGATACCCCGGTCCTCGGGGCCTCACACCTTCCCGACGTCGTATCGACCTATACCGGATGGTGTCTGTATCACCTTGGACGGCCGCAGCAAGCGGCCGAGCTCTTGGCATCGGAGACGGCACGCATACCGGCCCACGCGGTGCGCACTCGAACCCGGCACGGGATCCGACTGGCACTCGCCCACGCGGCGGGCGGCGAGATCGATCACGCCTGTGCGCTGCTGGGACCTTTGCTCGCACAGGCAGGCATGGTGCACTCCAGCACCATCTCCGCTGATCTCCGCCGTGTGGCCCGGGTCCTCGGCCGGCACCGGGGCCACACGGCAGTGCGTGCCCTCAGCCCAGACCTCACGGCCGCGCTGACGCACGCGTAACCCGGGACCTCGCGCCGAGCCGGCGACCGAACAGCGAACTCGAACCAAGGGAGAAATTCTCCATGCCTGAAGTGTTCATCAACTATCGCACGGGTGACGGTAAGGATGCCGCGTATGCGATCTACGACGAGCTCGCGCGCCGGTTCGGCGAGAGCAACGTCTTCCTGGCGGCTAGGTCGATCGAGCCCGGGGAGAACTACATCAACGCCCTCGACAAGGGAGTGCGCCGGAGTAACGTCCTGCTGGCGCTGATTGGTGAGCGTTGGCTGGACACCCCTGACCGGAGGCAGCCAGGGGCGCGGGCGCTCGACGACGAGAACGACTGGGTCCGTAGGGAGATCGAGGAGGCGTTCGACCACGGCGTCGCCGTCGCTCCGATTCTACTCGGCCGTACGGTGGGGCAGTTGGATCCAGACCGGCTTCCCGGCTCGCTCGTGGCACTGGCGGAACGCCAGTACCTGCGGTACACGCCGCGCACGGCTCGACAGGACCTTGCGGCGATCGGCGACTGGCTCGCCCGACAGGTGCCGGCGCTGGCTACGGCTGACCGCGGACCGGAGCCGGGAGCTGTCGACCCCGACAAGCAGGAGCGCTCGGACGGATCAACTGAGCCCGGTTCGGAGAAAAGTACGCGACAAACCGGGGGAATCGGCACCATCGGTAGCATCGGCACCGCAGGAACGATCCTCGGACACACCAGCGGCCCGCTGCACACCGGCTCGGGAAACCTGATCGAAGGCGACCAGATCCAGGGCGACCGGGTGACCGGGCCTCAGGCCAAGGGCGACGGGAACATCGTCGGCGGTCGGGAACACGGCGGGATCCAGCAGAACTTCGGCACGAGGCTCCGCCGGCCGGAGACCGGGCAATGACGGACCTAGGCACGCTGATTGGGCAGGGCGACGGTCCGATCAACACCGGCTCAGGACACCAGTACAACTACAACCTCAACGTACTGGCGGAGGCTTACCAGCGACTCGGCACGTTCGGCCAGGATGCCAGAGCGGTCGCGGAACGAGACCTCAACCTGCTGTTCCAGCGTTTCGTCCCGCCCCCACGGTTCGGCCGAGCCCGGCAGACGCTGCACGACCACGGCACCGTCCTGGTCTCGGGCCAGCCGGGAACCGGCCGACGCGCGGCGGCCAGGATGTTGCTCTACGAACTGGGCCCCATCAGCGTTCGGTTGCATGAGATCGACGTGGGCGGAGACCAGGACGCCGCCGGTCTGGACGGCGGCGTGGTTGGCGAAGGCGATCGCATCCTGCTCGACCTCTCGGCCACCGACTCTCTCCGCTTCGTTCGGCTGCGGCGTGAACTCTCAGCCTTCCGCGCGGTGATAGAGGACCGTGACGCGCGACTCGCTGTCGTTCTTCCGCCGAGGCTGAAGGAGTTCCTCTCTCCCGAACTCCTGGCGCTCACCGTGACCGTGGCACGGCCGCGGGCGAACGAGATGTTCATGCGCCACCTGCGACGGAACCAGGTCATCTCGTCCCCAGCCGAACTCACCTCGCCGAAGCTCGCGAAGTACATCTCCGAGGCGCCGATGCGCGACCTCGCCCGGCTGGCGCATTCCATCCGGGAGGAGCGCGACGCTGCGCCGGCGGCACCCTTCGCCGAGTGGTGTGGCGCGGCCCTAGGTGTTCTGTCCACGGAGGTTGGTGACGGACGACATGTGGTCGTGGTCTTGAACGAGTGAGGGCCTTCCGGCTTCGGTGTGGATTGCGACATCTCCACCGAGCATCAGAAGGCCCTCATGCCCCACCGT
>NZ_SMKI01000215.1 GCF_004348415.1 Streptomyces hainanensis
CCAACCCGGCCACCCCCAGCACCGCGCAGACCACCACCACGCGCCTGGACGTCCGCCGCGGCGTGCCCACGACCGTCACCGACACCAACTCCCGGGTGACGACGCTCAGCTACGACGCCCTGGGGCGCTCCTGGCAGGTCTGGCTGCCCAACCGGGTCACCTCGTTCGACCCCACCTACGAGTTCCAGTACCGCGTCACCGACGGACAGCCGGTAGCCGTCACCACCCGGACTCTCAACCCTACCGGCACGGCACGTGACTCCAGCATCACCCTCTACGACGGCTTCCTTCGCACGCGTCAAACACAGGAGCTCGGCCCCAACAACGGCCGCCTGCTGACCGAGACCCGCTACGACGAGCGTGGACTGGTCTCCAGGCAGTTCGCGACCTACTACGCCACCGGCGCGCCGCAGCAGAGCATCTTCCGACCGAGTGACACCCAAGACATCGAAAGCCAGGCCTGGCACACCTACGACGCACTCGGCCGGGAGACCGAGGTGCGTCAGATCGCCGGCCTGAGCGACCGCGCCGAGGTTCTCGGCATCACCAGCACGAGCTACCACGGCGACCGCACCACCGTCATCCCGCCGGTCGGTGGCACGGCGACCACCACCCTGTTCGACGCCCAGGGCCAGAAGACCGAACTGCGGCAGCACCGCCAACGATCGGCCACCGCCGCCTACGACAGCACCCGCTACACCTACACCCGCGCCGGCCAGCTCGACACGTTGACGGACGCGGCGGGCAACCGCTGGACCTATGACTACGACCAGCTCGGGCGCACCATCGAGAGCACGGACCCGGACGCCGGTCGCGTCACGAGCGCCTACAACGACCGCGGGGAGCTGACCACCCGCACCAACGCGCGCGGCACGCTCGCCTACGGCTACGACAACCTGGGCCGCCAGACCCAACTCCGCGAGAACTCGTCCACCGGCCGCCTCCGCGCCGAATGGGTCTACGACACGATCTCGCGGGCCGAGGGCCAACTGGCACGCTCCATCCGCTACGGCGACGAGGGACAGGCGTACGTCAACGAGGTCCAGAGCTACGACGCCCTGTACCGGCCGATCCTGAGCCGGGTCGTCATCCCCTCGTCCGAGGGCGCGCTTGCCGGGAGCTACCAGTCACCCACCATCTACAACGAGGCCGGCCTCGTCATGAGCATGGGCCTTCCCCTGGCGGGCTCGCTGCCGGCGAGGGCCGTGACGTACACCTACGACGAGCGAACCCTCTGGCTCAACAAGACGGCGAACGTCGCCTTCGGCTCGAACATCACGTACTCGCCGACGGGCCTGCCCGAGCGGTACCTGCTCAACCAGAGCGACAGCGGTCCGACGGTGTCGGTGACCCACGGATTCGAGCAGGGTACCCAGCGCCTGTCGACCACGCGGGTCAGCAGCGAGAACGTCAACGGCGTCGACCGGAGCGAGGCCTACTCCTACGACGAGATCGGCAACGTCCTCTCCATCGCCGACACCTCCCGCTCCGGCACCGACGTCCAGTGCTTCCAGTACGACCACCTTCGGCGCATGACGGAGGCGTGGTCCCAGTCCACCAACGGCTGCGCCACGACCCCCTCCGACTCCGCCGTCGGCGGCCCCGCACCCTACTGGCACTCGTACACCTTCGACCTGTCCGGCAACCGCCGCACCGAGACGCTGCACGAGCAGGACACCAGCCGCACCTACGACTACCCGCAGCCCGGCACGCCCCGCCCCAACGCCGTCACGTCGGTCACCCAGGAGGCGCCGGGCGTCACCTCCCTCGAGGAGTACGGCTATGACGAGGCGGGCAACACCATCAGCCGCCAGATCGGCGGCGACACCCAGGAGCTGACCTGGGACGCGGAGGGGCACCTGGCATCCGTCGAGGAGGCCGACAGCTCCGCCACGTCCTACCTGTACGACGCGGACGGCAACCGGCTCATCTCCCGTTCGTCCACGGAGACCACGCTCTACCTGGGCAACACCGAGGTCACCCTCGAAACCGGCTCCACGGCGCCTCGCGCGACCCGCTACGTCGACCTCGGTGGCGGCAACACCGCCGTCCAACAGGACGACGGCTCCGTCTCCTACACCATCGCCGATCATCACGGCACGGGCCAGCTCGCGATCGACGCCGTGACCATGGAGCTCACCCAGCGGCGCACCCTGCCGTTCGGCGACATCCGTGGCCCGACACCCTCCTCCTGGCCCAGCAGCCGCGGCTTCGTCGGCGGTGTATCCGACGAGACGGGCCTGACCCACCTCGGCGCCCGCGAGTACGACCCAGGTCTGGGCAGGTTCATCTCACCGGACCCGGTCCTGGTGACCAACGATCCGCAGCAGTTGAACGCCTACCAGTACGGCGCCAACAACCCGGTCTCGGTGTCCGACCCGACGGGAACGATGCTGCCGGAGTGCTGGTCGGGCCAGTACAACTGCAAGAACGACCGCAAGGGCGCACTCAAGGACATCGACTTCGGCAAGAACTACGGCCGCGAGACCGCCGCGGCCGGCGGTACGCCCTCTCCCACCTGGGTGGCCCAGCAGAACGATCTCGCGCAGGGCTGCCGTAACGACCCTGGCTGTGCGGGCACTCCGCGGCAGCTCTCCCTCCGCTACGAGAACGAACGAAGCACCGGCTACCTCCGAGCAGCCGAAGCGGCAGCCGCCGCTGCCGAGAACCGTCCATGGTACGAGACGGCATGGAGCATCACGGCGGACCTGACCGGCCTCACCGATGCCTGGAACTGCGTCTCCCAATTCGACGGCATGGCCTGCGCGATGACCGGCGTAACCGTCCTGACGGGCGGCAGCGGCCGCGGAGCTGCCCTCGCTCTGCGCTACGGCGACGATGTCCTAGGTGCCGCACGCCACGTGCAGGACGCCATCGGAGGCCTTCGCCGCACCCCGAGTTGCCCCACCGCCAACTCGTTCACGGCCGGCACCCAGGTTCTGATGGCCGACGGCACCACCAAGAACATCGAAGACCTCGAGATCGGCGACGAGGTTCTGGCGACCGATCCCGAGACCGGCGAGACGAGCGCCAGAACCGTCACGGCCGAGATCCTCGGCTCGGGCGAGAAGCACCTCGTCACACTGACCATCGCCACCGACGAGGGCACCTCAGCCACCATCACGGCAACCGACGGCCACCCCTTCTGGGTCCCCGAACTCGACGACTGGATCGACGCCGACGAACTCACCCCCGGCACCTGGCTCCAAACCAGTGCCGGCACCCACGTCCAGATCACGGCGGTACAGCAGCGGACCACTACCACAACCGTCCACAACCTCACCGTCGCGGCCGACCACACGTACTATGTGCTGGCTGGCGCCACTCCCGTTCTCGTTCACAATTGTGGTGGTGGGGTCACTGTCTATCGAGGTGTTCCGGAAGGCCACCCGGGATTTGACGCTGCAGTTGACGGGTCAGCAGTTCCTCGCGGAGGTACGGCTTCAGCCGAAGCGCACCATCTTGGTAATACTGATAGCCCTTACACGAGTTGGTCTACGAGTGACGCTGTGGCCCGTCGAGCGGCCACTCGTGGAGAGAGCGGAGTGGGTGTCGTTCTTGAGACCAGGATTCCGTCGGGGCGCCCGCACATTCACGTTAATGATCAGCCGTGGGTTGATCCAGATTTGAGAGGAGAGTTCGAAGTGCTGATTGAAGGGCCTATGCAAGGCAACCCGCAGCCAGTTTGGAGGCAATGGTGACTGCACAGTCGATCACTAGGCGAAGAGTGGCTCAGCTTATTGAGCAGGCGGACGTAGGCGCTTCTGCACAGCTGGTCGGACAATTGACGCAGAATCTTTTCAGTAATCCAGATGCTGATGTGGAGGTCACCTTTCCCGACTCGCGCGAGTTGCTGGAAATCTATAGATACAGGTTTGAGTCGCTACCAGAATTTCGAGACATGCGTGTTGGGTGGGATTCGCTATTCCGGGCGCTCGGTCAACAGGAAGGGCGCGTCGGCCTGTTGTCGATAGTTTGCGGACCGTGGCGGGCAATCGTCATTCTGGATGAGTTCGCAGAGTCTGTCCTGGCGTGTTTGATTAGAGATCCGAACCAAAATGTGAAGTCAACCAGATAGAAGAACGCCGTCGAGGGGGAATTTTTGGCAGCAGGTTCGCGATATCGCCGATATCGCCCGCGTTGCGATTCGCTTTCAAGGGGGGCAGTGGGTGAAGTGGGTGTAAAACGGAAGGGGGGCAATATCCTAATCCGACTTCTGGCTCCAGAATTCTATCTAAAAGCGAGTAGCGCCGGAGTGAATTGAGGTGGGAATGCGTACTGCTGTGTCCTGCGGTATAGGTATGGCCATTACAGTCAGCCTGTTGGCCGGAGTGGCCGGGTCGGCATCGGCGGATCAGCCGGAACCGCGGTTGTCCGAGGTGAATACCGACGGCAGTTGGACGCCGCCACAGGTAGTCATGGCTCAGTTGCCGACGCAGTGCGGCGGAGTCTGTGCGCCAGGCACTCCCGAGCGCATGCGCACCCAGGAGGTCGCGGGCCGGTGGCAGTTCGAGAGCGCCGACTCCGGAACGACTCCGGACTCCTCGGCAAACGCCAACTCGCTGACGCTGGGCGGCGACGCGAGTATCGGCCCCGGATGGGTCGACTCCCACGCTCTCACTCTCGACGGCGTGGACGACTACTCCTACGCCGAGAACGTCCCGATTGACACCTCGGAGAGCTTCACCGTCAGCGCCTGGGCTCAGGCAGCCACCGTCCCGAGCGGGGGCATGACGCTCATGAGCGCGCTGGGGGCGAACAACAGTGCCTTCGTGGTGCGGTTCCAGCCAGACGAGGAGATCGAGGGCTGGGGACGTTGGGAGGTCGTGTTGCCGGACGCGGACACCCTGGGGGCCACGGAAATCCGGGTCGCACATACCCAGTTCCTCGACGTGCGGGACTGGAATCACGTCGCGGTGGTCTACGACGCGCCCCGCCGTCAGGCTCGGATGTACCTCAATGGTCTGCTTCAGGATTGGACCTGCTCGGATCCGCCCACCGAGTACTGCGGTCCGGTGTCGTGGGTCGACGGTGTCCTTACCTACCCGGCCATCGGGTCGCTCGAAGTGGGACGGGCCAGAGTCGACGGCTCCTGGGCTGAGCACTGGGGAGGCTCTATCGACGATCTGTGGTTGTTCCGGGGCGCGTTGAGCGACACACAGATCGCCGCGCTTGCCTTGCCGCTCTCTGGTGTTCCCACAGAGGTTCCGTGGGGCAGCGAGTGAATGGAGTGTCTGTCCCTTGCCCGTCTGGTCAGCATGGCTGGCTGGGCAAGGGCATGGGGAGGCGCTCTGAGAGCTGATGTGGACACGGTGGCGCTCACAACGGCGCGGTTTACGGTTTGCGGGACAAGGATCGTTGTTCTGGTGAGCAAGTTTCAACCCTTGGCCATGATAGCTGCAGATAACCCTGGTGCCTTTCTTGGCGCGGATGAGGCGTGCAGTGAGGGCGCACTTGACGCGAGTGACCTTGTGAGGGGGGAGCAGGCCCTTACCGAGTCCGGGTACGTCGTGATTCCGGAGGAGCTTCTCGCGAACCGCTATGACGGTGTCGCCCATCTGTGTTTTCACGGTTCTGGGGAACCCAGTTGGTGGGACCGGTTCTTCGGATCTTTCTAAGCGGCCTCGAGTGATGCCCCTGTGTGGAGAGTAGTGTGAGACATACGGACTGGGATGCCTCGGCTCAACATGTTCATTACGATCAAGACTCGCTCTATTTCGCGGTGCAAGCGCCGCCGGTGTCTGTTCATCGAGATTCCTTTTCTGATGATGAAATGTGTAGATTGCCTGAGGTGTTCGCTGAGGGATCCGTATCCAAGTCCGGAAGGCTTCGTATCCATGATTCCGATGAGCGGGCGGTCTTCACGGCCATCGTCAACCGCGGGTCGTTCGGGTGTCCGTCTTCGTGGACGAGGTCAATTGGCCGCTGTCTCACAACCCCGCCCGACTCCGTCGTCGGCGGCCCCGCACTCTACTGGCCTGGCCCTCGTGCACCTTCGACCTCTCCGGCAACCATCGCACCGAGACGCTGCGCGAGCAGGGTATCGGTGCGTGCGGGTCCTTACCCGGGAGATGGTTGATTCGTGGAGTTAGTGGTGCGGCGTCGAGTGATCAGGGTGCGCATATGAAGTTCACGGCAGCCCAGGGGCAAAGTGTCAAGGTGTGCTTTGAGCCCGTCGGAACCAGCTTCTCTTTGACTGATGGTGAGTGGATCTATCTGCGAACTCCCTCAGAGAACCTGACTTCCATTGAGGTCGTTTCGTGGCCCAATGGGATCGGCGTATGGGTTCCATACCCGGGTGACTACGTAATCGTCAGCTCGGAAGGTGAGGAACTGGATCGGCTCTGGTGCGCCACGATCTCAAGGGGATCGCAGAGAGGCCCAGTTAGTCACCTTTTCTGCCTGCGATTTTCGGATATTCCCTCGTTGGTAAAGGCGTGTGGGAGATGGTAGGAGTGTTGATGCGCACTGTTGTGTCATGCGCGGCAGGCCTGGGCATGGTCGCGAGTTTGCTAGTCGGTGCGACCGGACCGGCCCTGGCGGATCAATCGGAAACACCGCGGAATGCGGCGAGCGGAGACGGCGATCGCCCCCCGCCGCAAATATCCGTGTCTCAGCTGTCCATGGAGTACGGCGGGGCGTGCGCGCCAGCCGCCAGCCCCGCGCAGGTGCGTACTCCGGGTCAGATTTATGCCGCTGACGTCACCGATCCAGATGGTGACCGGGTGGCCGTGGAGTTCCGTGCCTACTGGGACACCGGCGACGGTCAGGGCAACATCGTCCGTTGGGCGCCGGGACTCACCACCTTCAAGGCGTCGGGGTCCGGTTTCTCGGGGACCCTGCCCAGTGACCTGCCGCACGGAGGCCACGTGCAGTGGGAGGCCCGCTCCTACGACGGTGTCAACTACTCGCCGTGGTCATCCGACGGTGACCAGGAGGCATGCAACTTCGTCTACGACACCAGCGTTCCGGCCCAGCCCACCGTCACCTCGCCCGACTACCCGGCGTCTGAGACAAACGATCCGCACGCCGCCTGGCGTGACGGCGTCGGAAAGTACGGCGAATTCACGTTCAGTTCCAGCGATGCCGACGTCAATCGCTACCTGTATCGCTACTCGGCGAGTGGTCAGGAGACGGTCGACGAGGAGATCGCCACGACCAACGGCGCTCCCAGAACCGTCCGGCTCTTCCAGGGGACTGCCGGCGTGCACCGTCTCGAGGTCAGCGCCCTCGACGCCGCCGGGAACTCCTCCGGGCCACGCATCTACGACTTCTACGTACTGGCCGGTGCACCCGAGCGCGCGGTGTGGGATCTCGACGAGGACATCGACTCCCCGGTGGCCGTCGGCGAGGGGGAAGCCTGGTCTGCCAGGTTGACGGGCGACGTCACGACGGGCGCCGAGGGCGTGTGGGGCAGTGGCCTGCGCTTCGGCGGCGACGACGGCTACTCCCGGGCGTCCAACTCGCTGGTCGACACGTCCCAGAGCTTCTCCGTCTCGTTCTGGGCTCGTCTTCCCGAGTCAGGAGCCACCGCCGGCACTGCGGTCTCGCAGGCCGGCAATCTGACCTCGGGCTTCGATCTCTCGGTCGATCCCGACAACGGCGGCTGGTCGTTCGGGCTGGCGTCGTCCGACGCGAGCGACGCGGCTACGACCCGGGTACGGCAGGACGCCGCAGCGCGGACGGGCGAGTGGACGCACGTCGTCGGCGTGGTCGATGTTCCCGCTGACGAGGTGGTGTTGTACCTCGACGGCGAACGCGTCGGCTCGGCGACGTTCGACCACGAGGTGTGGGCCGCACGCGGAGCCACCGGGGTGGGCGCCCGGCTGTCGGAGCGGACCCAGGGCCAGTTCTTCAACGGGGATCTGGACGAGGTGCAGTTCTACGACTACGGCGTGACCGGCGCCCAGGTCGCGGCTCTCACCGAGCACCAGGCGGTCACCTCCGGCGGGCGCCCCGCCGCCGCGATCTGGTCCTTCGACGAGCCGGCCGGTGCCACCAGCGTCTCGGGCCACGCCCAGCCGGTCACGGCCACGGCGAACGCCGGCGTCACGTTCGGTGCCGAGGGGGAGTTCGGCAACTCGGCTCGTTTCGACGGCACCACGGGCGCCGTCGCCGCCGGCCAACCGGTCATCGACACCGCCCAGTCGTTCGCGGTCTCGGCCTGGGTGAACCTGCCGGGCGACAAGGCCAACCGGGACATGGCCGTCGCCGCGCAGACGGCGGACGACGGGTCGGGCCTCGCACTCGTCCACGCGGCGGACGGACAGGGCTGGACCATGCGTCGCTGGAATGGTGGCGATGACACCGTCGTGGAGGCGAGCCAGTCCCCGTGCGGGGCGTCGGCGCCCGACTGTCTGGCGGCCGGCCTCGGCACCTGGACGCATGTCGTCGGTGTGCAGGACGTCGACGCCCAGGAACTCCGGGTCTTCGTCAACGGCGAGTTGGCCGGCACCGCGCCCTTCACGGCGGCCGCGCCGTCCACTGGAGGTCTGACCATCGGCGCCGCGCAGCACCACGAGGACGGCCTGGTCGACCACCTCGCCGGACGGATCGACAACGTGCGCGTCTTCGACCGGGTGGCATCGGCGAACGAGGTGCAGCGGCTGTCCGTGCGGACCCAAGGCGTGGGCGGGCGTTGGAAGTTCGAGGACGCCGAGGGCGGCACCACGCCCGACGACTCCGAGAACGACAACCCGCTGACGCTCGGCGGCGACGCCGGCATCGGCCCCGGGTGGATCGACTACAACGCCCTGGCGCTGGACGGCGCCGACGACTTCGCCGCCACCGACCGCATCACCGTGGACACCTCCGACAGCTTCACCGTCACCGCCTGGGCCCAGGCTGCCACTGTCCCCAGCGAGGGCATGACCCTCCTGAGCGCGCCGGGGAGCAATAACAGCGCCTTCACGGTGCGGTTCGTGCCGGACCCGGAGAGGGAAGGGCACGGACGGTGGGAGGTCGTCCTGCCGGACGCGGACACGCCGGGTGCGAGCGAGGTCAGAATCTCGCACAGCGGGTTCCTCGACGTGCGGGACTGGAACCACGTCGCGTTGGTCTACGACGCTCCCCGCCGAGAGGCACAGCTGTACGTCAACGGGAACCTGCAGCGTCTCGGCTGCTCGGATCCGGAAGGCGAGATCTGTGAGTCGGTCTCGTGGGCCGAGGACGTCATGACGTACGAGGCCACCGGATCACTTCAGGTGGGGCGTGCCGGAGTCGGTGGAGCCTGGGGCGAGCACTGGGCCGGTTCCATCGACGATCTGTGGCTTTTCGACGGGGCGTTGAACCACACACAGTTGAGATGGCTGTACGGCAGGTTCTTTGACACCCCGACGGAGGTTCCCCCGGGCGCCTGACCGGGATTCCTCACGCCGTCCACGAACGCGCCTGCCCGCGGGCAGGCGCGTTCTGGTGTGCTCGGGCGTATCCGTGGCTCCGTGGCTCCGTGGCTCCGTGGCCCGGTCGGGCAGGCGGATCAGCCGCGCTCAGGAGATCAGCGAGCGGCCGGTGGGTGACAGGCGCAGGGTCCGGGGAGAGGCGGACTGCGCGTGTTCGAGAGCCGGCAGGATCTCGGCTTGGGCCAGGGGGTGGTCCCGGACGGCGGTGAGGTGGCGGCGGTGGGCGTCCTCGTCGGGGTACGAGGTGATGACCGCGGCGACGTTCTCGCCGGTGCGGACGGGCAGCCTGGTGAAGGTGTTGGGCGCGGTCTCGGTCGTCAGGGCGGCAAGTGGCGCGGGGCCCGTCTCGTGGAGGAGGGGGAGGAGGCCGTCCTGGATCAGGGCGATGCCGTCCTGTTGGCCGGGCGGGAAGGACCACAGCATGGCGGCGACGAATCGCGCAGGGGCCGGGGCGCCGGCCGGGGGCCGCTCGGATGGGGAAGCGGCGAAGCCTCTGTCGGCCGAGAGGGGGCGCAGGAGGAGGACATCATCGGAGTCGAGCATGGTGGCGTTGGCCTGCGGGCCGTGCTTGGCCCAGACCGGGCCGTCGTAGAAGGCCGTCAGCGCGCGGTGGCGCGCCGGCATGTCGTGGAAGCCCCGTAGCCAGACGAAGCGGTCCGGGTCGTCGAGGTCCCGGAACTGGCCGAGCACCGTCATCCCGACCGCCTCCTGGGTCTCCACGAACTCCCGGTCGAACAGCTCGATGAGCTCGTCGCGCCGGCCGGGACGCAGCGTGTACTGGCGAAGCTCGATGACGGTGGGTGGCACGGTGTGCTCCTGTTCGGGTCTTACGGGTCCGGGCGTGGACCGACGGTAGGGGAGCCGTGTGCCAGGGGCTGTCAGGGTTTCCGAGGAGAATGCGTGCATGTCCGCTGGTCGACTGCTGTCGGTGCTGCTGTTGCTGCAATCCCGTGGCCGGGTGTCCGCGCGCGGGCTCGCCGCCGAGCTGGGGGTGTCCGTGCGGACCGCGTACCGCGACGTGGCGCGTCTCCAGGCCGCCGGCGTTCCGGTGTACGCGGAGCCGGGGCGCGGGGGCGGCTACCAGCTGCTCGACGGTTACCGCACCCGTCTCACCGGGATGAGCGAGGGCGAGGCGCGGGCGTTGTTCCTCGCCGGGCTGCCGGGCGCCGCCGCCGACCTGGGGCTCGCGGCGGAGGTGGCGGCGGCCCGGCTGAAGTTGCTGGCCGCGCTGCCGACGGGACTGCGCGACGAGGCGACGCGGACCGCGGCGGTGTTCCACCTGGACGCGCCCGGCTGGTACCGGGAGCCCGAAGAGACGCCGCATCTGCTGCTGTTCGCCGACGCGGTCCTCAACGGGCGTGTGGTGGACGTGCGTTACCGCCGCTGGCGGGCACCGCAGGAGGTGGAGCGCCGACTACGCCCCTACGGGCTGGTCCTCAAGTCCGGGGTCTGGTACCTCGTGGCCGCCGGCGAGAGCCGGATCGCGACCTACCGGGTCACCCAGGTCCTCGACGCGGTGCCGAGCGACGAACGGTTCGACCGGCCGCCGGACTTCGACCTGGCGGCGTACTGGTCGTCCTACCTCGACGACTTCCGGTCGCGCCGCTTCACCGGCACCGCCACCGTCCGCCTGTCGCCGCGCGGGCGCCGACGCCTGCCCGACAACGTCCCGCCGGAGGTGGTCCAGGCGGTCGACGCCACCGCGACCGCCGTCGGCGACGACGGCTGGGTCGAGGCCGTCATCCCGACCGAGAGCACCGCGCACGCGTGCGGCGAACTGCTGCGGCTCGGCATCGACGTGGAGGTCGTCGCGCCGGCCGAACTGCGGCAGGCCATGGCCGCGACGGTGGGCGCACTCGCCGGCACCTACGGGCTCGGGTGAGGGCGGTCGGAGGCCGGTGCGCGCCTTCGGCCGCATCCGCGCGCCGGTCGGGTATCGGTGCGTTCTGTAGCTGATCGGCTACAGCGGCTCTTGGGCGAGGCGGAGTTGCCGAACGTGATTGTTCAGGTGTTGCCGTTCGAGGCCCCGGTGAACGATCTGCTGGGCGGGTCGCTGACCATCCTGTGGCTGCCGGACGGCGAGGCGGCGGCCTATCTGGAGAGCAGCAAGACGGGGGAAGTGATCGAGGAACCGGAGGAGGTGGAACGGCTCAGGCTGTCCTACGATCGGCTGCGAGACCTCGCGCTATCGCCGCAGGACTCCGTGGAGTTCATCCGATCCCTGCTGAAGGACGGCTAGAGAATCATGCGAGCCCGTCGACCCGAGCTGAGTAACGCCCGCTGGCGGAAGAGCAGTTACAGCAACGGGGGAGACAGCAACTGCGTCGAGGTGGCGGACGGCTTCGCCGGGGTGGTGCCCGTCCGGGACAGCAAGGCGCCCGAGGGCCCGGCGCTGGTCGTCCCGGCCGGGGCGTGGTCCGCGTTCGTGCGGAGCGCGAGGCGCTGAACGGGGCCCGCGCGTGAGCGATCCCGGTTGGTACGACGACCGTCAGTACGAGGACGCGGTCCGGCGAGCGGACCGCACGACGTGGTTCGGCTGGGCGGCGATCGCCGGCACGGCGGGCGCGCTCGGCCTGCTTCGGCCGGCGTACGGCCCTGTAACGCGACCGGCCCCACATCAGGCGGGATCCCGTCCCGCAGAGGCCGTGGGGCAACCACTGGCCCATAACATCCATGCCATATATCATCAAGGTTATGGACAGCGGGCGGTACACGATCGAGGTCGAGCCTGAGGTGTGCCTCTGGCTGGAGAACATCCCCGCCCGCCACTACATCACCGCCGAGCAGAAAGTCGACCGGCTCGCCGAGAACGCCGCCACGCTCGGCGAGCCCTACACCCGCCATCTCGGCGGCAAGCTCCGCGAGCTGCGCTTCGACCTTGACGGCAACGCCCAGCGCATCACCTACTGGATCGCACCCGGCCGCCGCATCGTGCTCCTGACGGTGTTCCGTAAGACCAAGATGCGCGAGACGGCGGAGGTGGAACGCGCACATGCCGCCCAGGCTGTCTGCGAGGCCCGCCACGAACCGGCCGCCGAACACGCCGTCTACAGCCGCGACATCAAGGAGGAACTGCGATGAACCACGCCGAGTGGAAGACCCGCCGCCACCGCGAACTCCTGAGCGAAGCGGCCGAGGACAACCCCGAGTACGACCGCCTCTACGAAGAGACTGAGCTGGCTCACGATCTCGGCCAGATGGTCTACGACCGGCGCACCGCTCTTGGCCTGTCCCAGACCGAACTCGCCGAACGCTGCGGCATGAAGCAACCCCAGATCTCCCGCATCGAAGGCGGCGGCACCGTCCCCACCATTCCCCTTCTTCGGCGCCTGGCCCGTGCTCTCGACGCCGACCTGACCATCAACCTCACCCCCCACAGCAACGCCGCCTGACTGACCACCCGAAATTCCGGAGTAACGGTGGTCGTGATCAAGGTGCTCTGGTGACGGCGGACGCCCGATCGTGGCGGTCGACTGAGCGTCGGCCTACCGATCGCCGTCGGGGAGCAGGTCGGGGAGGGATGGCGGCTCCGTCGGTGTGGGCC
>NZ_SMKI01000216.1 GCF_004348415.1 Streptomyces hainanensis
GGGTGACGCCCGTGGCCGGGGCGGGTTCGCGTCGGACGCCAGTTCGGCCGGCCTCCGGCGTCGGCCGCTGCCGCGGGCTTCGCCGGTGGCACCTGACCGGGGCAGGCGGGGTGCCGCGTCGGCCCGGGGGACCGGCGGGGGCTCGGCCCTCGCGCGTGGGGTCCGACCGGGCACCGGTTCCCGCTCCGGCGCCGGGGTAGGCGCCGGCGTCGCCCCGGCACGGCGCGCGCTTCCCGGAGGGGGGGCGGCTCAGGCGCCGGGCTCGGGCCCGGCTTCCCGGGCTGCCCCCGGCGCGGGTTCCGGCACGGGTTCCGGCTCCGGCGCCGCCGGTACGGCGTCAGGCTCCGGCGCCGGGGGTGGCGGTGCCTCCGGCGAGGGGGCCGGCTCCGGCGTGGCCTCGGGGGCCGGTTCCCGGGACGGCTCCGGCCCGGGGCCCGCCTCGGCCTCCTGGAGCCGGGTGAGCTCGGTGAGTTCGTCGGGGGAGAGGCCGGCCAGCAGGCCGGCCACCTCGTCGAGGCGTCGGTGGACCTCGTCCCGGCGGTGCCTCTCCTCCTCGGCCGCGGCCTGTTCGGCGTCCAACGCGGCGCGGGCCGCCGTGGCCAGCTCGTCGGCCGCGCGTTCGCCGGAGCCGAGCCGGTCGATCTCGGCCGCCTCGGCGGCCGCGACCCGGGCCGCCACGGTCTGGTCGTGGAGCGCCTGACCCGGGTCCTCGCCGAGCAACATGGCCAGCGCGGGCGGGAGTTGGAGCCCGCCGCCGCGGTACTGGGCGCGGGCCACGGCGCCCGCGGCCTCCCGGGTCGCGGTCAGCTCGGTGCGGGTCGCCGCCAGCCGGTCCTGGACGCGGCGCGTCTCCTCCCGCCGCTCGGCCAGCCGCTCGGCCGCCTCGTGGTACGCCTCCGTCGCCCGCCCGGTCTCCTGGTACAGGGTGCGCAGCTCGGCGAGCAGCGCTGGAACGGAGCCGGCGGGATCGGCCTCGGCCGGGCCCGCGGTCAGGGTGCTGGTGGTCAGGGCCACGGCGGCCAGGGCCGCCGCCGGCCACCCGCGTCGTCGGGTCACGGTTCCCGAGAACCGCATGGGCGTACCTCCGTCGTGCTCGCGCGCGTCTCCGCACGCATGGTGCGCACGGTTCCGGGCGCCGCGCCCGCCGGGCGGGTGCGAACGGGTGGTCAGTCCCCGGCGTCCGGGTCGTAGACGTAGCTCCAGCCGCGCGGCAGCCGCAGCAGCCGGGTGTACCCGGTCGGGGTGAGCCGGTAGACGTAGACCCGGTCGGGCTGCACGTCGTCGCCCGGCACCGGCACCCGGTAGACGGCGGGCGGCTTGCCGGTCGGACCCACCAGCACCGGGAGCACCCGGCCGTCGAGCGGGCCGCCGACGAAGGGCGTGCGTTCGCTGCGCATCGCTCCCGCCCGCCCTACATGCCCGCGGGCGTCATCATCGCGATGGTCCGTTCGAAGAGCCGGTCGATCCGGCCGCCCGGCTCCTCGAACTCGGCCGCGGCGCGCAGGAAGCGCGCGGTGGTCTTGTCGCGCCCGGCGGTGACCACCAGTTGGGCCACGAACTGGTCGACCAGCCAGTCCCGCAGCTCGTCGAGCGGCAGTTCCTTCTCCTCGTCGAGCCAGATCAGCGAGGCGGCCTCCACCGTGGTGATCCAGGTCCGCACCACCAGCCGCAGCGGCGCGCTCGGCTCCGGCACCCGCATGTGCCGCAGCACCTGGGTGGCGGCGGCCCGCCGCACCCGGTCCACGATGGCCGTGGTGCGGTTGGTCTCCACCACGCTGCCGCCCTTGAGCAGCGCGGTGAAGCCCTCGCCGTGCTGGTCCACGAAGGCCAGGTAGTGGTCGAGGCCGGCCGCCAGACGCAGGCTCAGCGCGCCCGACTCCGTGACGGCGAAGCACAGTTCGAGCTCGTCGGCGGAGCTGATCAGCGCCGCCTCGTACAACTGCTGCTTGCCGCCGGGGAAGTAGCGGTAGACCAGCGGCCTGGAGACGCCGGCCTCGCGGGCGACGTCGTCCAGCGAGACCTCCTCGGGCACGCTGCGGGCGAACAGCGCCTGCGCCGTGGCGATCAGCTGTCCACGGCGCTCCTCCACGCTCAGTCTGCGGTAGGCCGGACCGGGCGGGACTGGGCGGCTGCTCATGCCCCGAAGCGTAACGGTCCTGGCCGGTCCGAGGGGGAACCGGAGCGTCACTGTCCGGATGACCTCAGGCCGCGGCTGCCTCATCCGTGACGGTCGCCGGCCCGATTCACGCCACTTGTTCACTTCGCGGCCACGGGTATCGGAGCCGCCGGTAACCACGTGACGGTGTGCTGTGTGGCTATGACGCGTGTGTCGAGGACGCGGCGACGGAGGGAACGGCGGACCCGGCGCCCGACCGGGTGGCGGATCCTGACCGGCTGGCTGCCGCGCTGGAGCACCATCCGCGGCCGGGTGGCGATCGTCCTTGCCGTGCCCACCTGCCTGCTGCTCGTCCTCACCGGGGTCGCCGTGGCCGACCGGGCGGAGGACTGGTCGGCCGCCAGGGAGAGCGGGGAACGGGTCCAGCTCGCCCTGGACGTGCAGAACCTGGTCCGCGAGCTCCAGCGTGAACACGGCCTCACCAGTGGTCTGCTCGGCGGCGCGGGACGCTACCGGCCCGAACTGGCCGATACCCGCCGCCGGGTGGACGCGATCCACGCGGAACTCCAGCGCCGGGTCGACGAGAACGCGGCGCCCGCCTTCGAGGAGGCGCTCGGCTCGCTCGACCAACTCCCCAGCATCCGGGAGCGGGTGGACGACGAGTCGGTCGACCGCGACGAGGCGCTCGGCTTCTTCGCCACCGCGATGGCCGAGCTCAACGACGCCCAGCTGGCCGAGGGTTCGCCCCACGGGGACCAGCGGCTCGGCGACGGACTCGCCGCGCTCCAGGCGCTGGCCGGCGCCACCGAGGCGCTGGCCGAGGAACGCGGCCTGATGAACGGCGTGTTCGTGGCGGGGCGGTTCGCCGGCGGGCAGTACCTGGAGTTCGCCGGCACCCGGGCCGCCCGCGACTCCGCGGTGCGCACCTACGAGCAACTGGCCACCGGGCCCCAACGGGCAGCGCTCGACGAGGCGTTCGAGACGGACGAGGCCGGGCAGGTCGCGGCCTTCGAGCGGCTGGCCGACGCCGGCGCCGACGGTTCGCCGCTCGACGCCGGGGCCGACGACTGGTGGACCGCGAGCACCGCACTCACCGACGGGCTGCACGAGGCGCAGCGGCTGGTGGGGGAGGACGTCGCTGAGCGCGCCGACCGGCTGAGCGCGGACGCCACCCGGCAGCTCGCCGGCTTCGTCGCCCTGGGCCTGCTGATCCTGGGGGTGGCCGTCGCCCTGGCCATCCTGGCCGCCCGCTCCATCGCCCGGCCGCTCGACGAGCTGACCCGGCAGGCCGAGTCCGTCGCCGGCCACCGGCTCCCGGAGACCGTCCGCTCCATCCAGGAGGCCGAGCCGGAGGTGGCCGAGCAGCTGCTGCCGCCGGAGCCCGACCCGGCGCTGGCCAGGGGCGCCGAGGAGGTCACCCGGCTGGCCGCCGCGCTGCACGACGTGGAGCGCACCGCCGTCGGCCTGGCCGCCCAGCAGACCGTGCTGCGGCGCAACGGCACCGAGTCGCTGGCCAACCTCGGCCACCGCAACCAGGGCCTGGTGCGCCGTCAGCTGCGGCTGATCACCGCGCTGGAGAGCAAGGAACTCGACCCGGACGCGCTGGGCGACCTGTTCGAGCTCGACCACCTGGCCACCCGCATGCGGCGGAACGCGGACTCGCTGCTGATCCTGACCGGCCAGCAGCTGCCGCCCCGGGTCTGGACCGGCACCGCCGAGATCGCCGAGGTGGTCCACTCGGCCGTCTCCGAGGTCGAGGACTACCGCCGGGTCGCCCTGGTGGAGGCCGAGCCCTGCTCGGTGCACGGCGGCGCCTTCTACGAACTCTCGCACCTGCTCGCCGAGTTGATCGAGAACGCGCTCACCGCCTCGCCGCCGGCCCGCCCGGTCGAGGTCTACGGCTGGTGGGACGGCCCGGAGTACTGCCTGGCCATCGTGGACCGCGGCAACGGCATGACCGAGGAGGAGCTGGAGCTCGCCAACGCCCGGCTGCGCGGCGAGGACTCGTTCCTGGTGGCGCCCACCCGCTTCCTCGGCCACTTCGTCGTCGGCACCATCGCGGCCCGCCTCGGCGTCCAGGTCGAGGTCCGGCACACCCAGAGCGCCCCCACCACGGCGGCGGCCCGCGGCGCCGGGGTCTCCGCCTACGTGGCGCTCCCGCCCCGTCTCGTGCACCCGCGCGCCGGCGGCCAGGCCGAGCAGGCCGAGCCGCCCCCGGCCGGCGCGGGGAGGATTCCCCAGCCGCCGGCGCGGATGATCGGCGGGGGCGGCTGACCGGCTGTCGATCCGTCAGCAGAGGTGGTTGATCTGAAGGACCGTCATGGTCTTGAAGTGGTGGCCGGCGAGCACCACGGCGAACGCCTGCTCGGTCACCACCATCCGCATCACCGGGTCGTCGTGCCCGTACGGCTCGGTGGCGCGCAGCGGATCCTCGCAGGCCCCCGCCATCCCCAGGGTGAGACGCTCGCTGACGTCCGGCGGCAGGGCGTCGTGGGCGGCCTCCACCGCTGGGTCGTACCTGAGGCGGTAGGTCACGTCCATGTGGGTCCTCGCGGCGGCGGATGGTGGTGCCTCCCGGCGTGAGCCGGGGGAGTTTCGTCCTGGCGGTCCTGGCGCGTGTCATGCAGCGTAGCTGATCTGGGGCGGAGCGTGACCTGATAGTCCGACCACGGCCCGCGCCGACCGGCGGCAACCCGGGCGGCTCACGGAGGAAGTCCTCGACACCGACGCCGACTTCACGATATATCCCGGCAACGCCCGACCGATCGCCGCCCCGGGCGCGGCCCGCGCCCCTTCCGGCCTGGACCTTTCCCCGATTCCCCCGGAAGGCGGAATGAACCAACGGCACCTTCCCGACGTGAATACATTGGGCGCACTCGACCCGGCCCTCGGCTCGCGGCCGGCGGTCGTGAAGGAGCTGACGAGATGGACCAGGGTATCCAGGAGGAACAGCCGGAACCGCCCGAAGTGGGCAGCATGGTCCGGGACGTCGGACGCGGCAGGATCGGCCGCGTCATGGCGTGCGACGGCGGCCGCGTCTGGCTCCGCCCGCCGGCGGGTGGCCGCGAGTGGACCGCGCTCCCGGACGACGTGCGCCCGGTGAGTCTCAGCGAGTCCCTGAGCCCCCTGGTGGCCGAGGTCAACCGCCGTTCGTCCGGCACCCGTTGACGGTTCGAACGCGGTTCAGCGGGTGAGGTGCCGCCCGCCGGCCACGGACAGGATCTCGCCGTTCGCGTGGCCGTTGGCCGCCGAGCCGAGATAGGCCACCGCCGAGGCCACGTCCTCGGGGGTGCAGATCCGGCCGGTGGGGGTCTTCGCCCCCTCCGCGTCGACGGCGCGCTGGCCCAACCAGTCGGCCGTGAGCGCCCGCCGGGTGCGGGTGAACCCGGGCCGGACGACGTTGGTCAGCACGCCGTGCGGGGCCTCCCGGACGGCCAGTACCCTGGCCGCCGTCTCCAGCGCGCCCTTGGCGGCCGGGTAGCCGAGCGACGCCGGTATCGGCTGCTCGACCACGTCGGACGAGACCAGCACCACCCGGCCCCAGCCGGCCCGCCGCATCCCGGGCAGCACCGCCTCGACCAGCGCGAGCGTGCCGGCCACGTTGGCGGTGAGCGTCGCGGAGAGCGCCTCAGGGCTCTCGGGCCCCAACTCCGGCCAGGCCACCGCGTTGCCCACCAGCACCGCGACCGGGCCCAACTCCCGCTCGACGGTCTGCGCCGCGGCGCCGAGCGACGCCGGGTCGCGCTGGTCGAGCCGCACCGCGAGCGCCCGGCCACCCGCCGCGGCGACGCCCTCGACGACCTCGGCGGCCCGCGCCTCCGCGCGGTGCCAGCCCACCGCGACGAGCGCCCCCTCCCTGGCCAGCGCCGCCGCCACCGCGCCGCCGATGTCCCCCGAAGCGCCCGTGACCAGCGCGACCCGACCGGTCAGCCCCAGATCCATGATCCGTCCTCCACGCGATACATATAGCCGGCTACCTGTTAGCCGACTATACACAGGTAGGATCGACGGGTGGAAGCCAGTGAGGTCAGACGCGTCAACCGGGCGCTGAACAAGATGAGCCAGCTCTACCGGGCGGCCAAGGCACGACGACTCGCCGCCCTCGGGCTGCATCCGGGCCAGGACGTCCTGCTCTGGGTCCTGGCCCAGGAGCCCGCCGGCATGACCGTCTCCCAACTGGCCGCCCACCTCGGCATCGAGCAGCCGACCGCCACCCGCAGCCTGGCGCGCCTGGAGTCCGGCGGCTGGTTCCGCCGCGAGCCCGTCCCCACCGACCGCCGGCAGGTGCGCGTCGTCGTCACCGAGGCCGGGCACCGGCTGCTCCCCGACATCGAGCGCGCCTGGGCCGAGTTGGCCGAGCTGACCATGGGCGCCGTCGACCCGGCACGGCGCGAACTCGCCATCACCGCCCTGGAGGAGGCCAACGAGCGGCTGCGCGAACTCGTCGGCGAGGAGCCGCTGACCCAGGGATAACCCCTCGCCGGCGGGGGCGGCAGCCCCGATCATCGGCGGATGGACACGTTCCTCACCACCGCCGGGCTGCGGCTCCGCCCCCTCACCCCCGACACCGTGCGGACCGTCGTCCTGCCCCGACTGCTCGGACCCGGCTACTGGGCGGCCGAGGAGCGCGAAGGCGACGCCTTCGTCGGCAGGTTCGAGTCGATCGAGGGCGCGGAACACGGCGATGTCGAGTACGCCCTCACCCACGGGGAATGGCAACGCGCCGAGGGCTGTGAGCCGGGCGCCGGACGTGCTTCGATGGCCGGATGATGTCCACCGACCGAGTGCTCGCCTTCGCGGCCATGTCGTTCCTGCTGATCATCGTGCCGGGGCCGAGTGTGCTGTTCGTCATCGGCCGGGCGCTCGCCCACGGCCGCCGCATCGCGCTGACCTCGGTGCTCGGCAACACGCTCGGCGCCTACACGCTGGTGCTCGCCGTGGCCCTCGGCGTCGGCTCCGTCGTCGAGCGCTCGGTCCTCGTCTTCACGGCGCTGAAGCTGGCCGGTGCCGCCTACCTCGTCTACCTCGGCGTCCGGGCGGTGCGCGAACGCCGCTCGCTGCGGGCCGAGTTCGCCGGGGACGGCGGCGGCGCCCACGGATCGCACGGCCTGCGCACCCTGTGGGAGGGGTATCTGGTCGGCGTCGCCAACCCCAAGACCATCGTGTTCTTCGCCGCCGTGCTGCCGCAGTTCGTCGACCGCGAGCAGGGCAACGTGGTGCTCCAGATGCTGTTCCTCGGCCTGGTCTTCAACGCCATCGCGGTGGCCTCCGACAGCGTCTGGGGCCTGGTCGCCGCCGGCGCCCGGGGCTGGTTCGCCCGCTCCCCGCGCCGGTTGTCCGTGGTCGGCGGCGTGGGTGGCCTCACGATGATCGGCCTGGGCGTCACCGTGGCCGCGACCGGCCGCTCGGAGTGACGCGGGTGTCGCGGGTGTCGCGGGCCACCGGAGTGCCTCCGTGCGTCCCTCGTGCCTCCGTGTGAGCCAGCCGTGCGCCGGCCACGGCCGACCAACGGCCGCAAGACCGGGGTCCCGGACGGCATGACGTGGTGTCATGGAGACGTCGCGAACGCGACGCCCGCGTAGGACTGCTGTGTGAGCCAGGCGACCGAGCGAGAGTGATGTTGTTCCCATGGACGAGGAGCCGTTGTCCGACTGGGCGGAGCGGCGCAGCCGGCGCCGTGCCGACCGCTACCGTGTCGTGACACTCACCCCGGGACCGGCCTCGGGCAGTCACGTGGACCCGCAGGCGCCCCGTCTGGTGAGCCGGTGGAACGGCTACGAGTGGGAGGCCGTCGCCGTCGTCGCCAACCTGGCCGAGGCCAAGTTGATCCTCTACCCGGAGACGGCCGGCACCGACCCGATGCCGGCCGTACCGCAGCCCCTCCGACGACGCGCCACGCGGAAGCGCGGCGACGGGAGTTGAGCGCGTGACCCGACACCGACACCGGGACCGACACCGACACCGGGACCGGGAGGCGCCGCCCCTGCGCGAGCTCGCCGAACAGGCGCTGTCCTCAGTGGAACGCGGCTACGACCTGCTCGCCCCGAAGTTCGACCTGACCCCGTACCGGACGCCGGACCCGGTGCTCGACGCGCTCACCGAGGCACTGCGGCAGCACGGCCCGTTCACCGCCGCCCTCGACGTCTGCTGCGGCACCGGCGCCGGCGTCGGCGCGCTCCGGCGGGCCGGCGCGGCACGGGTCGTCGGCCTCGACTTCAGCGCCGGCATGCTCGACCAGGCCCGCGCCGCCTTCCCCGAAGGGGTGGGGTGGGTGCGCGCCGACGCCCGCGCGCTGCCGTTCGCGCCCGCCACGTTCGATCTGGCGATCAGCCTCGGCGCGTTCGGCCACTTCCTGCCCCGCGAACGCCCCGCGCTCTTCGCCGGCATCCGGGCCGCGCTCGGGCCCGGCGGCCGGTTCGTCTTCCCGATGGCCGCGCCACCCCGCGTCGGATCCCTCCCCTACTGGGCCCTGTGGGGCTTCGACGCCGCCATGCGGCTGCGGAACGCGGTCCGGCGGCCCCCGTTCGTGATGTACTACCGCACCTTCCGACTGCCCGACGTACGCCGCGAGTTGACCGCCGCCGGCTTCACCGTCCGGATCGAGCCGCTCCCGACCCTCGGCCGCCGCGCCGACGGCACCGTGCGCTGCGCGCTGGTGGTCGCCGAGGTGGAAGGGGCGGACGGCGTGACCGGGGCGACCGGGGCGTGAGGGCTCCGGCGGGCCCGCACCCGCCCGCCGCGGTCACTCGCAGTAGACCCGCACCGTGGCGCTGGGGTCGTCGATGTCGACGTCGACGTCTCCGAGCTGGTCGATGAGGTCCTCGACGTGCTGCGGCTTGAGCTCGTTGAGGTCGATCGGCACCCCCACCCTGCCCAGCTCCGTGTTGACCTTGGCCAGCGCCTGCGGCGGGATCAGCGTGGTGAGCCGGACCCCGGCGCGCAGCAGCTGGAGCGGGACCCGGACGTTGATCCGGCTCGGCCCGTCGTCGAACTCGTCCAGCGAGTTCACCACCACACGCAGGTACCTGGGGCGGGACTTCGAGCGGGGCGCGGCCCCGGGCGGCGCCTTCGGCTGGTCCCGTTCCAGGGCGTCGATCAGCGAATCCGCCTCGTCCGCGGTGATCCTGCCCTCGGCCAGCAACTGCAGGATCTGGCGGCGCTGCTCGTTCATCGGTGCTCTCCCTCGCGGATCATCCGAACTCATCTGACGCTTACCAGCACGGCCATCCGGCCGTCGTCGATCTCGAACCGGGTGCCGGGCAGTGCCCACAGCACCCGCCCGACGCCGCGCAGCGCGCCGAGCGGGCTCACCCGGGTGGCGAGGCAGGCGATCATCCCGCCGAACACGGCGAGCAGCAGCAGCGGCGAGAGCAGCAGCGCCACCGGCAGCACCGGGACGAACAGCCGCCGCCAGCGGCCGTCGGACCGGCGCCAGCGCGCCGTCACCACCTGCGGGATCACCGCGACCGCTCCAGCTCGGTCAGCGCCTCCTGGGCACTGATCTCCCCGCGCCGCAGGCGATCGATGACGTCGGCGCCGGACGGAGCCGGGTCGGTGTCGACGAAGTCGAGGTGCTCGGCGATCCGGTTCAGCCGGGACTTGACCGTCGGGTAGCTCACCCCGAAGATCCGCTCCATCTCCTTGATCGAGCCGTGCGCCCGCACGAACGCCGCGACGAACACCTGGTCCTCGACGCCGAGCCGAGCCAGCTGCGGCGGCTCGAACTCCCCCTCGATCGCGACACCGCTCTCGGCGAGGCGGACCCGCTCGACCACGAACGGCCGCCCCTGCGTCAGGTCCGTCAGCTCCTGCCAGTCCACCCTCGGCTCCCTCCGGCTCGCCCACGCGCCTGCTGTTTATTTGTACCTTGATTTTCTTAAGCGAGCAACGTCAGAACCTTGATTTTCTCAATCTCACGCTTCGGATATCACTCCCCGGATCGCGGAAGGTGGCTCCTGGCCTCCTCGTAGCCGCCATCGCCGGCGGACTCGGCGGGGCCGTAGACCAGGTGGAGCACGCCGGTGGCGAAGGCCTTGGACGAGAGCAGCCGCAGCGGCAGCGTCGTGTCCGCCTCCTCGAACAGCCGCATGCCGTGCCGCACCGCGATCGGGTGTACGAACAGGTGCAGCTCGTCCAGCAGCCCGTGTGCCAGCAGCTGGCGGACGACCGAGACCGAGCCGCTGAGGGCGATGTCGCCGCCCGGCTCGTTCCGCAGGGCGGTGACGGCCTCGACGAAGTCCCCCTCCAGCTGCTCCGAGTTGCGCCACGTGAACTCCAGCCGCCGCCGCGACACCACGACCTTGCGGGTGTCCCCGAGATGCCGCGCGAAGTCGGCGTCCTCGCCGCCGGCCGCCTCGCGCTCCGGCCAGGCCCCGGCGAAGCTGTCGTAGGTCCGGCGGCCGAGGAGGATGGTGCCGGCCGCGCCGAGCGTCGCGCCGACGGCGGCGCCCATCTCGTCGTCGAAGTACGGGAAGTGCCACTGGTCGGGGGCCTCGACGACCCCGTCGAGCGAGACGAACAGGCCGGCGCTGGTCTTCCGCATGGTGATCTCCTGGCTGGATGGTCGGTTGGTCGTTTCACCCCTGCGGACCCCGGCCGGCCGGATAACTCATCGGTGGTCGAGAGCGACCGCCATCCTCCCCGGCCGGCGCCGGCCGACCGGCGGGGTGCGCGCCGTGTCGCGCGAGGTGGGTTGACATGTAATTGACAGGCTGGCCTGATGGGGTTTGGGAGCGCTCCCGCTCATTCGGAGTCCCACGGGACGGACCCTCGCGAGGAGTAGCCAGTGAAACTTCGTACGCGCTTAGGCGCCCTGGTATCGGCCGCGTTCGCGGCCCTGTTGGCGTTGGGGCCGGCCGCCCAGGCCGGTGCCGACGCCGTCGACACGCAGGCCGTCGGCCTGCGGATCAGCAACGGTCGGCTCGTGGAGTCGACCGGCAACGACTTCGTGATGCGCGGGGTGAACCACGCGCACACCTGGTTCAGGACCCAGACCAACTCGTTCGCCGACATCAAGCGGCTCGGCGCCAACACGGTGCGCGTGGTGCTGTCCACCGGCGACCGGTGGACGCGCAACGACGCCGCCGACGTGACCAACGTGATCAACCTCTGCAGGAACAACCGGCTGATCTGCGTGCTGGAGGCGCACGACACCACCGGCTACGGGGAGCAGTCGGGCGCCGTCTCGCTGAGCCGCGCCGTGGACTACTGGATCAGCGTGCAGAGCGCGCTCGCCGGCCAGGAGAACTACGTCGTCCTCAACATCGGCAACGAGCCCTACGGCAACAACAACGCCGGCGCCTGGACCGCCGACACCCAGAGCGCGATCAGCCGGCTGCGCAACGCCGGTTTCGACCACACCCTGATGGTGGACGCGCCGAACTGGGGCCAGGACTGGTCCGGGACGATGCGGTCCAACGCGCAGGCGGTGTTCAACTCGGACGTGGACCGCAACACGCTGTTCTCGGTGCACATGTACGGCGTGTATGACACGGCCGCCGAGGTCAGGGACTACCTCAACGCCTTCGTCAACGCCCGACTCCCCATCGTCGTCGGTGAGTTCGGGCACAACCACTCGGACGGCAACCCGGACGAGGACACCATCATGGCGACCGCGCAGCAGTTGGGGGTCGGCTATCTGGGCTGGTCGTGGTCGGGGAACAGCGGCGGGGTCGAGTACCTCGACCTGGTCACCAACTTCAACTCCGGGCAGCTGACCTCGTGGGGCCAGCGGCTCTTCAACGGGGCCAACGGGATCGCCGCCACCTCCCGCGAGGCCGACATCTACTGAGCCGGGCCCGGCGTCGGGCGCCCGCCGCGCTGCCGCCCCAGGGCGGCGCGGCGGGCGTCGGTGTCGGTGTCGGCGTCGGCGGGTGGCGCGGTTGACTTCATGTGGACATGAAGCGCCACCGTGGCCGGCATGTCCCAGCAGAACTCCCGAGACACCCGACAGACCCGACAGACCCGAGGTGCCGACGGCACCGCGGAGCTGATCGCCAGGCTCGACGCGGCGGACGCGTTGCCGGCCGTCCGCGCGCTGCGGGCCCGGGGCCACGAACTGCTCGCCCCCGCGCCCGGCGCGGCGGTCGCCGACGTCG
Organism: Streptomyces hainanensis; assembly: GCF_004348415.1. Classification (GTDB taxonomy): domain Bacteria; phylum Actinomycetota; class Actinomycetes; order Streptomycetales; family Streptomycetaceae; genus Streptomyces; species Streptomyces hainanensis. The sequence goes on from NZ_SMKI01000216.1 coordinate 12,214, forward strand.
GCTGCGGCACCGGCCTCGCCGTCGCCGAGCTGGCCGAACGCGGCGCCGCCGCCGTCGGCTTCGACGCCGACGAGGGGATGCTGGCGGCCGCCAGGGCGCGCCGTCCCGGCGCCGACCTGCGGCGCGGGGACGCGCTCGCGTTGCCGCTCGCCGACGGCGCGTTGGCCGGCTACCGCGCCGATCGGCTGCTACACGCGCTGCCGGAGCCGGCGCGCGCGGTGCGTGAGGCGCGCCGGGTGCTGGCACCGGGCGGCCGGATCGTGCTGGTGGGGCAGGACTGGGAGGCGCTGGTGATCGACGCGGCGGATCCCGAGGTGACCCGGCGCGTCGTCCGGGCCAGGGCGGCGACGGTCCCCAGCCCGCGCGCCGCTCGCGCGCACCGTCGGCTGCTGCTCGACGCCGGCTTCCGGCTGGTGGCGGTCGAGGCGCACACCCCGCTGTTCACCGGGCCCGGCGCGCTGCCGCTGCTGACCGGCCTGGTCGAGGCGGCCCGCGTGAGCGGCGCGGTCGAGGCCGACGAGGCCCGCGACTGGCTGGCCGACCAGCGCGAACGGGCGGCCGCCGACCGGCTGTTGGTGGCGGTGCCGCACTTCCTGGCGGCGGGCGTGCGGGACTGACGCACGGACGTCAGGGCGTGGTGGGCGTGGTGGGCGTGGTGGGCG
>NZ_SMKI01000217.1 GCF_004348415.1 Streptomyces hainanensis
CGCCCGCACCCCGCGCCCCCCACGTCATGGTGGTCAGGCGGCGCGGGATCGCGGTGCGGACGTCTCCTCAGGGGTGCGCGGCCGGACGCGGTGACGCCGGCGGTGGGCGGGATGGTCGGGAGGCGAACCGTGGTCGACGGCGCGCCGCCCGCTGACGGCCTCCCGGTGGGCGTCGGCGCGGAGGTGCCGCCGGTAGCCGGGGCGCACCCGGCCGGCGAGGAACTCGGCGACGCGGCCCGAGCCGTAGCTGAAGAGACCGGGCGACCGGCCGGTCAGGTCGTCCTCGCTCTCCAGGAGCGCGGCGAGGGCCAGGTAGACGGAGGCGGTGTAGCTGTTGCCGCCGGTCTCGTTGTAGCCGGTGGTGGCCGCGACGGCGCTCGCCACGGCCGCCTCGTCGACCGGCGGCCCGCAGGTCCTGAGCAGCTGCCGGTGGGCCTTGAACGCCATGCGGGTGTACGGCTGGTGGTAGCAGAAGGCGTGGAAGTCCTCCAGCGGCCGGCCGCCCCGGGCACGGCAGTCCCATCGCGAATAACCCGCCCTCTCACCAGGGGGGAGGGAAAACCAACGCGAGCCGGTGCGCCGGCCAGGCGTACTGGCCTTCGCCGCCGGCCCGACCGGCGCCCAGGACCGGCGTCAGTCATCCTCCGCCAACAGCCCCTGCCGTTCGGCGAGGACGCCGGCCTGGAAGCGGGTGCGGGCGCCGAGGCGGTCCATCAGGTCGGCGACGTGGCGGCTCACCGTCCGCGAGCTGACGCCGAGTTGGCGGGCGATCGTCTCGTCCTTGAGGCCGGCGACCAGGAGGGTCAGCAGGCCCTTGGCCGGGATCGAGTCCTCCTCCGCGGGGAGGAGCGGCGCGGCCTGTTCCCAGAGGAGTTCGAAGAGGGCGATCAGCGCGTCGAGGAGGGCGCTCGGGCGGACGATCACCGCGCTGGTCACCATGTCGTCCAGGACCAGCGGCAGCAGCGCGACCTGGCGGTCGGCGATGGCCAGCTTCATCGGGACCCTGGGGTGCACCCGGGACAGCTCGCCCCGCTCGGCGGCGCGGACCGCCGCGTCCAGGCCGCCGGGTTGGCTCAGCGACTCGGGCGCGTAGATGCCGCGCACCCGCACGCCGTCCCCCAGCAGGCCGTTGACCGCGCCCTCGCCCTCGTCGGCCGGGTTGGCGTACGGCGGGCGGTCGAACACCAGGAGTTCGTCACGGCAGTTGCGGGTGAACTGGGTGAAGCGGGCGGCGATCGCCGGCTGACCGACCACGATCTCCAGCAACTCGCTGGGCTGGCGCTCGACATGGACCTCGGCCGCCAGGGCCCGGGCCATGACCCGGCTCTTCTCCAGTTCCTCGCGCCGCCGCGCGACCAGCAGGTCGATCGCCGACTCCGGGTGGGTGGCCAACAGCCGCACCGGCCGGCCGGGGAGGCGGTTCACCAACCCCAACTCCTCCAGCTCGCCAAGCACTCGGCGGGTCGCCCCCGGCGATCTCCCGAGCCGTCCCGCCAGTTCGGGAACGGTGACGCCGGGGGCCGCCAGCAACGCTCGGTAGGCGGATTCGGCGAGTTCGGTGACACCGAGGGGTTGCAGCATCCCGCGATGCTGTCGGAAAGCCGACGTGGCGACAAGACGAACCCGGGGCTTATTTCGTCACAGCGCCCGGTGGGATAGGACACCAACATGCCCCGTCCCGCACAACCATCGCTCCGAAGAACCGCGCTGATCAGCGGCCTGGCCGCCATCCTCGGCACCCTGGTCGCCCCCGGTGCCGCGCCCGCCGCCGCGGCGGCGCCGAGCCCGGCGGCCTCCGCCATGTCCGGCGACACCGTGTTGTTGCCCACCGGGGACCTGGTGGTGCTCGGCCCACCCGTCGACGGTGAACCCTCCGTGACGGTGACGCCCGCCGCCCCCTCGGCGGCGTTCGCGTTCCAGACCCTGCGGCACGACGGCGACGTCTACGTGCTGCCGGGTGATGTCGCGCCGCTGGTCCCCGACGTGTTGGACCTCGAACTCTTCAACGTCACCCGACGCGCCGCGGAGGCCGGGGCGGCGGCCGCCGACTCCGTGCCGTTGATCGTGCGCGGCCCGCGCCCGCTCGCCGCGCTCGCCGGCGATCCCGACACCGTGCCGCTGGCCAGCATCGACGCCAGCGCCGTCACCCTCGACGCGGACGCCGCCCCGACGTTCGTCGAGTCGCTGCTGGACCCCCCGCGGGGACTCGCCGGAGAACAGCGGCCGAAGGTGTGGCTCGACCAGCGCCTCACGGCCGCCGAACTGGACCAGAACCTGCGGCAGATCGGCGCCCCCGAGGTGTGGGAGTCCGGCCTCGACGGCTCGGGCGTGGAGGTGGCGGTGCTCGACACCGGCGTCGACGGCGCCCACCCCGACCTGGCGGGACAGCTCGTCGCCGAGGCCGACTTCACGGGCGGGAGTCCGGCCGAGGGGCCGGCGCCGGACGAGAACGGCCACGGCACCCATGTGGCCTCGGTGCTGGCCGGCACCGGCGCGGCGGCGGACGGCGCCCGGCAGGGCGTCGCGCCCGGGGCCCGGCTGCTCTCCGGCCGGGTGCTGGACGGTGAGGGCGCCGGCTACGCCTCGTGGGTCATCGCCGGCATGGAGTGGGCGGCCGAGCGGGGCGCCGACATCGTCAACCTCAGCCTGGGCGGGCGCGCCTCGGGCGTCGACCCGGTGTCGGCCGCGGTGGACGCGCTCAGCGCCGAGTACGGGACGCTGTTCGTGGTGGCGGCCGGCAACGTCGGGCCCACCATCGGCTCGATCGGCACGCCGGGCATCGCGGAGAGCGCGCTGACCGTGGGCGCCGCGCGGGCCGACGGCGGCGCCTACCACGGCTCGTCGCGCGGCCCGACCGCCGGCACCTACCGGGCCAAGCCCGACGTGCTGGCGCCCGGCGTCTCCATCGTCGGCGCCCGGGCCGGGGGCGGCGAGGGACAGGACCCGTACGTGGCGATGACCGGCACCTCGCAGGCGGCGCCGCACGTGGCCGGCGCGGCCGCGCTGCTGTGGCAGCGGCACCCCGACTGGGAGTGGCAGCAGGTGAAGACGGCGCTGACCACGACCGCCGACCCCTACGACGCCCACCAGGTGTGGTCGCACGCGGAGGGCGGTGGGCTGCTCGACCTGCCGCAGGCCACCACCGAGACCCTGGTCGCCGACCGGTCCGCCCTCGACTTCGGCTATCTGCGGGACGGCACGGCCCTGGAGGGGTTGAGCATCCCGCTGACCCTCACCAACGCCGGCACCGAGCCCGAGTCGTTGACGCTGAGCGACTGGCAGCAGGCGGTGGTGGACACCTCGGACGCGCCGGCCGACCTGGTGCGGGTCTCCCCCGCCGAGCTGACGATCGCCCCCGGCGACTCGGCCCGGGTCGAGGTCACCCTCGACGTGCCGGCCGGCCGGTACGGCGTCCACACCGGGGCGGTCACCGTCGAACGGGCCGGCGGGCGCGAGCCGTTGGTGCTGCCGGTCAACCTCTACGCCGAGCCGCCGCGCCGCGACGTCGACGTCACGGTGCTCGACCGCAGGGGCGAGCCGTTCGCGGGCGGCAGCCTGCTGATCGGCAACATGGACACGCTCTGGCAGCCGACCGGCGGGTCGTTCGCCGTGCTGCCGCTGGACGAGAACGGCCGGGCCCACGCCCGGATGGCACCGGGCCCCTACTCGATGATGGTCACCGTGGAGACGCCGGCGCGCGATGGGGAGCCCGCCAGCTACGCGATCGTCGGCGACCCCGAGGTGCGGGTCGACGAGGACGTCTCGGTCGTGATCGACGCCCGCCGGGCGGAGCCGCTGGCGCCGGCCGAGGTGGCCGGGGTCCGCACCCGGGTCACCGAGGCGTACCTCTCGTTCGAGCGGCGCGACGAGGCCGGACTCGGCACAGTCGGCGCCCAGCTCTACGCACCGTCCGAGGACGTGACGCGGGGGCGGGTGTTCCTCCAGCCGACGGCGCGGGTGACCCGCGGCGAGGCGGCCGCCGAGACCAGGTGGCGCCTCGCCACGGTGGGGCGGCCCGGCGCGGGCCAGGCCGACCTCTACGACCTGGCACTCGGCGGACCGACGATCCCCGACCCGCCGGTGTACGGCGTCTCGCGGGCCGAGGCCCGGCGGCTGGTGCGCGTCGACGCCGACTACCGGGCGCTCGGCGGCACCGCGTCCGCGGAGGCCACCGAGTTCCGCCTGGCCAGGCTGGGCCTCGGCGCGACCGACGCCGCGGTCGCCCACCCGTTGCCGCTGCCCGGCCGGCGGGTCGAGATGGTCAACGCGCGACCGGGGCTCTCCTGGACGCAGTGCGTCAACGGCCCCGACCCGGACATCGCCCAGTTCTGCGCCACGCCGACGGCCGCCGCGCCCGGCGGTCGCGAGGCGCCGGTCTGGTTCCGGACCGCCACCGTCTCGGCCACCCAACTCGTCCACGAGGAAGGGCAGTTGGCGGTGGGCGTCGGGCTGAGCGACGGCCAGCACATGGGTCACCTGCGCGACCGTCAGGCGGCCGGCTACCAGCCGACGCGGCTCTTCCTCGACGGCGAGGAGCTGACGCCGCTCTACGACGACGTGTTCCCGACGCCGCCTGGCCGCGGCGACTACCGCCTGGAGTCCTCGGCGCGCCCCGACCAGGAGCGGCTGCCGATCGGCCGGCGGATCGACACGGCCTGGTCCTTCGCGTCGGAACCGGGCGAGGCCCCGGACCTGCTGACGGTGGACTACCGGCCGAGCGACCGCTACCGGGCCTGGCTCCCGCCCACCGTCGGGCTGCGCATCGCCGCCACCGACCGGATCGGCGGCGAGTTGCCGACGGTGTCGACGCGGAGCGTGCCACGGGTGTGGTTCTCCCGGGACGGCGGCGAACGGTGGGTCAGGGCGGTCGTGCTGCCCGGCGCGGACGGCACGTCGACCGCGGTCGCCCCGCTGATCCCGCTGCCCGGCGACCGGCTCTCGATCCGGGTCTCGGCGGAGGCCGGCGACGGTCGGGCGATCGAGCAGACGATCCTCGACGCCTATCCAGTGACGCGCTGACGCGCTGACGGGCTGACGGCCCCCCGAGCGGTACCGCCGCCGGGAGGGATCCCGGTTCGGGACCCCTCCCGGCGGCGGGCGGCCAGGTTCCGGTCCGTGCTGCTCACCCTCGTGTCGGTCATGTTCCCGGTGGCGGGTCCGGCGGCCCGTCTCGCCCTGGCCTGGGCGCCGTTCCGGTCGCCGCTGGCGCCCTGGGACCACCCGTTCGGGACGGTCGGCTGGTCGGTGGCTCGGCGAGGCCGGCGAGCACTGCCGGGAGCGCGGCGAGGCCGGTGATGCGGCGGGGTGGGCCGCCCGCCCGGGCGGGGCCGGCGGAGCGGTCGAGCCAGACGCCGTGCAGGCCGGCCGCGTCCGCGCCGGCGGCGTCGACGTCGGGGCGGTCGCCGACGTAGGCCACCGCCTCGGGCGGCAGGCCCATCGCCGCGCAGACGGCCCAGAACGCCTCGGGCGCCGGCTTGGCGTGGCCGGACTCGTCGGAGCAGACCAGCACCTCGAAGCGGTCCCTGATGCCGAGCCGCGCCAGCTTGCGTTCCTGGTTGACCTGCCCGGAGTTGGAGAGCAGGCCGTGCCGGTAGCCGGGGGTGAGCGCGTCGAGGGCGGGCAGCACGTCGGGGAACGGCTCGTAGGCGTCGTCCCGGCAGGCCAGGTAGCGGTCGAACCAGGCGTCCGCCTCGGCATCGGGGAGCGGCAGGTCGAGGAAGGCCCGTACCCGCTCACGGCGTTGCCCGTCGAAGGTCAGCTCGCCGGCCTCGAAGCGGGCGTACTGCTCCTCCATCACGGCCCGCCAGCGCAGCAGCGCCGCCTCCGGGCCGGGGAACCGGGCGAGCAGGCCCTCGCGGGTCAGGTGCCGCAACGCGCCGGCCCGGTCGGATCCGGTGTAGTCCCAGAGTGTGTCGTCGATGTCCCACACAACGGCCCGGATCGTCATGTCCAGGACCGTAGCATCGGGCCGTGCGCGTGATGACCTGGAACGTGTGGTGGAGGTTCGGCGACTGGCGGGCCCGGCGGGCGGCCGTCCTCGACTGGCTGCGGCGGGAGCGGCCGGACGTCTGCGGCCTCCAGGAGGTCTGGTCGGCGGAGGACGAGAACCTGGCGGGTTGGCTGGCCGAGGAGCTCGGCATGCACTGGGCGTGGGCGCCGGGCGAGGTGTTCGCGCACTGGCGCGGCCGGGTGCCGGGGCCGCCGGCGGGGGTGGGGAACGCGGTGCTCAGCCGCTGGCCGATCGTGGACACCGAGGTGCGGCGGCTGCCCACCGCCGACGGCCCCGAGGAGGTGCGCACCGCGCTGTTCGCGCTGGTGGACGCGCCGGGGGCGCGACTGCCGTTCTTCACCACCCATCTGCACTCGGCCGCGGCGGGCTCGGCGGTGCGGCTGGCGCAGGTGGCGGCGCTCGCCGGGTTCGTGGCCGAGCGGCGCGGCGGGACGCCGTTCCCGCCGGTGGTCACCGGGGACTTCAACGCCGAACCGGACTCGGACGAGCTGCGGCTGTTCGGCGGGACGCTGACGGAGCCCGCGGTGCCGGGGCAGCTGCTGATGGACGCCTGGCGGTTCGCCGACCCGGGGCAGCCGGCGGCCACCTGGGGGTTGGGCAACCCGCTCGTCTCGGGGGCGACGGCGTTCGAGGCGCGGATCGACTACGTCCACGTCGGGCCGCCGGGCCCGGCCGGTGAGGGCCGGGTGACCGGCGTGCGGCGCACGGGCGACGGTCCCGCCCCCGCGGAGACCGGCGTGTGGCCGTCCGACCACGCCGCGGTGGTGGCCGAGTTGGCCGACGCGGGGGGCCCGGCGTGATCAGTGGACGGGCGCCCCGGGGCCGAGCGGCAGCCCGAGGGCGTACCAGGCGGCGAACAGCGCGGTCCAGGCGGCCATCATGGCCACCGCGGCGGGCAGCGTGAACGACACCAGCGTGCCGATGCCGGCCTTCTTCTGGTAGGTCTGGAGGTAGCCCACGGTGAGGACGAACGTGGCGCTCATCGGGGTGATGGAGTTGGTACAGGAGTCCGCGATCCGGTAGACGGCCATCACGGTCGCCGGATTGGCCCCGATGAGCATGGTCATGGGGATGATCACCGGCGCGAGGAGTGCCCACAGCGCGGTGCCGCTGGTGATGAGCAGGTTCAGCACGGCGATGGCGGCGATGAGCAGCATCAGCACGACGAAGATCGGCGCGTTCAGTCCCTCCAGGACCTCCGCACCGCGTACCGCGACGACGGTGCTGATGGAGGTCCACTCGAACAGGGCGAGGAACTGCGAGACGGCGAAGAAGAGCACGAGGAGCGGCGCGATCGACCTCACGCCGTCGGCCATGAAGCGCGGCAGGTCGGACGAGTTGGTGAGCCGGCCGGTCCCGTGGGCGTAGACGGCTCCGATGACCAGGAAGAACAGGCTCAGCGCCAGCGCGATCCCGTTGAACAGCGTGGAGTCGAGGATGGCGCCGTTCGGGCCGCGGAGCGGGGAGCCGGCGGGGATCATCCCGACGACCAGCAGGCCGAGGAAGGCCGCGGCGACGACGCCGGTCCTGCGCAGCGCCCGGAGCTCGGTCTCCTCGGGGACGGCCTCGGAGCCGGATTCGGCGGTCGGTCCCGTGGTAGGTCCGGTGGCGCCGCTGTCCGGGACGAGTTCGTGCTCCCGCCTGGCCAGCACCTTCTCCGTGACCAGGGTGAGCACGATCGCGAGGAGGAGCGCGGAGACGGTGGTGAAGTAGGTGTTGTCGGTGGCCCTGACGACCGTGTCCGGGTCGACGAGTTGCGCGGCCTCGGTGGCGATCCTGGCGAAGACGACGTCGCCCGGGGCGATGAACGGGTTCGCGTCGCCGGCGGCGTTGATCGACAGGAAGCCGACGATCATGCCCAGCATGGGGGATCGGCCGACCGCCTTGAAGACCAGTGCCGCCAGCGGTATGAGGATGACGTAGGCGCTGTAGGAGAGGAACTTCGACAGCGCCCCGGCGAGGCAGACGGTGAACACGGCGTAGCGGGGGTGCACGCGGCCCAGGGCGTGTCGGGCCAGCGCCTCGAGCATGCCGGAGCGGTCCGCGACCGCGAGGCCGAACATGATGATCAGCATGGTGCCCAGCGGGCCGAAGGTCAGGAACGACTCCTCGGCCCCGAGCATCAGCTCGCGGACCGCGTCGACCGAGAGCGCGTTCCTGACCGCCGAGGGCTCGCCGGTCGCCGGGTCCAGGGCCGAGACGTCGGCCGCGGCCATGATCGCGCTGGCGACGGCGACGACGCAGAACAGGAGCCAGAACAGGAGAAAGGGGTGCGGCAGTCGGTTGCCGACTCGTTCGACGCGGTCCAGGAAGCGGGTGAGTCTGGTGGTGTCGCGCGTGGTTTCGGACGCGGATTCGGGCGCGGATTCGGGCGCGGTTTCGGACGCGGATTCGGATGTGGAGATCATTCTTCGACTCCTGTTACCGGAGGGTCATGAGCGGAGGTCGACGCGGATGCTGCCTTGACCCTGGTCAAGGAGGATTTCGGTACCGTACGCCCGCGAGAGCGCGCGGAGCCGGTCGAGGATTCGGTCCGCCGCGGTGACGTCTGCCACCTGCGGTGTTCCGCGGTCGGAATGGTGTGCCGTGTCGTGGGTGAGCGTGATCGGGAGGAGGGTGATGTCGAGCGTTCCGGAGTGGGTGAAGGAGAGCGTGACCGCGACGCTCTCGAACCAGATCCGTTCGGCGAAGGGGCCCTTGGTCCTTTTCTGTTCGAGCATTTCGCCCGGGGTGTGTCGCGCGGGATCCAGGCCGGTGCGCCGCCAGGCCTCACGGGTGAGCGGGTACTGGCGGTTCTGCATGAAGACGAAGTTCCCGAGCGAGTAGAAGATCGGCCGGTTCCGGTACACCTCGATGCCGCGCAGTTGGTGCGGGCCGTGGCCGAGGACGACGTCGGCGCCCTCGTCGACGGCCGCGCGCGCGAGTTCGGGCAGGAAGGGCGGGGGCTCGGCGCTGTGGTTGCCGGGCTCGTGGGTGTGCAGGGCGACCACGGCGAGGTCGGCGCTCTGCCTGGCCTGCCGCACGCTGGTGCGGAGCGCGGCGACGTCCTCGTCCTCGACCCGCCAGTGGGGTCCGGCCCGGCCGCCGGTGACCTCGGAGGAGAGGAACGCGGTTCCCCCGAGGGTCACGGAGCCGTCCCGCGCGTCGGCCGCCCGTGCCGCGTGGTGCAGGGAGGCGGGCGGGAGGGCGTCGCGGATCGCGGCCATGGCCCGCAGCTCGTCGGGGTGGACGGCGAACCACTTCCTGGTGCGCAGCCCGTTGATGCCGGGGCGCGCGGGCACGATCCCGAAGGGGTCGCTGGCCAGGGACATGGGCTGGAAGCGGGTCGCCGCCGACACGAGCGCGACGCGTCCGCGGCGGGTGGAGAGGTAGCGGGGGGCGCGCGCCGCGGTGAGCGACCCGCCGGCGCCGGCGTGGACGAGCCCGGCCGCGTCGAGGACCGCGCTGGTGGAGCGCAGGCCTGCCACGCCCCAGTCGGTGGCGTGGTTGTTGGCGCGCGACACCATGTCGAAGCCCATGGCGCGGACGTCGGCTCCCGCGCGCGGCGAGGTGACCAGCCAGGATCCCCCGGGTTCGGCCTCCGGCCACCCGTCGAAGCGGTCGAAGTCGATCGCGGTCGTCTCGAAGTTCCCGATGGTGACGTCGGCGCCGCGCAGGACGTCGAGCAGCCGGGGCGCCGACGCCTCGAGGCGGGGGGTCAGGACGTCGTCGTCGAGGACGAGGTCGCCGACGGCGGCGAGGGTGATTGCCGTGGCGGCGCTCATCGCGGCTCCTCCGCGAGCACGTGCAGCGTGACGGTGGACCGTCCGTCGACGAACACCCGGTTCGTCGCGACCACCCGCCGCCGGTCGGTGGTCTCGTCCGCGCCGGTGCCGGAGTTGACGTCGAAGCGGGGGAAGTTGCTGGAGGCGATGTCGACCCGGATGCGGTGCCCGCGGGCGAAGAGGTTGGCGGTGTCGGGGGCCTCGACCCGCACCTCGTAGACCCGGCCGGGTTCGAGCGGGGACGGCGTCTCGAACGAGTCCCGGTACCGGCACCGCAGGATGCCGTCGGTCAGGTTCATGGCGAAGCCGGCCGGGTAGTCGGCGTTCGGCGGATGGACGTCGACCAGCTTCACCGTGAAGTCGGTGTCGGCGGCGCTCGACGAGACCGCGAGGGTGGCGACGACGGGGCCGGCCACCACCACGTCGTGCTCCAGCGGAGCGGTCTGGAAGGTGAGCACGTCGGCGCGGGAGTCGAGCGGCAGCCGCGACGCGGTCAGCCGGAACGTCCGCTCGTCGGGGCGCTGGTCGAAGGCCCCGCCGACCATCACGGGCTCCCCCGAGGTCACCTGCCCGCCGATCGTCGGCACCGGATCGCCGGGGTCGTGGTCGTACTCCAGGTAACCGGCGAGCGCCCGGGGCTCCGGCGTGAGCCCCCCGTCGGCGGTGAGGTGGAACTCCGTGGGGTGCGTGCCCTCGGGCGGCCAGGTCGCGCTGGTCAGCCAGCGGCCGCCGTGGTCGAGCCGGCCGTCGGCGTCGCGCCGGCCGGAACCGCCGCCCATCCGGAAGTAGCGCACGGCCGGGTCGTTCGACGGCGTCGGGGACAGCCGCGCGTCGAACCAGTTCGCCCGGAACTCGACGTAGTCGGCGGCCAGGTTGCCGTCCAGGGTGGCCTCGGGGCCGAAGTCGACGTCCCCGGCGTACGAGACGCTGCGCCGGCCGTGCGTCCAGGGCCCCAGCACCAGGTAGGCCGGGCTGGTCTTGCGCGCGCCCAGCTCGTGGAAGTTCTCGACCGCGGTGCGGATGTAGGGGTCGTACCAACTGGAGACGTGCAGGCTCGGCACGTCGGGGAACCGGTCGAAACGGCCCCGCCCGTAGATGCCGAGCTGCCGCCAGTAGGGGCCGAACCGGCCGTGCTCCCACTGCTCGAAGAGGTAGTCCTCGTACTCCGGCGCGTGCCGCAGCGGCGAGTGCCCCCGGCGCCAGGGCAGCCGCCTGAACCACTCCTCGATCGACTCGCTCTCCAGCGCGGCGCCGCGCACCGGGTCGGCGAGCGTCCTGGCACTGGTCTTCGCCCTGGCGAAGGCCCAGGTCGCCTGCTTGAGCTCGAAGGCCCCGCCCAGCCGGACGCCGGTCTCGTAGGCGCTGGCGAAGCCGCCGGAGTCGAGGAACATCGCCGCCAGCGAGGGCGCCCCCAGCGAGGCGAGCGCGCTCTGCGTGTGCGCCGCGTAGGAGACCCCCATCGTGGCCACCCGGCCGTCGCACCACGGCTGGGCCGCGATCCACTCGACGGTGTCGTAGCCGTCCTCGGCCTCGTTGAGGTACTTGACGAACTCGCCGCCCGAGTCGCCCCGGCCGCGGCAGTCCTGTCGGACCACGTGGTAGCCGCGTTCCACGAAGCGCCGGCACACCGCCTCGGGCGGCGGCGGGTTCCAGGACCCGAGGGCCCCGTCCGAGCCGCGCGGCTTCCGGCGACCGTAGGGCGTGCGTTCGAGCAGCACGGGTCGCGGGGCGGGGTCGGGTCCCGCGGCGTAGACGTCCGCGACGAGCGCGACCCCGTCGCGCATCGGCACCGGGACCACCTGGCGCCATCCGGCTCCTGGCTCCGGGACGGCTCCCCAGCCGTCCTTCCTCGCCGGGCTGTCGACCACGTCCACTCCTTCGCGTCGTGCTGTCCGCTGATGAGCCGGGACTGTAGGTCGCGGTCGGCACCGTGAACCCGACTGTTACCGCGAGGACGTCAACTGTTCGATTACAGTCGTCGGGTGCCAGTGCTACTCGACCTCAGGGGGGCGAAGAGCTCGGACGTGGCCGTCGGGACGTCGCCGATCTCCGAGCTCCAGGCGTGCCTGCACTCGCTGGCGGAGCCCGACCACCACCTCGAGTCCCGGCCGTGGCTGACGGGGATCGGCGAATCGATGTCCCCCGGTCTGGGACACCGGCTGACGCGTTTCGCGCCGCTCTGGGCCAGGCGCCGCTGCCGCCTCCTGCTACCGCTGAGCCCGCCGCTCGACGTCGATATGGCGACGGAACTCGATCGCGTCTCGCGACTTCCGGAGAACGATTTCGTGGCGGCCGCCGCCTACGCGGTTCAGGGCGGTTCCTTCGACCCGCGAGGAGCGGTCACCAGGCCGGGAGAATTCGTCGCGGCATGCGAGGCGCGTTCGTTCTCGCGCGGCGAACTGGCGCGGTCGCTGATCGACGATCCCGGGGATTTTCGGCGAGTTCTCGTCCGGACGCTCGAGGACTCCGTGGACGCGTTCTTCGCGAAGGAATGGGAGCGCATTCACGGCCGGCTGCGCGACGAGGTCGAGCAGACCCGTTCCCGACTCCGGGGACTGCCGCTCGCGGAGGTGCTCTCCTCGGTGAGCCCGGCCGCCAGGCCGGTGCGGGACGGGCGGGCCGTGCGCTTCGACAAGCTGCAGAACCTGACCGTGCCGCTCGGCGGGAACCCCGTCTTCCTGGTCCCGACCATTCACGGCCGCCCCCACCTGATCATTCGGGGCGAGCCGGGTTTTCCGGTGGTGCTGCACTATCCGGTGGCGTGGCGCGGCCAGCCGCCGTCCATCGACGAGGTGCGCCAGCGGTTGACGATCCTTTCCGACCCGGCGCGCCTGAGCCTGTGCCGCCACATGGTCAACGAGGCGATCACCACCTCGGATCTGGCCCGCCGCACGGGCATGACCCGGCCGCAGGTCTCACGGCATCTCGCGAAACTCCGCTCCGCCGGACTGCTGACGTCGGAAAGGAGCGGCCGATACGTCTACCACCGGATGGACGTGCACCATCTGATGGGCATCGGCGTGGAACTGCTCCGCGTGATAGTCCGCTGAACCCGGTCGGTTCGGCGGGGCGTGGCCGCCGGCCGCCCGCCCGCCCGGC
>NZ_SMKI01000218.1 GCF_004348415.1 Streptomyces hainanensis
GCCCCCGCCCCCGCCGTCGCCGCCGCAGGCGGACAGCGCGGCGAGGGCGGCGGCCGACAGGAATCCGGTGAGCCCCAGCCGCAGGCGCCCCCGCATCAGGGCGCCCCGAAGGTGAGCACCAGCTGCGGGCGGTAGCTGCTCTGGCTGGCCTCCCTGGCCCACAGCCACAGGCTGTCCGTGCCGTTCCCCCGCAGCGCCACGTCGAAGTCGCCGCCGAGCGCGGCCCGTACCGAGGCCAGGTCGAGCGGCACCGAGTAGACGCCGCCCGGCGCGTCGGGGGAGCCGAGGGTGCCGAGCACCGTGCCGGAGAGCGCCGGCCGGTTGGCGTACGTCGTGGTGGTCTCGCCCCAGGCGCCCTCGACGGGCACCACCTGGAAGTCGTCGACGGAGCCGGCCACCGGGTCGTCGGTCACCCGCACCCGCAGGGCCGCGCTCTTGAGCACCTGTCCGGCCGGGGCGGCCGGCAGGTCGAAGTCCAGGTAGGCCTCGTACGCGCTGCTGCCGCGCACCGCCAGGTTCTGGTGGGTGCCGTAGTTGGTGTTCAGCGCCGCGCCGTTGACGTAGGTGTCGGCCACCGGGGCCAGTTGGGTCACCGAGTCGGTCGGCAGCGAGGCGGCCTGGTAGTGCGCGGTGACCCGGGCGGCGGAGAGCTGCGTCGGGTAGACGGCGGTCTCGTCGAGCTGCCCGGCGAAGTGGTCGCTCGCCGGCCGGTTGGCCCAGTTGACCAGGCTGTCGCCGCCGGCCCGCCAGTAGCCGGTGACGTTCCGTGCCGAGGTGTACAGGCTGTTGACCGCCGCCAGCTGGCCGTCGACGTACAGCCGCATGCCGTTCGCGCCCACCGAGCCGACGACGTGGTGCCAACGGCCGTCGTTGTAGCGGCCGGAGCCGGTGATGACCCGGTTGGCGCCGTTGATGATGCCGAACGAGAGCCGGCCGTCGTTGAGCATGTAGAGGTTGTTGTCGCGGACCGTGCTGGGCTGGAGCGTGCGGTTGCCGAAGCCCAGCAGCTTGCCGCCCTGGGTGGTGGTGGTCCTGAACCAGGTCTCCACGGTGAAGCGGGTCATCCCGGAGAAGCTTCGGTCGCTGTAGGTGTACGAGTCCACGCCGTCGTGCCCGACGGAGGCCGCGTCCGGGCCCGGGACCGCGCCCGGGGTGACGCCGCGCTGCGGGCCGCCGCGGTGCACGCCGTTGTTGCCGTTGCCCGAGAGGTCCGAGGCGAAGTTGTTGGCGGTCTCGTCGGACCGCCAGTACAGCAGCGGGCTGTCGGCCAGCACCGTGTTCACGTACGGCTGGGTGCCGCCGGCCGCGGTGGCCGTGACGGGCGCCGAGAGCGCGCTGGTGTTGCCGGCGCCGTCGGTGGCGGTGATCCGGTAACTGTGGCTCTCACCGGCCGACATACCGGTGTCGGCGAAGGCGAGCTGCGGCCGGCTCCAGGGCAGGGTGGACGCCTGGACGGTGTGGATCGGCTGGCTGCCGCCGTCCCGGTAGACCCGGTAGGTGAGCAGGCTGTCGTCGAGGTCGAGGCTGGGCCGCCAGGTCAGGTCGATACGCCCCGGCGTGGTGCTGGTGGCGTGCGTCTCCGGCACCGAGGGCGCGCCGCTGTCCGGCGAGGTGGCGAAGCGGGTCAGGCCCCACTGCGGCGAGCCGTTGACGGTGGTGAAGCCGCCGCCGACCCAGAGGAAGTCCCGCTCGTCGTCCGGGTGGTCGGTGACGGAGAGCAGGGTGCGCGGGCCGATCGCCTCGCCCAGACCGTCGTTGGTGTTGGGGAACCAGCCCAGCTTCTCGCCGGTGGTGGTGTCCTGGGCGAACAGGTGGTAGCGCTCCTGGTCGGGGAACTCGCCCATGCTGGAGCAGTCGTGGGCGTGGTGGGCGCTGTAGACGACGGAGCCGTGCACCTCCACGTCCTGGGTGGCGCCCAGGCAGGTGTCGCGCCAGCGCTCGTTGAAGGTGGCCAGGTCGAGCGCGATCCGGCCGTCGAACACCCCGCCGCCGGTGCCCTCGTTGGCGGTGTAGAAGCCGGTGGCGTCGACGGCGATGTCCTGCACGGTCGAGGTGTCCGGGATGAAGCCCCGCCCGTAGGTGCGGACGTTGGCGCCGGTGCTGGCGCTGACCACGGCCAACGCGTGCGAGCTCGCGCCGTTGATCGTGAAGAAGTCGCCGCCGAGCAGCACGTTGGCGCCGTCCGGGGTGACGGCGACGGTCTTGCCGATCTCGTCGGCGTTGGCCACCCAGCCGGGCACCACGGCGCCCTCGGTGGTGACGGCGGCGAACCGGCTGCGCGCGGTGCCGCTCAGCTGCGTGAAGTCGCCGGCCAGGTAGACCCGGTCGTCGGTGGCGGCGATACCCCGCACGATGCCGTTGGCGGCGGCGGGGAACGGCTTGCGACCGCAGCTCGGGATGTCGAACGCGGCCACGCTGCTGGCGCCGACGCCGTTGACCGAGCCGAAGGTGCCGCCGGCGTAGAGCGTGCGCCCGTCGGGCGAGACGGCCAGCGTCCGGACGGTCGCGGTGCCGGAGCCGACCGAGAACGACAGGTCGCAGTCCACCGGTTCGCCGGTGGCGGCGTCCAGCGCCACGAAGTTGCCCACCGGCTGCTCCTGCGTGCCGGAGGCGGCGCCGGGCGGCCGGACGGTGGAGAACGTGCCGCCGACGAAGACCACACCGTCGGCCTCCGCGAGCGCGTACACGATTCCGTTGGTCTGCCAGGTCGGCAGCTCGTCCGCCGTCATGCCGAGCGGCGGTGTCACCGCCTCCGCGTCCGGAGCCACCGGGCCGGCCAACACCCCCCCACCGAGCGCCAACACGAGCGCCGCGCCCGCGGCACTTCGCAGGAAGCCTCTGGCTTTCATTGCCTCACCCACTACCCAACTCGCCTTACCGATCTGCCTTCCGGCCCCACTTGGACCAACCAACGGGCCGTCAGGTTGTGCGCGAACAGTGGTGCGATCGGGACACGTTGTGAAAGCCCCGCGCAGCCGGACCGACGGACGGGTCGACTCAGCGGTCGATCCGAACCCGCCGCCCGCTCAACTCCGCGTCCAGCGCCTCGACGTCGGCGGCCACCATCAGCTCCGCCAGCTCGCGCCAGCGCACCTTCGGCTCCCAACCGAGCACGTCACGCGCCTTGGACGCGTCACCGATCAGGGCGTCCACCTCGCTCGGCCGCTCGTACTTCGGATCGAACCGCACATGCTCCGTCCAGTCGAGACCGCCCGCCGCGAACGCCGCCGTCAGGAAGTCCCGCACGGTGGCCGCCACCCCGGTGGCCACCACGTAGTCGCCCGGCTCGTCCTGTTGGAGCATGCGCCACATCGCCTCGACGTACTCGGGCGCGTAGCCCCAGTCGCGCACCGCGTCCAGGTTGCCCATGTAGAGCCGGTCCTGGAGGCCGGCCCTGATCCTGGCCACCGCCCGGGTGATCTTGCGGGTGACGAAGGTCTCGCCCCGGCGCGGCGACTCGTGGTTGAACAGGATCCCGTTGGCCGCGTAGAGCCCGTACGCCTCACGGTAGTTGACCGCCGACCAGTAGCCGTAGACCTTGGCGCAGCCGTAAGGGCTGCGCGGATGGAACGGGGTGCCCTCGTGCTGCGGCGGCGGCGTCGCGCCGAACATCTCGGAGGACGACGCCTGGTAGATCCGGGTGTCGATGCCACTGGCCCGGATCGCCTCCAGCAGCCGCAGCGTGCCCAGCCCGGTGACGTCGCCGGTGTACATGGGCACGTCGAAGGAGACCCGGACGTGGGACTGCGCCCCCAGGTTGTAGACCTCGTCCGGCCTCAGCTCGCGCAGCAGGTTCACCAGCGCCACGCCGTCCGTGAGGTCCGCGTGGTGCAGCACCAGCGTGCGGGACGGCTCCTGCGGGCTCTGGTAGATGTGGTCGATCCGCTCGGTGTTGAACGAGGAGGACCGCCGCACGAGGCCGTGCACGGTGTAGCCCTTGGCCAACAGCAACTCGGCGAGATACGAGCCGTCCTGCCCGGTGACCCCGGTGATCAACGCCGTCCTGTTACCGCCACTCATCGCGGCCCCAGCCTCTCTCTCCGCACTGTACGTATGGGTGTTCGTTCAGGTATGTGGGGACATGGCACAATCCGCTGCCATGACGACACTGCTGCCGCCCGACGCCCGGATCTTCGTCGCGGGACACCGCGGCCTGGCCGGGAGCGCGATCGCCCGCCAACTCACGGACCAGGGCCACGAGGTGATCACCAGGGGCCGCGCCGAGCTCGACCTGCGGGACGCCGACGCGACCCTGCGTTTCCTCCGCGACACCCGGCCGGACGCGGTGGTGCTGGCCGCCGCCACGGTGGGCGGCATCCTCGCCAACGACCGCTACCCGGTGCCGTTCCTGGAGGACAACCTGCGGATCCAGCTCAGCGTGCTGGGCGGCGCGCACGCGGCCGACGTCGACCGGCTGCTGTTCCTCGGCTCCTCGTGCATCTACCCCAAGCACGCGCCCCAGCCGATCACCGAGGACGCGCTGCTGACCGGCCCGTTGGAGCCGACCAACGAGCCGTACGCGCTCGCCAAGATCGCCGGCATCTCCCAGGTGCGGTCCTACCGGCGGCAGTTCGGCCGCCGGTACGTCGTGGCGCTGCCCACCAACCTCTACGGCCCGGGCGACACCTTCGACCCGGAGAACTCGCACGTGCTGCCGGCCCTGATCCGCCGTTTCCACGAGGCCGCGCGGGACGGGCGCGACGAGGTCGTGCTGTGGGGCACCGGCACCCCGCGCCGCGAGTTCCTGCACAGCGACGACCTCGGCCGGGCCTGCGTCACGCTGCTGCGCGACTACGACGGGGACTCGCCGGTCAACGTCGGCGTCGGCGAGGACCTGACGATCGCCGAGCTGGCCGCGACCGTCGCCGAGGCCGTCGGCTTCACCGGCCGCGTCGGCTGGGACCCGAGCAAGCCGGACGGCACGCCGCGCAAGCTGCTCGACGTCTCCCGGCTCGCCGCGCTCGGCTTCGCGCCCACGACGCCGCTGCCCCGCGGCGTCCGGGAGACCTACGAGTGGTGGCTGGCCGAGGGCGCGGCCGCCGAACGGCCGCGCCGTTACGCGACGGCGCCCGTGGATGCCGCGCGTCATCAGTAGGCGCCCCGGCCGTCGACGACCGCGCGGAAGGTGCGGGCCAGGACGTCCAGGTCGCCGGTCACCGACCAGTTGTCGGTGTAGAAGAGATCCAGCGCCAGGCCCTCGTCCCAGGACAGGTCGGAGCGGCCGCTGATCTGCCACGGGCCGGTGATCCCCGGCTTCACGCCGAGCCGGCGCAGCTCGACCGCGCCGTAGCTCGCCACCTCCTCGGGCAGCGGCGGCCGCGGCCCGACCAGCGACATCTCGCCCCGCAACACGTTGACCAGCTGCGGGAGTTCGTCCAGCGAGGTGCGGCGCAGGAAGCGGCCGAAGCGGGTGATCCGGGGATCGCGGCGGATCTTGAACAGCGGCCCGTTCAGGTGCTCGTTGAGCCCTTCGAGCTCGGGCCGCCGGGACTCGGCGTCCGGCACCATGGTGCGGAACTTCCACAGCGTGAACGGGGTGCCGCGGTAGCCGATCCTGGTCTGCCGGTAGAGCGCGGGCCCGTGCGAGTCCAGGCTGACGGCGAGGGCGAGGACGGCCAGCAACGGGGCGAGCGCCACCAGCGCGGCGCCGGCCGCCACCCGGTCGAGCGCCGACTTCAGCGCCGGCTGCGGGCCGCGGCGCAGCGGCGGGTCGATGTGCAGCAGGTTCAGGCCGGCGGCGCTGGAGACCGTGAGCCGGCGCAGCGCCACCTCGGACAGCCCGGAGGCCACGGCGAGTTGGAGGCCCGCGTCCTGGACGGCCCAGCAGATCCGGCGCAGCCGCTCGCCGGTGAGCAGGCAACCGGGCGCGATCAGCACCAGGTCGGCGTCCTGGTGGCGGGCCGCGGCCAGCACCGTGCTGCCGTCCGGGCCCTCGGGTATCAGGTCCGGGACGGCGGGGGAGCGGTCGAGGGCCGCCGCGAGCCGCCCCAACTCCTTCACTCCCGAGGTGAGTTCGCCGGCCTCCCCGACCAGCACGGTGCCGACGACGACATAGGCGTGGTCGGTGCGGGCGGCCAGCTGGGCGGTGACCTCGTCGACCGGTGCCGGCTCGCCGATCACCAGCACCCGGCGCACCGCCCTCGCCCGGTGACGTTCCGCCAGCAGGTGCCGGTGCAGCAGGGCGCCCGTCACCGCGGTGAGCAGCAGGGACGGGACGAGGGCGAATAACGCCGAGGCGACGGTGGACCGTTCGCCGGTCACGGCACGCAGGCCGGCGAGCAGACCGAGGAACAGCAGCCAGTCGTGCAGGGTGGGCAGCAGGCCGCGGGTCTCCCCCAGGGAGCGTACGCGGTAGCGGTGGTGGATCACCCGGATCGTGACCCAGGAGAGGGTGGCGACGGTGGCGGCGGCGAGCGGGCGGGGCTCCGGCGCGAGACTGTAGACCGCGAGCACCGGGACGAAGACGCCCAGCACGTCGGTCGCGACGACGACGGGCGGATACCAGGGGGAGGACTCGCGGCGGCCGAGTGGCCGAAGGGCGGCCGTCGTTGGTCTTCGGGCGAGACCGGAGCGCGGGGCGTTGGGCTGATGATGACGCATGGACCCCCCAAGGTGCGGATGCGGCAACACTGAGCGGTGAAGCAGCTGCGGCAGGAGTGCAACGGTACTGCGTTGATGGGGAAAAGATACGGAGAAGAACGGCGCGCCCTCATCTCCCCCCGGGTTCGCGCCGACCGCAGAAAAGGCTAGGGCATGCAACTACCGTTTGGCGTGCGTTGGCTATAACTTTCCCTGGTTGTGGGGTTCATGGGTGGGATCGCGCCACGCGCCGGGGCACCACGAGGTGAACTCCCGTGCGGGGGTGGGGCAGCACCTCGACGGGATGCTGGTACACGCGGCTCAGTAGCTCTTCTGTGAAGACCGTGTCCGGTGGCCCGTCGGCGGCGACCCGGCCGTCGTGCAGCACGGCGGCGCGGTCGGCGTGGGCCGCGGCGAGCCCGAGGTCGTGCAGCACCACCACGACGGCGTCGCCGGCGCCGGCGCGCGCCCGGCACACGCGCAGCACCAACTCCTGGTGGCGCAGGTCGAGCGCGGCCGTCGGCTCGTCGAGCAGCAGCAGCGGGGCGCGTTGCGCCAGCACCCTGGCGAGCGCGACCCGGGCGCGCTCGCCGCCGGAGAGCGCCGAGAAGGGACGCTCGGCGAAGGCCGTCACCTCGGTGGCCGCCATCGCCTCGGCGACCGCCGCGTCGTCCTCGTCCTCGGCGGGCGTGCCGGCCCAGGGCGCGCGCCCCATCCGCACCACCTCGGCGACGGTGAACGGGAAGGCCAGGTGGGCGTTCTGGGGCAGCAGGGCGCGGCGCAGCGCGAGGCCCCGCGCGCCCCAGGCGGCGGCCGGGCGGCCGGCGACGGTCAACTCGCCGCTGGTGGGCGGCAGGTCGGCGGCGAGCGCGGCCAACAGCGTCGACTTGCCCGCCCCGTTGGGGCCCACCAGGGCCAGCACCTCGCCGGCGCGGACATCGAGGTCGACGCCGGTCAGCACGTCGCGGCCGCCGAGCCGGACGCCGAGGCCGGCGGCCCCGGCCAGCGGCTCGCCGGGCACCGGCCGGGCCGGCGGCTCCAGAGCCCGGTCGCGCAGCAGCCGGCCGATCATGCCCAACCCCCCTGTCGGCTGCGGGTCCTGCGGAGCAGCCAGAAGAAGAACGGGCTGCCGATCAGCCCGGTGATCACGCCGAGCGGCAGCTCGGCCGGCTCGGCGACGGTGCGGGCCACCAGGTCGGCCGAGAGCAGCACCAGCGCGCCGCCGGCGGCACTGGCCGGCACCAGGAACCGGTGCCCGGGACCGGCCACCATCCGCACCAGGTGCGGCACGACGAGGCCGACGAAACTGATCACACCCGCGACGGCGACGGCCGCCGCGGTGAGCAGTGCGACGACCAGGATCAGCGAGACCCGCAGCCGCTCCACGTCCACCCCGAGGTGCCGGGCGGGCCGCTCGCCCAGCGCCAGCAGGTCGAGGCGCCTGGCGTGGACGGGCGCCGCCAGCAGGCCGAGCGCGGCGCAGGGCAGCACGGCGAGCACCTTGGGCCAGGTGGACTGGGAGAGCGAGCCGAGCTGCCAGAAGGTGATCTGCGAGATCTGGGCGTTGTCGGCGAAGAAGATGAACAGGCCGACGAGCGACATGGCGAAGGCGTTGACGGCGATGCCGGTGAGGATCAGCGTCACCACCTCGCTGCGGCCGGCGGACCGCGACAGCGCGTAGACCAGCAGCACGGTGAACAGACCCGTCACGAACGCGAAGACGGTGACCGTCCAGTTGCCGAGGACCTCGATGCCGAACGCGATGGCGGCGACCGCGCCGACGGCGGCGCCGGTGGACACGCCGATCACCCCCGGCTCGGCCAGCGGATTCCCGAACACGCCCTGCATCAGCGCCCCGGCGCAGCCGAGCGACGCGCCGACGAGCATCGCGAGCACGACGCGGGGCAGCCGCACGTCCCACAGCACGCTCTCGCCGATCCGGTCCAACGGCTGCCCGCCGAGGTGCAGTCGGTGCCGGACGGAGGAGAGCAGGTCCCCGAGCGGGATGTCGTACGCCCCGATCGCCGCCGACGCGAGCGCGACCCCGACGAGGGCGACGACCAACCCACCCCCCAGCCACCCGGCCGCGGGCCCGGCCGCGCCTCCGGCGCGGCCGGAAAGCGACGGGCCGGCTCCGCCGGCCGGAGCCGGGCCCCGGCCCGGCCGGCCGCCTCCGGCGGGGGCCGCGCCTGCCGGCGCGCGGTCGGCCTGTGGCCGAGCGCCTCCGGCGGCCGCGCCGGGCGCGGTTCCGCGTGCCCCCGCCTCCGGCGGGGTGGGGCGGTCGGCCTGCGGCCGTTCGCCGTTGGCCGCGCCTTGGGCGGCCGCGCCGGGCGACGGCTCCGTGCCTTCGGCGCGGGGCGTGCCTGCTGGCGCGCGGTCGGCTTGTGGCCGAGCGCCTCCGGCGGCCGCGCCGGGCGCGGGGCCGCCGGCCCTCGCCTCCGGCGGGGTGGGGCGGTCGCCGGCCGACGACTCCGGCGAGGCGGAGCGGTTGGCGCGTGGTGGAGCGCCGTTGCTGCCGGCCTGTTCGGCCACGCCTCCGGCGCGGGACGCGCTTGCCGGTTCCCGGTCGGGATGCGGCTGGTCGCCTTCGGCGCGGCCCGCGCCGGGCGCGGGACCGTTGGCGGCGGCCGGCGCGGCGGGGCGTCCTTCGGCCGCGCCTCCGGCGGCCCCGGGCGACGGCGCCGCGCCGGGCGCGGTTCCGTCCGCCCCCGCCCCCGCCCCCGCCTTCGGCGGGGCAGGGTGGCCGGCCGGCGGGCTGGTCGGTTCCTCCGTGCCTTCGGCGCGGGGCGCGCCGAAGGCGCGGCCGGTGGTCATTCGGTCGGTCCGGCGTCGTGGATCTGGGTGGCCAGGGAGGCCAGTACCTCGTCCGTGCGCGGGCCGTAGTTGAGGAGCATGCCGTCCTCGACGCTGGCGACGCGGCGGTCCATGCCGGCGGGGGTCTGGGCGACGCCGGGGAGTTCGAGGAGGCCGTCGACGCCGTCGACCGACTCCAGGCCCTTGGACATCACCAGGATCACGTCGGGCGCCGCCGTGACCAGTGCCTCGCTGGTGATGGGGGTGAAGTCCCCCTCCAGGCCCGCGTCCGCGCCCGCGTCGACGCCGCCGGCCGCCTCGATCA
Organism: Streptomyces hainanensis; assembly: GCF_004348415.1. Taxonomy (GTDB): domain Bacteria; phylum Actinomycetota; class Actinomycetes; order Streptomycetales; family Streptomycetaceae; genus Streptomyces; species Streptomyces hainanensis. The sequence continues at coordinate 9,698 of NZ_SMKI01000218.1, forward strand.
GGGAGGTCGCGCCGGACTCGGCGCCGCCGATCAGGAAGACGGACGCGGAGCCGCGCAGGTAGAGGAAGGCCACCCGGGGGCGGTCGCCGTCCGTCGGGATCTCCGACTGCGCGGCCGCGATCCGGTCCGCCGTACGGGAGTTGAGCTGCTCGCCGGCGTCCGGCACACCGAGCGCGGCGGCCACCGCGTCGATCCTGGTGGTCACGTCGTCCAGGCTCGCGGCCGCGTCGAGGACGACGACCGGCACCCCGGCCGAGCGGATCTGGTCGATGGCCTCGGCAGGACCGCTGGTGGACTCGGCGAGCACCACGTCGGGCCGCAGCGACAACACGCTCTCGGCCGAGACGTCGTGGCCCCTGGTGACCACCGGCAGGTCGGCCGCCTGCTCGAACGTGGCCGTGACGTCCCTGGCGGCCACCCGCTCCCCGAGGCCGAGGGTGAAGACGATCTCGGAGATCGACCCCGACAACGGCACGATCCGCTCGGCCGCTTCGACGGTCACCCGCTCACCGTCCACCGAGTCGACCGTGACCGGAAGCGAGGGCGTCGGCGCCGGCCCCGACAGCGGTTCGACCCGGTCGACGGCCGGAGCGGCGGAGTCCGAGCCGGTCGCCGCGGCGGAGGGCGAGGGCGAGGACGAGCCGCCGCACGCGGTCAGCAGCAGGAGCAGTGCGCCAAGGGCCGCCAGCGGGCCAGCTCGCTTCATCTCTCCGCACCTTTCCGATTCCCGGGGCCGTGCCACCTGTCGCGGTGGCTCACCGTGGCTTAGGTTAGCCTAACCTCAGTCGTCGACCCGGTTCGTCGGGAGGGACCCTTCGATGCTGTCCAGGATGCTGCCCGGAACTCCACGCCCACGACGGCGTGGGCTCCGCGCTCTGTTGCCACTCGCCGCGCTCGTACTCGCCGGCCTGCTCGCGCCGTTCGCCGGCGTCGCGCAGGCCGCCGAACGCGCCGTGGCAGGCGGCCGCCTCGACTGGGGCATCCGCTCGTCGTTCCAGAGCTATGTCACCGGCCCCATCGCCCAGGGCAGTTGGACGCTGAGCGGCGGCGCCGCCACCGTCGGCCAGAGCGAGTTCCGCTTCCACTCGGCCCGCGGCGACTACGACCAGGACAGCGGCGCCCTCACCGCGAGCTACTCGGGCGGCGTCCGCTTCGTGGGGCACCAACAGGAGGACGGCGCCTACGAGTTGGACCTCACGATCAGCAACCCCACGGTCAGCGTCTCCGGCAGCTCCGGCACCCTCTACGCCGACATGCGCAGCAAGGCGCGCGGCAGCGGCGAGATCACGGAGTCGACGCAGGTGCCGCTGGCCGCCCTCGATCTGACCGGGGTCGACCTGCGCGGCGGCACCCAGATCGCCGTCTCCGGCATCCCCGCCACCCTGACCGCCGAGGGCGCCACCGCCTTCGCCGGCTACTACCAGGCGGGCGACGCCCTGGACCCGGTCAGCCTGACCGCCGACACCGAGGACCCCGAGCCGGCCCCGAGCGAACCGAGCCCTGACGCGTCGGAGGAGAGCCCGGAGCCCACGGAACAGGACGGGAACGCCGACGAGAACGCCGGGGAGTTCGTGGACGCGGCCGTGGACTGGGGGGTGCGCCGCACCTTCCGGGAGTACGTCACCGGGGAGATCGCGGCCGGCGGCTGGGAGCTCGCCGACGGCGCCCAGGACGGCGGCGCGCTCTTCAGGTTCCCGGCGGGACAGGGCACCGCCGACCCCGAAGCCGGCACCGTGGACGCCGAGTTCACGGGCGCCGTCACCTTCACCGGCACCGACCTCGACCTCACCATCGGTGGCGTCACCGTCTCCGTCGCCGACGGCACCGGCACCCTCGTCGCCGACGTCACCGCCGGCGACGAGGAGACCCGGGCCGACCTGCCGCTCGTCACCTTCGCCGCCGCGCCCGACCAACTGGCGCCCCGCGACGGCCTGATCCTCCTCCAGGAGGTGCCGGCCCAGCTCACCGAGGAGGGCGCCGCCACCTTCGGCGACCTCTACCAGCCGGGCACCGAGATGGACCCGATCACGCTGGCCGTCGCGCTGGACGCCGACGCCCAACTGCCCGCCCTGCCCGACCTGGGCAGCGAACCCGCCGCCGCCGCCGAGCCGGAGACCGCACCGTCCCCCGACGAGGAGTCCTTCCAGGCCGACGAGACGGACGGCGGCGCCCCGAACCTCGCCCCGTTCGCGATCGGCGCCGGACTCCTGCTCGTCCTGGCGGCCCTCGCGTTCGGCGTCCTGCGCCGCAACCGCCGCAACCGCCGCGCACGGCCACAGCCACCGTCACCCACCACGACCGACACCCCCTCCGAGGAGACAGACCCCGCATGAGGCCCACCAGACCACTGCTGCTCGCGGCGGCCACCGCCACCGTGCTGAGCGTGACCTCCCTGGCCGCCCCGGCCCTCGCCGACGACGGCGGCTCCGCCCCGTCCACCACCATCGGCCTCACCGACGGCACCCTGGACTGGGGCGTCAAGGAGTCGTTCCGGCGCTACATCAGCGGCCCCATCGCCGGTGGCACCATCACCGTCGCGGACGGCGCCGAGACCAACTCCGCCGGCGGCTACCGCTTCACCGAGGGCACCGGCACCTACGACCTGACGACCCACGCCGTGGACACCGGCTTCGAGGGCAGCGTCCGGTTCCAGGGCCACGCCGGCGAGTTGGACCTGACCCTCGCCGAGCTGCGGGTGGTCACCGAGGGCACCGGCGGCGCCATCGTCGCCGACGTGACGGTCGCCGGCACCACCACCGAGGACGTCGAGTTCGCCAGCCTCGACCTGTCGGGCGTCGCGCCAGGACAGGGCGAGGGCGGCGCCATGGTCTTCGCGGACATCCCCGCCACCCTCACCGAGGACGGCGCCGAGGCGTTCGAGTACCACGGCAACCCGATGTACCAGCCCGGCACCGCGCTCGACCCGGCCACCCTCACCGTGACCCCGGTCGCCGAGGAGCCGGAGGAGCCCGGCACTCCGGAGGAACCGGAGGAGCCCGGTAACCCGGAGGAGCCCGGTAACCCGGAGGAGCCCGAGGAGCCGGGCACCCCCGAGGAGCCCGGCACGCCCGAGGACCCCGAGACCCCCGCCCCCGAGGAC
>NZ_SMKI01000219.1 GCF_004348415.1 Streptomyces hainanensis
GAGTCGGGCGGGGTCGGTGCCGGGGATTCCGGCTCCGGGATGTGGACGCCGGCGTCGATCGTGTGATCGACCCCTCCCGGCATGTCCGGCGCGGTGACCGGCGCGTAGCCGTTGCAGAGCCGGCCGGAGGTCGGCGGGGTCACGTTGGAGTCGTGGACCGGGTCGTCACCGGCGCGCGGCAGTGTGAACCGCAGGTCGGTGGCGGCCGGTTGGCCCGGTACCTCGCTGGTGTCCGCCGTGCAGACATCGAACTGCACGGTGTACTCGGCGCCCGGTGTCAGCTCGTACTCCGCGCCGACCCCGCCGAAGTAGTACTCACCGGCGGCATCGGTCGTGGTCGTGGCGACCTGCTCGCCGTCGGCGTCCAGGAGGTTGATCGTCGCACCCGGCAGCAGTACGTGCCCCGGGTCCTGGAGGCCGTTGCGGTCGCCGTCGTACCAGACCACGTTGCCGATCTGGATCGGCGCGTTCGCCGCGGCGTAGGCGATGTCGCCGAGGCCGCCGGCCTTGCCGAACCCGTTCTGGTTCGGGCCGACGAACTCGTACGCGTTGTTGACCGGGTCGTTGCCGGGGCCGAGGCCGGTGGCGACGTCGTAGTAGCCGGTTCCGCTGGTGATGACCCGGCCGGCCGGGTCCATCTGGGTGCTGACGACCCACTGCTGCTGCGGGATGTAGGCGACCGATCCCAGGGCGGACTCCTGGTGCGGCCCCGGCTGGGTCGCGGAGCCGCCGTTCGGGAAGAAGTCACCCGGGAAGTACTCGACGACGCTGCCGGGCTGGACCCCGGTAAGGGTCGGGTCCGTCGCGTGGTCGGGGCAGCTTCCGGTGCCCTCCCAGTCGTACCCGCCGTCGGGCCTGGCGCAGGCCATGTTGATGTCGCCGCCGGACATCCCGTTCTGCGGTGTGTCGATGCCCGGCCTCGGGTCGAGACCGCCCCAGCTCACGACGTCCATGAACCGGTCGCGGAAGCCGAGGATCAGCGAGCCGTCGCGGGTGAAGGCCATGCTGGCCAGCGAGGGCTGCGGATTGATCATCGCGCCGCCCAGCTGGAAGGAGTCCCAGTCCTCCAGGCCGGTGTGCCAGGGGTTCCAGTGGTTGCCCTGGCCGTTGCCAGAGTTGCCGACGTGCACCTGGCCGCGCTCGAAGTCCAGCGGCTGGGACAGCACGGTGGTGAACTCGTCGCCGTCATAGGTGGCGACGACGGCCCTCAGGTCCGCGCGGTCCTGGGTGCTCTCGGCGCTGCACACGCCCCCGACGTACAGGCTGCCGTCGTGGGCGGCCACGCTGAACGGACGCCAGTCCCCGTCCGTCGCGCAGCCCGGGTCGGGGATCGGCACGGTCTCCTCGGGCGCCGAGGCCGTGGGCCCGGTCGCGTCGAAGCTGACCAGGCTACGGGTGAGCAGGTTCACCGCGTACAGGGTCGAGCCGTCCTCCGACAGGGCCAGGCCGCCGATGCTCTCCGTGCCCGGCGCGTCGGTGAACCCGGCGTCCTTGATCAGGTTGTCGGTGTCGTGCGCCGTCTCCGTGGCGTCCGGCACCGTCGCGAACAGCGTCGGGGCACCGCCGTCGGCCGGCTGGGCGTAGATCGCGCCGCCGCCCTCCGGCCCGTACTCGGTGTACCGGCGGGCGAACGCCGCCTGGAACAGCTGGTCGCGGTACCGGTCGTAGGCCAGCCCGTAGGTCGTGCCCACCTGGTCCTGGGTGTTGAGGACCTCCGGGCACGCCGCCGGGTCGGGGCAGACGCCCCTGGCGTCCGTCCCGAACGCCACCAGTGCCCGGGTGTCCGTCCCGCCCGCGCCGCTCTGGATCGGCACGAAGTAGCGGGAGTCGGGCAGTGCGTAGTCGGCCGGGTTCCAGACCCCGGTGGTCACCGAGTCGTCCGTGCCGTCCGAGACGTCCACGAACGAGGTGAAACTGTCGAAGTGGTTCGGCGCGGTCGAGGCGGGCGCCGCCCGCAGATAGTCCTGGTAGGGTGCCGGCACGGTGACGTCGACCCGGTACCGGCCACCGGTCAACTCGTCCGACGGCGGCACGACGACTCTTCCCGTGACATCCGTGACGCCGGTGACACGGTTACCCGCAGGGTCGGTGACATCGACCTGGATTCCCCGTTGGGGCACGTCCATGGTCGCGTTGATCACGCCGGTGCCGAAGAAGTCCCGCAGAACCTCGACGGTCAGGGTACCGTCGGTGGTCGCGGCTCCGGCCTGTCCGGCACCGGCCAGGACCGTGCCCACACCGCCCCCTACAAGGAGCACGCCGGACAACCCCGTCCGCAGCAGTGCACCTAAACGCATAGCGCTCCCTTCGTCCTGGGCTGACGCAAACCCAGCGACTTCCGCGCAGAGACTACAGTTGACGACCCGTAGTATTTGGCCAATCACGGAGTTCGAGGGTGCCTCGGTGAGAACTGTTATCTCGCGCCGCGCGCGGAGCACCGACGTCAAGCGGCGCCGCCGGTGGCCACGGTTACGTTGGGTAGCGGCAGGCGTCGCCTGTGTCGCGGCCGCCGCTACCAGTGCCTTCGTCCTCCTCGGCGGCGACGACCCCGCCGCCCCGCGGGCGTTGACCTCGGACGAGGTGAACCGGCTGGCGGTCACGCGATTCCTCAACTACCAGGCCGAGGGCCGGGCGGTGACGATCGACGTGCCGAACCTCGACGGCGGGCTGGTCATCACCGCGTCGGTCGACTACCGCACCCACACCGGTTACGGGGTGGTGCGCGGGACCGGGCGCGACACGTCGAGCGACGGGCTGATCCGGTGGACGGCCAGCACCGTCCTCGTCCACCCCATGACGGACCCCCCGGAGGTCGCCCCGGCGTCGCCGCCCGAGTCCGGTTGGTACAGCCGCCCGCTGCTGACGTCCGGCATGACCCTGGACAGCGCGCTGGCCATCGTGCTCGGCCTCGGCAGCGACCGGCCGGACAATTCCGCGCTGCTGCCGCAGAACGGCGCCTCCTGGGTCGGGCGGGAGGAGGTGCGCGGCCATCCGACGGACATCATGAACGGGCCGCGTGCCGAGGCCGATTCCGGTGCCGACGCCGATGCCGGTGGCGGCGCCGAAGCCGAGTCCGGTGCCGAGGTCCCCGGCGGCGACCCCGGCACCGGTACGTCAGGGACCGTGCGTTACTGGATCGGCTCGGACGGCACCATGTACCGGGTCGAGGTCGGTATCGCCTCCGCGCCCGAGCCGGTGGTCCTCGACTTCGACACCCAGACGTACGTCCCCGTCGAACCGCTGCCCGAGGCCACCCCGACGCCGTAGGACCTGTCCGCCGCTCACGAGGCCCGAACCCGCGCGCGGTCGGCGAGCAGCGACGCCGGCGGCAGCGCGATGTCCGCGACGACCGGCAGCTCCGGAACGTCCGGCACCACGGTGGCGCCGACCGTGCCGGCCCCCGGGAACTCCGGCTGCGGTCCTGGCGCGGCCACGTCGGTGAAGGGAATGCCCGCGGGCGCCGCCGGGCCGCGCCAACTGCCGGAGGGCGTGGGGGATGTGGCGGGGACGGGGCAGGACGCGGTGGACGCGAGCCCCTCGGGCACGGTCGTCAGCAGCTCGTTCCCCTCCAGGCAGTTGCCCTGTCCCCCGGTGGCGGTGGGGAAGGTCCAGCCGATGTCGACGCCGTTGGCGGTGAAGGTGTTGTCCGTGATCCGGTTGCCGTCCGCCGTCAGGTCCGCGGTCGCGGTGATCACGAGACCGGCGTTGGTGTTGCCGGTGACCAGGTTGCGGACGAACCGGTTGTCGCTGCCGCCGTCGACGCCGATGCCGATGCCCCAGCCGCCGTCGGCCTGTTCGGGGGTCTCCGGCTGCTGGTTGTCCGCGATCAGGTTGCCCGCGATGACGGCGTCGCGCTGCGGGAGCAGTTTCTCCTGGTGGTCGGAGTTGGTGGTCAGCCCGACCCGGTTGCCGACCAGACGGTTGCCGACCACATACATGTCGCCGCTGGCGTTGGTGCCCTCGTAACCGACCGCGTTGAGTTCGGAGACGTTGTCCCGCACCACGATCCGGCACGGCCTGCACTGGCCGACGTAGATCCCCGAGTCCGCCCCGCCCGAGGTGTAGGAGTGCTCGATGACACCGTTCTGCGCGGAGAACGCGTAGATGCCGTAGAGGCCGTTACGGGTCGCGGTCACGTGCGACACCAGGAACGATTCCAGGAGGGTGACGGGTTCGTCGCCGGTGTCGTAGCCACCGCTCCCCGGCAGTCCGGCGACCGCCGCCGCCGAACCGGTGACCAGCACCCCGTTGTGCGTGTTGTTCCGCACGGTCAGGTTCTCCACGGCCACCCCGGGCGCCGTGACGACCACACCGTTCGGCTGCCGTACCTGCCCGTCGATGACCACCTCCGCCCGGGACTCGCCCCGCAGCGTGACGCGCTCCGTGTCGATCTCCACCGACTCGTGGTACACGCCCGGCGCCACCAGTACCAGGTCACCGGGTTGGGCCAGGGACACCGCGTCCGAGATCGTCGGAGCGTCGGCGGGCACCCGGATCGTCACCTCCGCGCCGTCCGGCCGCCGCCCCTCGCCCGATCCGTCGTCGCCACCGCCGCCACCGCCGCTACAGCCGGTCACCAGCGTCAGCGCGCCCAGGGCAGCCGTCATGACGCGAAGAGCCAATCGAGACATGATCCCAGTCTGACACGGCGTCACCCTGCCGGAACGTCGAACTCCCGCTCGCAATATGACGGTTGAGCGGCAGCCTCAGGCCGGGTGTGGCAGGGTACGCCTCATGCACAGCGCCGACCGTCCCCCGTCACGCCGCGCGTTCCTCGATGTCACGGGTGTCACGGGTGTCACGGTGGCCGCCGGTCTCCTCGCCGGGTGTTCAGGGGACTCCGCCCGGTCCGCCCGGTCCGCCCGGTCCGCCGCGTCCGACGGTTCCGACGGGTCCGACCGGTCCGACCGGTCCGGCGATCCCGCCCCTTCCGCGTCGGCCACGCCCACGCCGGTCGCGGTGACGGGCCGGTACCAGGCGGGCGTGACGCTTCCCCGGGCGGCCCAGCCGCACCTGCTGGCCCTGGTGGCCGACCTCGGCGCCGCGGTGCCGCCCGGCCCGCTACTCGCCGAACTCGGCGAGACCATCCAGACCCTCGCCGCCGGGTCCGACCCGCGCCTGCTGGGCCTGTCCCCCGGCGATGTGACCGTGACCGTCGGCGTGGGCCCGCGGCTGGTACGGACGGCCGGTGCCACCCTGCCAGGCGCGACCGACCTCCCGCCGTTCTCCCGCGAGCGGGTCGCCTCGCGGGACCGCGGCGGTGACCTGCTGATCCAGATCTGCGCCGGCGACGCCCTGCTCCTGCCGCTCACCGCCGCCGCGCTCCTGGACCAGGTCGGCGACCGCGTCCAGGAGCGCTGGCGGCAGTTCGGACGCCGCGGTGCGGAGGTGCCGGTGGCCGAGGACCGCTCCGCGCCGCGCAACCTGCTCGGTTTCATCGACGGCATCGTGGGCCCGCACACCACCGCCGAGCAGGAACGTGACCTGTGGCTGGCCGGACCCCCGGCGGTCGCCGGCGGCACCCTGGCCGTGCTGCGGCGCATGGAAATCGACCTGACGCGGTTCGCCGCCCTGTCCGTCGCCGAACAGGAGGCGGTCTTCGGGCGGCGCCGGGCCGGCGGCGAACCCCTCTCAGGCGGCGGCGTCGACGCGGCCCCCGGACTCAACGCCAAGACGCCCGAAGGGCGCTACCTCGTCCCCGTGGACGCCCACGTACGCAGGGCGAACCCCACCGTGGTCGGCGTCGGCCACATGCTCCGCCGCTCCTACAGCATCGACGACCCCGCCCCCGGTCTGCTCTTCATCAGCTTCCAGAACGACCTGCGGACCTTCACGGCCACGCTCGCCCGCATGGACACCTCCGACGCGCTGCTGCCGTTCACCACCACGACCGCCAGCGCGACCTTCCTGATCCTCCCCGGCTACGACCCGCGACGCCCGCTCGGCTCCACCCTGTTCGGCTGATCCACGATCACCACGTGCCCCGCGATCAGGGATTCCCCAGGCCAGGCGGCTTCGCCCGGGGGCTGCCTCACGGCCGGTCGTCATCGCCCCGAGAGGGGCCTCGCGACGACATTCGTACAAGACCGACGGCCGGCAGGGCGGGCATCGTCCCGTCCATGCAACATGACGACGTCACGCGCGCGCACGGAACGCACGTGGTCCACCACGGCCCACGGCAGGCCCCGCCCCTGGTGCTCATCCACGGATCGGGGTCCTCGGGTGCCTCGTGGAACCCGGTGGTACCGGCACTCGCCGACCGGTACCACGTCATCCGGGTCGACCTCCCGGGGCACGGCCACTCCTCACCCGCGCCGTCCTACGGCGTTCCCGAGCAGGCGGGCCGGCTGGCCGCGGTACTCGACGATCTCGGCCTTCCGCCGGCCACCGTGGTCGGGCACTCCAGCGGTGGATACGTCGCCACCGCGCTTGCCGAACAGCGCCCCGACCTGGTGGGTTCGCTCGCCCTGATCAGCAGCGGCCCGAGTCCCGACGCGCTCCTCCCGCAGCCCGTCGTCCTCCGGATGCTGATCGCCCCGCCGCTGGGCCCGCTCCTCTGGTCGATCCGTTCGGACGCGATGCTCCGCAAGGGGGTGACCGCGACATGCAACGGCCCGGTGGACGTCCCCGACGACCTGGTCGCCGAGGTCCGGGGCATCGGCTACCGCACGTTCAGGACGGTGCTGCGCCGGAACACCGCGTACATCGCCGAACGGAGCGTGCCCGACCGCCTCACCGCCCTCGGCGTCCCGGTCCTGGTGATCTTCGGCGCCGCCGACCCCCGCTGGAATCCGTCCTCGGCACGCCGATACGACACGGTGCCCCACGCGCGCGTCGAGCGGCTGCCCGGTGTCGGCCACTTCCCCATGCTCGAAGCCCCGGAGACGACCGGCGAGTTGCTGCTGGCCTTCGCGGCGGCGGGCCGCTGACACCGACCACTACCCTGGTGCGGTGTCGGCCACGGAGTCACCACCTGCCTGGATGTCGGTGGAGGTCGCGGTCCCGCGGCAGCCGGAGCGACTGCCCGGGATCAGCATGGCCGGGTTCGGCCAACGCGTCCCGGCACTCGTGGACATCGCCATGGTCGCGCACCCGTCGGTCACCCTGCTCGTGGACCTGAGCGAAGGAGACGGCCTCGTCCACGACGCCCGCGGCCGGCACGAACGCGGCAGCGTGGTCGTCGGACTGACCCCGGGCGACCTTCGGGTCAGTGGCCGGACGGCCGAGCCGGTCCGGTGCCTCCAGATCCGGTTGTCGCCGGTCGTGGCGGCCGCCGTACTCGGCGCGTCGACCGAGCTCGTCGGGACGGTGGTCTCCCTGGAAGACGTCTGGGGCCGCGACGCCGGACGAACCGAGGACAGGCTGCGCGACGCCACGTCGTGGGACGAACGCTTCACGATCGCGGCGGACGCCCTCACCCGACGGCTGGACGCCCGCTCACCGCTCGATCCGGAGACCGCCGCCGCCTGGTACCGGATACTCACCAGCCGGGGACGGACGCGGGTCGACAGCCTTGCGAACGAGGTGGGATGGAGCCGTAAGCGCCTGTGGTCCCGCTTCCGGTCCCAGATCGGTCTCACCCCCAAGCGCGCCGCCCAGCTGGTGCGCTTCGACCACGCCGCCCACCTGCTCGCGGCGGGTGAGCCCCCCGCCCGGGTGGCGGCCGCGAGCGGCTACGTCGACCAGTCCCACCTGCACCGCGAGGTCAGGGCGTTCACCGGGGTGACACCCACCGCCGTGGCCGCCGCGCCGTGGCTCGCGATCGACGACGTCGCATGGCCGACCTCGTCGCCGTCGTCGTCGCGTCAGGTCCCGGCGAGGTGAGCGACGGGACACCTCGCCCACGGCCGTCCGGGAGGACGGCCGCCACACGAGGTGTCGGACGAGTGCGGAGACGGGTCGGCGCGGTCGGAGGGGGTCCGGTCACCGTCTTCGGGTACGACCGGGGATGTACTGCCGGCCCGCGTACAGTCGTCGATGCACGCGGTGAACCCGACTGTGACGTGACGACCGGCCCCCTCCCCGTGAGTAGCCTGCTGGTGTGTCCGGCATCGTTCCCGTTCGGCGGGTTCGGCGGTTTCTCACCAGGCGACCTCGCCCCCTGGTCCTCCTCGACTTCGCGCTCGCCGCCCTGCTGTGCGTCGGTCTGCTCTGGGCCGACGGCCTCAGCGACGCCGACCGCGCCGTCGACGGCGCGCACGTGCTGCGGGTCGTGGGCATCGTCCTCGCCGCTCTCACCATCGCCGCCCGCCGGCTCCGTCCGCGCTCGTCGTTCGCGGTGGCGTCGCTCTGCGCCTTCGTGGTCTCCGCGCTCGGCGGCGCGCCGCAGATCTCGGTCTGCGTCGCCCTCACCGCCTACACGGTCGCGGCGACGGCGGAGTACGCGCTCTGGTGGGTTCGCCCCGGCGTCGCCAGCCTGCTGATGGCCGCGGGGGTCAGCATCGGGAACGACTCCTCGGGCTGGGTCGCCGTGCTCGTCGCCAACGTCGCGATCATCTGCGTGGGCTGGTTCGCCGGCCTCGCCGCCCGGGAACACCGGAACAGGATCATCGCCACCGCCGAGCAGGAGGCCGAACGCGAACGCCAGCAGGCCGCCCGCGTCCGCCAGGCCGCCGTCGACGAACGCCTGGTCATCGCCCGCGAACTGCACGACATCGTCGCGCACTCGATGAGCCTCATCGCGGTACGCGCCGGGGTCGCGCGCATGGTCATGGACAGCGATCCGGCCCAGGTGGCGGAGACCCTCGGCATCGTCGAGACCACCACCCGCCAGGCCCTCCACGAGATGCGGCTGCTCGTCGAGGTCCTGCGTCACGAGCACGCCGTCGACCCCGCGCTCACCCCCACCCCCGGGCTGGCCGACGCGGCCGCGCTGGCCGACCAGATCCGCAGTGCCGGCGTCGACCTGCGCCTCGATGTCCGCGGTACGGCCCGCCCGCTCCCCGCCGCGGTGGACCTGTCGGCGTATCGCATCGCCCAGGAGGCCCTCACCAACGTCGTACGCCACGCCGGGCCGACCAGGGCCACCCTCCGCATCGAGTACCGCGCCGAGGACGTGGTCATCGAGGTCACCGACAGCGGCCCCTCCGCGCCGCGGCGCCGGAAGGACGCCGCACTCCGCTCCGCCGCCGAGCCCGGCACCACGGCCGGTCACGGGCTGATCGGCATGCGCGAGCGAACGGCCCTGTTCGACGGCCACCTGCGCGCCGGGCCTCACGGCAGCGGTTTCCGGGTCCAGGCACTGCTGCGTACGGGAGAAGTCCAGCCCCATGACCACCTCGTCGGGTGAGTCGGCCCCCGCCGGGGGCGACCACGACCGGGGCCGCCGCGCCCGCGGTGCGGAGCCCGGCGGTGCGGGCCCGCGGCCGGGGCGCGGCGGAGAGGTCATCGGCGTCAGGTACCGCGCCTGTCGGTGAGGACCGGGCCCTGGTCATCGGCCGGGGTCCGGGCGTGGACCCGTTCGCCGCCGGCCGGCGCCGCGGCGGGTCCCTCGACGGAGACGTGCGGCAGGATGCGGTCGAGCCACCTGGGCAGATACCAGTTCCACTTCCCGAACAGCTGCATGGCCGCCGGTACGAGGATCGTGCGCACCACCAGGGCGTCGAGCAGGATGGCCACGGCCACGCCGAGCCCGAACTCGGCGATGATGCGCATGCCCATGAACACGAAGGCCGTGAACACGCAGATCATGATGATCGCGACAGCGTTGATGAGCTGGCCGGTGGCGGCCTGGCCGCGCCGGACGGCGAGGTTGTTGTCGCCGGTGTGGAGCCACTCCTCGTGGATGCGGCTGACCAGGAACACCTCGTAGTCCATCGAAAGACCGAACAGGACGGCCAGCATCATCGGCGGCAGGAACGACTCCACCGGCCCGGCCGGGCCCGCGCCCAGGGCGGACGAGCCCCAGCCCCACTGGAAGACCGCGACCACGATGCCGAACCCGGCGCCGGCCGAGAGCAGGTTCATCACCGCCGCGGTGAGCGGGATGAGGATGCTGCGGAACGCGAGCATCAGCAGCAGGCATCCCAGGACGACGATGATGGTGACGAAGAGCGGCATCTTGCCGCTCAGCTCGGATGCGAAGTCCTTGTGCACGGCGGTCTGCCCGCCGACGTGGACGGTGAGCCCGTCCTCCTCGTGGTCGGGGATCACGCGGTCACGCAGTGTGTCGATGAGGTCCGACGTCTGTTCCGACTGCGGGGATTCCGTGGGGATGACCCGCAGGGTCCGCACCGTCGCGTCGGGCGTGGCCGGAGGGGCCTGAACGGACGCCACCCCCGGAACGGTCTCGATCTCCTGTCCCAGTTGGGTGAGGGCGGTCGCGGCCTGCGGGGACGGGACCTCCGCCACGAGCAGCAGCGGGCCGTTGTGTCCGGGGCCGAAGCCGTCGGCGAGCAGGTCGTAGGCCTGACGTGTGGTGGTGTCCTCCGGGTTGTTGCCGGCGTCGGAGGAGCCCAGCCGCATCGAGAAGAACGGGATCGTCAGCGCCACCATGAGCACGGTCGCCGTGATCGTGAGCGGCACCGGCCGCTTCTGCACGTATCCGGCCCATCGTTCCCAGCCCTTGGAGACCTGGGCCTCCATCGGCCCTTCGTTCCTGAGCCGGGCGCGTTGGCGGCGGCTGAGCACCCGCGTTCCGAACAGCGCGAACAGGGCGGGCAGCAGGGTCACGGCGACCGCGACGGCGAACGCCACCATGATCGCCGCCGACAGCCCGATCCCGGACAGGATGCTGAACCCGAGCATGAGCAGGCCGAGCATCGCGACCGCGACCGTACCGCCGGCGAAGATGACCGCCCGGCCGGAGGTGTTCATGGCCGCCACGGTCGCGTCCTCCGGGCCGAGCCCGGCCCGGATGCCGTTGCGGTAGCGGGCGACGACGAACAGCGCGTAGTCGGTGCCGACGCCGAGACCGATGAACGCGGCGATGATCGGGGCGGTGCCGGGGACGCTCATCGCATGGGTGAGGAGGTCGATCGAGAGGATCGCGCCGCCCAGCGCGAGGACCGCGGCGATGAGCGGGATGGCCATCGCCACGAAGGACCCGAACGCGAACAGCATGACGATGGCCGCGGCCAGGAGGCCGATCAGTTCGCTGCTCGACGTCGAGGGCTTCTCCAGCTCCCCCATCACCGAGCCGCCGAACTCCACCCGCAGGGTGTCGCCGCGCAGCTCCGAGCCCAGGTCCATGACCTGCTGGATGTTCTCGGTGTCCAGGCTCTGGCGCTCCTCGGTGAAGGTGACCGTGGCGTAGGCGGTCGCACCGTCCTCGCTGATCTGCGCCGCGCCTTCCGGGGCGAACGGGCTGGCCACCGCGCCGACTTCGGGCACCTCGGCCACCCGGGCCAGCATCTTGTCCACGTCGGCCCGGACGGCGGGGTCGGTCACCCTGCCGCTGGTCGCGTGCAGCACGATGGTGCCCGAGTCGCCTGAGGTGCGCTCGGACTGTGACGCCAGCAACTCCCCGGCCCTGGTCGACTCGGTGCCGGGCAGGGAGTACTCCTCCGAGAAGGCGGCGCCGCCCGCGGCGGTCACGCCGCCCGCCAGGATCGCGAGCAGCAGCAACCAGCCGCCGACGACGATGAACCGGTGCCGGAAGCACCACCGCGCGATCCCGCTCATCGGCTCCCGCCCGGGAGCCCGGTCTGATGGTTGTCGAAATGGGGCACAACTCTGCCTTCGTGACGTAGGTCGGGCTCAGCGCCTTGCCGCGCTGCACGGTCCGCTCATCCCTGTCGCGCGGACCTCGCCGCAGTTCGGAAGCCTGCCTCCGCACGGGCCCCGGCGTCGTCAGGCCGCGGTCCGATTCGGGCGTCCGGCCAGGGGGGTACTGGCCGTCGGCATACAGTCCTGGATGTACGCGCGGGTGCGACCGTGACCCGACGGTCACTCTCGGCCGTGCGGCTGCCGTATCGTTCGGCGGGCGCGGCCGGGCGTAGGGCCTTGTATGTTGGTCACCTGCGGCGCCCCTGCCCTTACCGACGTCCGCATTCGGAGGCCGGCGATGACGATTCGGGTGGTCGTGGCCGACGACCACATCCTCGTACGTGCCGGCTTCAGCGTGCTCGTGAACGCCGCGGCGGAGATGGAGGTCGTCGCCGAGACCAGCACCGGCCGCGACACCGTGGCGGCCGGCCGCCGGCACCTGCCCGACATCATCCTGATGGACGTGCGGATGCCTGACATGGACGGCATCGAGGCCACCCGGCAGTTGCTCGGCGACCCGGCCACCGAGGCCATCCGGATCGTCATCCTCACCACCTTCGACCTCGACGAGTACGTGTTCGCCGCCCTCAAGGCCGGCGCCAGCGGCTTCCTCCTCAAGGACACCCCGCCCGAGAAGCTGCTCGCGGGAATCCGCACCGTCGCCGCCGGCGAGGCCCTCCTCGCGCCGAGCGTGACCCGGCGTCTCATCCGTGACTTCGTCAACCGCAACGCCCTCGACTCCGGCGTCTCGACCACGCTGCTCGACCCGCTCACGGAGCGCGAGAGGGAGGTCCTGGTCCACGTGGCCGCGGGACACTCGAACACCGACATCAGCGCACAGCTCCACATCAGCGTCGCCACCGTCAAGACCCACGTCAGCCGCCTGTTCAGCAAGCTGCGGGCGAACGACCGGGCCCAGCTCGTGGTGATCGCCTACGAGACCGGCCTCGTCGAGCAGGTCCGGCGGCGATAGGCCGGCCGGGCCGGACGCCCGGCCCTGGCGCGCGGCGTGGTCCGCGTCGCGCCTTCGAGGGACCCGGCCCAAGCCGGCGGATTCACGGTCTCCCCCGCGCAGCCCTCCCCCGGGCC
>NZ_SMKI01000021.1 GCF_004348415.1 Streptomyces hainanensis
AACCGCCTCAAGCAATGGCGCGGTCTGGCCACCCGCTACGACAAGACCGCCACCATCTACCTCGCCGCCCTCCACATCGCAGGCATCCTCATCTGGTCAGCAACATGATCCGAAAGAAACGGCCTAGTGCGGCGGAGTGATCACCTGCTCCACGCTGCCGACGACGGTGACGCGCCCGCCATCGCCAGGATCAGGATCGGGCACGATCGATTCCGGGTCGACGAGGTAGACCTCATGACCGTCCAGCGTGAGTCGACGCACGATCTCCAGCAGCACGCGCCGCGCCACGTCGTCGATCGAGTAGACCCTCGTGAGGTCCAGAACCACCCTGTTCTCCGGGGGCGAGGTGGCCACGGCCTCCCGAACGACTCTCTCGGCTCCGGCAAAGCCGATCCCCCCTTGCAGTTCGAGGACCCGTAGCGCGTTCGGTCCGCTTCCGACGACACGGTTGGATCGCACGACCGCACGCGCGGTGGCAGGGACCTCCATCACATGCAGACCCATGTCCGCGGAGAGTCGTTCGAACAGCGACACCCCGCGAACACTGTTTCCGTGAGTATCCAGTCGGGGTGAGAACGAGGCAATGCCGATCTGTCCGGGAAGCGCGCCGATCAGGCCCCCAGCCACCCCGCTCTTCGCCGGAATACCGACCTGGGTCGCCCAGTCACCGGCCGCGTCGTACATTCCACAGCTGAACATGACGCTCAGCACCTGACGCACCACCGGTTCCGGCACCACCTGCTCACCCGAGAGGGGATTCATCCCGCGGTTGGCAAGTGTCGCGGCCATGACGGCCAGATCTCGCGTGCTGACGAGCACGGAACACTGGCGGGTGTAGCCGTCGACGACGGCCCTCGCGTCGTCGGTGAGGACGTTGTGACTTCGGAGCATGTGCGCGATGGCGAGGTTGCGGTGCGCGTTTCCCATCTCTGACGCGCACACCCGCTCGTCCATCTCCAGCCGGCGACCGGCGAAGGCCGAGAGGCCGTGGACCACGCGTTCCACGCGCTCTGTCGGATTCAGGTCCTCCGCGCCGGTCAGCGAGTGAACGGTGATCGCGCCGGCGTTGATCATGGGATTGCGTGGGCGTCCGGTGTCGCTTTCGAGGGAGATCTCATTGAACGCCTCCCCGGACGGCTCGACACCGACCTTGGCGAGCACCGGGTCGAATCCGCGGTCGGCGAGGGCCAGCGCATACACGAACGGCTTGGAGATCGATTGGATCGTGAACTCGATATCGATGTCACCGGCGCCGTAGACCACCCCCTCAACCGTGGCGAACGCCACGCCGAGACGGTCGGGATCCGCCGCCGCGAGCTCGGGGATGTATCCCGCCAGCTCTCCGGACGTGTCCGACTCCACGCTTTCGAGCACCTCGGCCAGATAGTCGGGAATGACCGACCGCATTCGTCCTCCTCCAACAGATGTACAAGCCAGGCGCTGTGACGTCAGCGCTGCTTCCTTCGTAGCAGCGGATGCCTCACCGAATCAGAACACCGACGCACGAGCCGGGCCTTCCCCGGTCCGGCCGAGGGGTGGATCGTCGGTTCGCGGGTTCTCGTGAAGTGCGGCCGGAGCATGGATGCCGGTGAGAGCGCGAAGCCGGTCGGCGTCGACGTTGGCTCCGAACGCGGGGGTTCCGGGCTCGAGCCGGACGCCCGCCGCGAGGTCGCCGATGGTGAGTGGGTCGAATCCGAGCGTGTCGATCAGCGCGGACACGACGGCGAGATCCTCCGGCGAGTCACCGGCGATCGCGATCGCCTTGCGTCCGTGGCCGCCTGCTGGTCGAGCCTCGGCCTCGAGGTCGTGGTAGCCCATGTGGTTGAGGGCTTTCACGACGCGGGCGTCCGTGAGGAACCGCCGCACGACCTCGCTCGAGGAGGTGTCGGGTGGGACGACCGCGTCGCGGGGACCATCGGTCTCCCACCAGTGGTTCATCGCGTCGACGACCAGCTTCCCCGCCAGCTCCGGGACCGGGAGTCCGCGGTGTTCGCCGAGCGGGAGAGCGAGGATCACCACATCGGCGGCGTCCGCGGCCCGGGTCGGCCACACGGGGGTCGCTCCGGGGGTGAGGACCTCGGTGGCCAGCGCGATCCTGGAGGGGTCACCGGACCCGGAGATGAGAACCCGGTAGCCGGCAGCGACCGCCAGGCGCGCCAGGACGGTGCCGAGCTTCCCGGCTCCCAGGATCCCGACGGTGGTGACGGGTGCGGTCATCGTGTCGCTCCCGCCGTGGCCGCGGGCCGCTCGGTCAGAAGCTCGCGGACCCGCGGGATGACCTGGGTCCCGTACAGCTCGACCGAACGTAGCCGCGCGGAGGCCGAAACGGTGCCGGCGGCGGAGTAGATCATGTCGAACCGGCCCGCGTCCAGCACCCGGACGGCATGCGCGATCTTGGTCGCGACCGTCTCGACCGAACCGACGTACAGCGACCCGTGGTCCACCTCGGCGTCGAACTCCTCCCGGCGGAGCCGCGGCCAGCCGCGCAGCCCCCCGATCCGGTCGCGGATCTCCCGGTACCCGGGGTAGAAGAGCTCCCTGGCCTCTTCGTCGGTGGAGGCGACGAAGCCGGGCGAGTGCATACCGACGGGCTGCGCGGTGGTGCCGAACTCCTCGCTGGCACGCCGGTACAGATCCACGTAGGGAGCGAACCGGTCAGGGGCGCCACCGATGATGGCGAGCATGAGGCGGAAACCGTACCGAGCGGTGCGGAGCACGGACTGCGGTGTCCCGCCAACCCCCACCCAGGTGTTGAGACGTCCCGAATCGGTCTTCGGGTACACGTCGGCATCGCGCAGCGCGGCACGTGTGGTGCCTTCCCAGGTGACCGGCGTCTCGTCCAGGAGCCGATGGAACAGCTCGACCTTCTCCTCGAACAACACCTCGTAGTCCTTCAGTTCGTACCCGAACAGGGGGAACGACTCGGTGAAGGAACCGCGACCGAGGATCACCTCGGCGCGGCCGCTGGAGAGCGCGTCGACCGTCGCGAACCGCTGGAACACCCGCACCGGGTCGTCCGAGGACAACACCGTCACGCCCGAGGCGAGCCGGATGCGCTTCGTCGCGGTCGCGATGCCCGCCAGCACCGTCTCGGGGCTGGAGATCGCGTACTCGGGTCGGTGATGCTCGCCCAACGCGACCACGTCGATGCCGACCTGGTCGGCAAGGACCGCTTCGGTCACGGCGGCACGGATCGCCTGCGCGTGCGAGACGATCTCACCGCGGTCGTTGCGGGGCCGGTCCCCGAAGCTGTCGATACCGAACTCGATGCCCGAAATATCCATCGTGTGCACTTTCTTCAACGTCTCGTTGATGTCGGGGCGTGACGGCGCGCGGCTCGTCATACGCGAGCGACACCTCCGCCACGGCGATGCCGGTCAGGTCCCACGCGTCCTCGGTACTGGCCAACAGCCGGCCCCGCTCCGCGGCCCCCTCGGCCACCCGCACCACCCCCACCGATCTAGTTGACGCATAAACCATGGCATTGCATGATTGATGTGTCAACTAGAGACGTCACGGGTCACCCACCCGGACTTCGCCCCGCGGCCGGGCCGACCGAGACCCTGACGGTGCGGTCCGCCGGCCGGGACAGCCGTTCCCGACGGCCCCGACGGCGGGCGGACGGGCCCGAACGATCGGCTCGCGGGGCGATCCCATCGAGGCACACCTCGGACCGGAACCCCGCCATCTCACCCGGGCGAGAGCATCTCCTCGAGGATGCGCCGCAGCTCGGCCCGGTCCCGCGGGGTGATCCTCGCCAGCCTTCGGTCGTACTCCGCCGCCAGAGCCGCGAGTGCGCGATCCCGCGCCTCCGTACCCCGAGGGGTCAGCACGAGGCGGTGACGGCGCAGGTCCGCGTCGTCGATCTCACGCCGGATGAACCCCTTGGCGACGAGGTTGCGGACATAGACCGTCACGCTCGCCTTGGGCAGCAGCAGTGCCGCCGCGATCCCCGCCGGGTACGGCGACGCGGCCACCTCCGCCAGGACGAAGAACTCCTTGGTCTCCAGGCCGAGATCAGTCAGCTCCTCCGTGCAGGAATCCATCACGACACTCAGCAGCCGCTGGTTCAGCGTCCACAGCCGCGCACCGTCGACCGACATGCGAGTCCCCCAAACCAAGTGGTACCGTTCTGAACTAGTTCCAAGCTGTACTAGAAGAGTTTCGTACTGGTTCAGCTATCGAACAACGATCTCACGGAGGGCGTCACCCATGCTTCAGCACATCGCGATCCCGCGCGGACCGATCGAGCTCGCGGCCGACCTCCACCTGCCCGACAACGCCGACCGCGCCGCCAACGCCGCGCCGCCGCCCGCCGTGGTGCTCTCCACGCCCGGCAGCAGCGTGAAGGAGCAGATCGGCGCGAACTACGCCTCCCGCCTCGCCGCCCGCGGCATCGCGGCGCTCGTCTTCGACCCCGCCCACCAGGGGCAGAGCGGAGGCGAGCCCCGCGACCTCGAAGACCCCTACCGCCGCGGCGAGGACATCTCCTACGCCATCGACGCGCTCACCACCACCCCCGGCATCGACCCGCGGCGCATCGGCGTCCTCGGCATCTGCGCCGGCGGCGGCTACGCCGTTCACACCGCCCGCACCGACCACCGCATCAGGGCGGTCGGCACGGTCGTCCCCGGCGACATCGGCACGTCGTTCCGCGGCTTCCAGCCCGACGGTCCCGCCGCCGCCCTCGGCGCCCTCGCCGACGCGCGCGCCGAAGAGGCCCGCTCCGGCGAGCCGACCCGCGTGAACTGGCTGCCCGACACCCTGGAGGACGCCGCGGCGGCCGGGCTGACCGACATCGACACCACCCAGGCCATCACCTACTACCGCACCGAGCGGGGCGGCAACGAGCACTCCACCAACCGCCGCCTCTCGCGCGGCGACTCCCTCCTGCTGGGCTACGACGCGTACCACCTGGTCGACCAGCTCATGACCCAGCCACTCCAGGTCATCCTCGCCGGACGCATCGGCAACACCGGCTCCTACGAGTCCGGCATGCGGCTGTGGAAGCTGGCCCCCAACCCCGTCGACCTCATGGTGATCGACGGCGCCGGCCACTACGAGCTGTACGACGAACCCGAACACGTCGACGCCGCCGTCGACCGGCTCGCCGACTTCTACGCCACCAACCTGTAGGCGCCCGAACCGGCGAACCCGTGGTCACAGCCCTGGGTTCGGGGACCGACGCGGCGGCCCGCGAAGGCCCCGTCTCCCGCGCCCGACCCTCTTCGCCCCAGCACCCGCCCGGGGAAACCGCGCAGGTGACCCACGACGACGTCCAGCCGGCTCTCCAGCGGAAAGTGGCCACCGTTCACCAGGCGCACCTCTGCGGCCTCGGCACCGCGGGCGAAGGCCCGCGCCCCCGCCGGGCCGAAGATTTCGTCATCGCGGCGACCGCCCGCACCCCGCTCACCACCGACTCGCCGAACTTCCACGAGCGGAGAAGCAGAAAGACCCCTGACCAGCGTTCCCGCAGGTCAGGGGCCCTCCTTCATCTGTGGCGGCGCCAGGGTTCGAACCTGGGTAGGCTGAGCCGGCAGATTTACAGTCTCCCCGGCACAGGGCTCTGACCAGGCAATTCTCGCCCCTCGATGCCTGCCGCCCCACAAATACCCCACAGACGCGATCCGAAGGACGGCCCCCACGGCCCACAATGATCTGCAGGCCCGAGATGTGTGCGGCGTTCCAGCCCTCGGCCGTCCCGCAGGACGCCCGCCACTAGCCAGCGCGCGGGGACTACCGGGACCGCGCTCCGCTCACCTAGGCAGGTCGGCGTTGTTGACGACGTTCAGCTCCGGTGTGACCTCAAGTAGCCAGCGCGTCAGTGCTCCGCGCAGGTGATCGGGAACAGCAGTGGCAGAAATGACGATCAGCGAGGCCATGCCCTGCTTGTCAGTGATCAACCGTACACTCGCTTAACCGAGATGTTCGGGGGGTGGGTCAGAGTCATGACAGGTCTTCACGCGGGAAACATCGTCGTGTTCGCCGGAGGCCCTGGCATGGGCCACGTCGGCGGCGTCGACCGCGATCGCGTGCGCGTCGACTTCTTCGAGTCAACGGCTGAGCCCGTTGCGGACTCAATGTGGGTGCCAACCGCCGACTGTCGACGCATCCGCCTGGAGAGCGAGACCCGCGTCTACTGGCGCAATCCTGACACGGGTGCGTGGCTGGCAGGGCGTGTCAAGGGCCCGACAGGAGGTGGGTACTTCGTTCAGTTCCCCAACACGAAGTACGACTTCCCAATCCCCGAAGATCAACTTCGGGTGCGCTGGGACCGGCCGGTGGAGAATCCTGTAACCGTTCTTGCAGCTGGGGGGAGTGAATCTGCCTATCGCGACGCGCGGCTACCGATGCTGAATGATCTGATCCACCAGCGCGCGGCCTGCGCGAGCGCCTTCGCGCTGCTCTCCTCCGCCGCTGAGGTGTACCCGCACCAGGTCAACGGAGCCCTGCGCATCCTCTCCGATCCAGTGCGCCGCTACCTGCTGGCCGACGAAGTGGGGCTGGGCAAGACCATCCAGGCAGGTTACGTGATCCGCCAGACACTCATCGACGAGCCGCGCAGCAGCATCGCGGTTCTCGTCCCTGAGGCCCTTCGCCACCAGTGGAAGAGGGAGTTGGTGGAGAAGTTCTTCATCGATGACTTCCCCGGGGCCCGAGTTCAGGTGTTGACGCACGAGGCGCCCGAACGTTGGGCTGCTCATCTGCACTGCGACCTCGTGGTCGTCGATGAAGCCCACCAGCTCGTGCAGGTCCGAGATCCCGACGAGTCCCCGTACCGAGAACTGTGCGCCGTCGCGCACAGCGCCTCGGGGCTCCTCCTGCTCTCGGCGACACCCGTCACGTCGCACTACACCACGCACCTCGGCCTGCTGCACCTATTGGACCCGAAGCTGTACCGCTGGACGGACCAAGCTGCCTTTCAAGTTCGCTACGAGTTGCGGGCCACGCTCGCCGATCACGTGTACGGGCTCGACAGTGAGTACACGTACCTGCTGCCGACGTCCATCGAGCAGATTCGCGCCATCCTGCCGACCGGAGACCAGCGCTTCGCCGAGCTCAGCGAGCAAGTTCTGAGTCTCCTGGATGAGAATGACGAACTCGCCGAAGCGGTCGACGGCAGGGAGCTAGCGCGCCGTGTCGAGGCTCTCCGGGCCCACATCAGCGAGGTCTACCGACTCCATCGCAGGGTCATCCGGAATCGCCGCAACAGGGTTCTCTCCAGCGCCTCGGACTCTGAGATGCTCCCCTTCGAGGTGCGGGGACGACGAAAGCCAGAGTGTCTGCACGTGCGGAGCGGGATTCGCGACGAAACCCATGCCGCCGTCCTCGCGTGGTGGGAGGCTGTTCGGGATGCACTGTTAGATTCCGGAAGCGGTGATCAGCAGTCCGCGTACGCACCAATCCTCGCTGTGCTCACTTCCCGGTCGGGTGGGACCCATGACGACCTGGTGGCTGCCCTTCGCTATCGGATCGTGCGGGACGAGGAGGCGGCCCGTACTGCGGGTCTCTCCGCCTGGGAGCGCCAGGCACTGGCAGGACCTCCGCTGCTCGCCACCGAGCAGGCTGTGCTGGAGCGGCTCCGGCACAGCCAAGGGGATGGTGAGAACAGTAAGTCCGCCCTCGACGCCCTGATCAACGCAGCTCTGCCCGTTTTCAAGGCACATCAGCGGACCGTGGTGTTCTGCGGTCCTGGCGGCCTGGCCGCTCACCTCGCGGACACGCTCCGCGCTCGCTTTCCGAATGCTGACGTCGGCGAACACACCCACCAGGCAGGAAGCAGAGCAGCCGACCGGGCTCTCAGCGACTGGAGCAGTGCGTCCCGGGGCCAGCGGGCGGTGCTCGTGGCCGACGACTCTGCGGAGGACGGCCTCAACCTGCAACTCGCGGACGCTGTGGTCCACCTGCGTCTGCCCTGGTCTCCCAACCAGTTCGAACAGCGTCTGGGACGGGTTGACCGGTATCGTGGCGCGGCCTCGGCGAGCCAGTCCTCGCCCGCCCGGCAGTTCCGGCTGAGCGGCGAGGAGGGCGGCGAGGACACGTTCACGGATGCGTGGGCGGCGATGTTGCAGCATGGCTATGGCATCTTCGATGATTCGGTGTCGACGCTTCAGGACGCCATTGCCGAGGGCCTGCCGAGCGTCTGGACGAGGGCCTTTGAGGAGGGGCCCGAAGGGCTTGCCGCCGCTACCGTGCAGGTGCAGGCGGAGCTGCGGACTGCCCGCGAGGCCATCGACAAGATGGACCTCCTGGAGTCGATTCACGAGGCGTCCCTGGACAGCCGGGACATCGCCCATTCCCTCGACTCCTACGAGCAGAACTGGCGCGTGACCAAGCGGGCCGTCGAGCGATACACCTCGACCGACCAAGGCGGCATCAAGCTGCGCCGCCAGACCCGCACAGTGCGTTCCTGCGAAAGGCTGGAATTTGGCCTCGCAGACTCCCTCCCCTTGATCGATCCCCGCCATTGGCAGCACATCCGGAGACGGGTAACCCCCGAGATGGCGGTGGGCACCTTCAATCGCTCGGCCGCCCTTCGAGCACCGGGCACACGGCTGTTCCGCCGGGGCAATCCGCTGATCGACGCCTTCGCCTCCGCCGTCTTCGTCGACGATCGCGGACAGGCAGCGGCCCTTCGGCGCTTGGACCGGGCTCTGGTCGGCGATCCGGTTCCCTACTTCGGCTTCCAGTACTTGGTGGAGGCGGACATTGGCCCAGCGCTGGCGCTGGTGGATAACCCCGGAGCCAGGCACGCACTACGGCGGCACGCCGACACGATCCTGCCGCCCTTCACCCGCAGCGTCTGGCTGGCGGCACATGCCGATACACCGATCACCGACGCCGCTCAACTCGACTGGCTCAACAGGCCGTACGACAAGCGAACTGGGGACTTCAACTACAACAAGGACCGCGTTGGCGAGTTGATCGGTCTCTTCGGTGGCTGGGATGCCTACCGGCTGGCCGCCGAGGCAGCCGCCGAGGCGGCCCGCTGCCGCCTGGCCGCCACCACCGACATGGAGCGGCGCTGCAAGGAGGCGGAGCACCACGCGCGGCAGCGACTGGCTGTCGCCCGTGCCCAGGCTCTGGCCCGGCAGGCGGCCGGCCATCTGGTGGGCGACGCCGAGAGCCAACTGACGGACGTGGGCGTCACGGAGAGGTTGATCGACGGGCTCACGCATCCCACCGTGCGGGTGGTGGCGGCCGTCTGCCTGGTGCGCGCAGGACTGGAGAGAGTACGGCATGGAAGTTGACGGTTGGGCGCGTGCGCAGGCTCTCCTGGAGGCATGGCCGGACAAGCCCCCACGGGTGGTCGCCACTGGCACGGCGCGCCGCCTTGAGGACGCGCTCGCTGGGCTGGCCAGCGGCGCTGCGGGCCACCGCGACATCGCCGCTCTGACCAGGCAGGTACTGCTGGAAGCCCAAGCCAGAGGCAACAGTGGCCACCTCACCGTCCCGGTTCACGAACTGTTTCCTACCCGAGAGGACTGGGCCGAGGCTTGGTGTGGCAGTGTGCCAGGCAGCCGCGAGGGCACGCTGCGCGTATGGGCCCGCCCGTGGTCCCCAGGTCAGCCCGAAGGGCTGGCCGCCCAGGCCGCCGAGGCCGACCTGCGTCAGGTGCACCTGGGCACGAACTCGCCGCAACGACGATCGCTCGCAGCTTGTGACGGCGACCCGTTCTGGGTGGCCGCCCTCGGAGACCGCTACCACCAGTACCTCTCAACGGCTCAGCGCCAGGCCGCGCGGTCGGTGGCGCTCGCGCCCCCCGGCAGCACCACGATCGTCTGCCTTCCCACCGGCCACGGTAAGACGGATGTCGCCTTGGCACCCATCCTGCTGGGCGGCGGCGTCGGCGTTTCCGTCATCGTGGTGCCGACGGTCATTCTCGCGATCGACTTGGAGCGGCGGATCCGCGCTCTCATCGGGAACAGGGGACGTGGCTCACCCTCAGGGCGCTACGCGTATGCCATGAGCCTGGACGCTGAAATCAAGAAGCGCATGGCGGACGACGTCCGCACTGGCAGCCAGCGAGTGGTGGTGAGCGCTCCGGAATCCGTCACCCGCGGACTCAAGAAGCCACTAGCCGATGCGGCCGCAGCGGGTCTTCTACGCTACTTCGTGATCGACGAGGCCCACCTGGTCGAGCAGTGGGGCAACGAGTTTCGGCCGGATTTCCAGGTTCTCTCCGGCCAGCGCCACGCCTGGTTGAGCATGGCACCCAAGGGCACGGCGCCGCGCACGATCGCCATGAGCGCGACACTCACCGAGCACCAGGTCATCACTCTGCGTACGCTGTTCGGTAAGCCCGAACCACCCCAGATCGTCTGGGGGAAACAGATCCGCAGGGAGCCGAGCTACTACGTCGAACGATTCCAGGAAGACAACGAGCGCACGGCGGCCGTGCTGGAGGCTGTCACGCTGCTGCCCCGTCCACTCGCGCTGTACGTATCCACGAGGGAGGCTGCGACGGCGTGGCTCAGGCGCTTACAGGAGGCGGGTCTGCGGCGCGTCACACGCGTGACGGGTGACACCTCCGATGATGACCGTCGAACCACGGTCGAGGGCTGGGGCGGTCCGGCGGCGGAAAGCGCCGAGCGCGGGCCGACCCGCTTCGACATCGTCGTGGGCACGTCAGCGTTCGGCCTTGGCATTGACCTCCCCGACGTGCGCACGGTCGTGCACGCATGCCTGCCGGAGACTGTCGATCGCTACTACCAGGAGGTTGGACGCGGCGGACGAGATGGCAGCCCGTCGCTGGCGTATCTAGCCATGGCCCGCAGAGACGTCCGAACCGCCGAGAGCCTGAGTCAACAGGCGATCCTCCGGGCGGAGACGGCATGGGAGCGCTGGGAAGGAATGTTCCACAGCCGGCTATCCGAGGAGGAGGGGATCTTCCGGCTCGATCTTGATGCCCTGCCAGCCCGTAAGAACACGCGCACCGATGCGGGGCGACAGTGGAACGTCCGCGCCCTCAACCTGCTGACCCAGGCCGGGCTGGTCGAGTTGCGGGAGGCCCAGGAACCCCAGCGACGTCGAGACGAGCCGGAAGCCTCCTTTCAGGCGCGGCATCAGGATTTCAAGGCGCGTCTGGGCTCCCTGGTGGATGTGATCCCCGACGGCCGGGTAAACAGCAAGGCAGACTTCATCGAGCAATTCGATCGCACCCGGAACCGCATCCTCGCGAATCAGAGAGCTGCCCGCGAACGGCTGTACGAAACGCTGAGCGGCTCCCGCTGCATCGGCGACGTGCTTGCCGAGCACTACACCGTCGAAGGGCATGCCACGGCCCCCGCCTGCCGCGGCTGCCCGCACTGCCGTCGCAGCGGAGTCCCCGAGGCCGGGCCCGAAGGGTTTTACCAACTGGGCTGGGATCCGATTCCCGGTGTGGCCCGGTGGCCCGAGCTTTACGTGGATCCCCTCGCGGGGTATCGGCCACCGGGCCAAGCCTGCCTGAGTATCTGGTGGGAAACCGACGAAGAGCGCCGAGAGTTGATCCCTGACCTGCTAGCCCGGCTGTGTCGATTGGGCATGCCGATGGTCGGCGGACCAGGGCTGTCCGCAGCACTGGCCCACTCTGTCCAGGAAGCAGCCCTGCCCTATCCCCTCGTACGGGACGTCGACGCCAGCCTACTGCTGACGCACCGGCCGCCGGTCCTGTGGGTAACAGACAGGACCGACGACGCCATGGCCCAGGAGGTGCACTCCCGGCTCACCAGCCCAGACATCCTCTATCTGTTCCATCCCCGGTCGTTGCGCCACCCGGAGCGACCTGACTGGCGACTGGCCGACATCCACACCGCCAGCATTTCTGTTCACACCGCTGGGAAGGCCCTGTAATGACCCTGCTCAACGATCCCGCTTCGCTGCCGACACCGATGTGGACGGTCGTGCGCTTCCTGAGCAGTGTCCGGCGTCCCATGGGACGCGAGCAGGCACGGGCGTATCTGAGCCCGCCTGCCCTTCGGGAAGACGGCAAGATGTTTGACTGGGCCGTGAACACGCTGGCAGATCTCGGACTGCTCGATATTTCCGAGGGTGACCGGATCTGCCTTGCGGATCCTGCGCGCCACCTCGACGGGCAGGGCCTCGCCGCCTTCCAGTCGGTACTGCGAGCTGCGGTGCTAGACCCGGAGCGCAACGCCGGGCTTGGCGAGGACGACAGTCAGATTGGTCCGCGCGACCTGACTCGGGCCTTGGTCTGGTTCCTCTCTCTGGACCCGAGTGACACCGCGCTCAACTGGGCTGAGGCGGAGCATGCGCAAGTCGGCATGCTGCCAAAGCAGGTTGGTGTGCCGTTCGCCAACGGCAACCGATGGAACAACTTCACCGAATGGGCCCCTGTGCTCGGCCTCGCGGCGCCGAGCCCGCTGGAGACGAGTCGGCTCACCCCCGACTGCACCACTGCGGTGCGGCAGGAAGTGCAGGCCCGGTGGAAACCAGGCGAGAGAGTCCCTGCGGTAGAAGCCCTCAACATGCTGCGTGCCGCACTACCGGTGCTCGGCGGAGGCGCCTACGCGGAAGCGGTCGGCCTACCGTCCCCTGGCGAAGCAGTGGCGGGCCCAGCGCTGTCGTTTGCTCTGCTCAGAGGCGACGATGAGGAGTGGCTCCGCCTGGAGAGAGAAGCCGACGCGCCCCGGAACCTCAGCGTGTACGACCCCGGGCAGCCCTCCTACCCACGCACCTACAGTTCGATCACCATCCTGGAGGGATCTCGTGGCTGATTTCCGCGGCTATCTCTGCTGGGAGCCGGAGACGGCCACGACGACCATCAGCACGGAGGCGGTCAGCCCCTCGTCGGCGGTCTTTCTGGCGACCCACACCCCGTTGCGCATCAGGCAGGCACGCATCCAGGGCCGCAGCATTCTGCCCATGGACGCGATTGTGGACGAGCACACGGTGCTCCGCGATTTCCTGGAACGGAAGCCGGACACCGGGACACTGCTGATGCCAGTCATCGGCGACTCCGGCTCCGGCAAGTCCCACTTGGTGCGCTGGGTCAAGGAGCGGATGCCCGACTCAGATACGCGCCGCGTGATCTACCTGGAGAAGGCGCGCACCAGCCTGAGGGCTGTCGTGGAAACCCTCCTCGACGGCGTCCAGGACAAGAAGCTGGACCGGCTGCGCGACGACATCCACTCCTTCACCACCAGCATGGATCCCGAGGCCCTCGCCCGACGGCTGATCAACGCCCTCAACGAGGCACTGGCCGCCACAACACCGCGGGGTCTCTCCGGAGATGCCCGGATGCTGGCCGGCCCACGCGGTCTCGCCGCTCTCGTGCAAGACCCGCACATCCAGGAATATATGCTCCAGTCCGACAAGTTCATCCCGCAGTTCGCGACGCGAATGCTGGAGGACCGGGGAGAGGGGACGTCGGAGCGCGCACCGACGTTCGCCGTGGACGACCTGCCTCTGAAGATCCGCGACATTGAACACGCATCTCGCGTATCGGGAAACCTGCTCAGGCACCTCCTATCCAAGTCGGAACTGTGCGACGCCGCCGTCACCCTGCTGAATGATCACTGGGAGGCGGCCGTCAAGAGCGTGTCCAGCCTCAGTTCCGGGCGCCTGCACGAGGCAATGTTGCAGGTGCGGGAGGCGTACGCCGCCCGAGGCAAGGAGATCGTGCTTCTCATCGAGGACTTCGCCCTCATCCAGGGTGTCCAGCGGGACCTGCTCGACGCGATCACCGAGGCCGCCCACCGTGACGGCAAAGGCCGGTACGCGCGCATGCGCACCCTGATGGCTGTGACCCCGGGCTACTTCCGGGATCACCTGCCGGAAACCGCACTCACCCGCGTCGCCGCCGCGACCTCTGGTTACGTCTACGACCTTGACGTGCCCTTCAGCAAAGAGGACACGGGGGAGGAGGCCATCGCATCCTTCGTAGGCCGTTATCTCAACGCCGCGCGGATCGGCCGTTCGGCGTTGGAGCAACACGGCGCGGGCAAGGCCCCCAACCCGTGCGGCCCGTGCCCGTTCAAAGGACCCTGCCACGAGGGCTTCGGAGTCACCGACGACGGTCACGGGCTCTATCCGTTCAATCGCAACGCGCTGGTGCGCATGGTGCACTCCGTGGCCCCGAAGGAGCAGCCCTGGGCCTTCGTGCCTCGCACCGTTCTCGGCAGCATCGTCCGGCCCATTCTGATCGAACACGCCACTGCCCTGACCGAAGGAGCATTTCCAGAACCTCGTTTCCGAGAGTTGTTCCCCATCGCCGACCAAGACGACGAACTGCCCACCAATACCAGCGAGATCGTCGACGATGAGGACAAGCTCGACGGCACGCGGCGGAAGCTGGTGCTGGAGTTCTGGGCCGACGCGCCGGATGATCCCAACGATGTGCCCAAGAGCGTGCTCGACGCCTTCGCGCTACCGCCCCTTTCCCTGCCGGGCGGAACAGCCGACCGCCCTCGGAAGCCAGAGCGCACTTCCGTCCGGCGTGACAGGGCGACGACAAACCGGTCCGCTCCGGCAGCCGAGGCAGACCCCGAAGGAGTGCCGCCATCCGTGGCCCGCAAACTCCACCTGGCGGAGCAGTGGGCCGCTCGCGGCAAGATCCTGCCGCAGGCGGAGGCCAGGGAGATGCGCACGATCGTCGTGGACGCCATCCTCCGGCGGTACCACTGGCAGCATCCTCCTATGCAGGAGCAGGGCTTGGGTGTGCTCCGCGAGGCCATGCCGGCCAAGTCCACGAGCGTCTCGATCGAGGGCGCGGGCGGAGAGAATCTAGTCGGCACCGACCGGGCGCCCGTCAAGTTCACACGGAAGGCCGCCGACAGCCAGTTCTTCCAAAGTCTCTTCAAGATCAGCCACGGAGCGGGTCATCCCCGTTCGGAAGACGTCAGACGCCTGGCGTCCATCGCTGATCAGCACGCCGATGCCGTCACCGCCGCACTTCGCCGCAGTCTGGGAACGTCCGATGCCGAGCTAGTCCTGGGACTGCGGGCGTCATTGCTGGGGGCTGCGCTTGCCGGTAGGGTCACCCCCACCTCCGACGACACCGAGTTGCTCTCCGCCGCCCTCGACGACGGCCGGGACTGGTCCCGCGCGGACATGGCGACCCGAGTCCCAGTCTGGACACAGGCGCTGGAGCGACATCTGCATCACCGCCCCAAGATCACGGATACCCTCCGATCCAGCTTCGGCGTCTCCCAGGGCAGCACCGGCGCGGTACGCATGATCGACGCCGCACGCGCGCTGCCGCTGCTGCATCAGGCCACCGCGACCTGGGAATGGAGTCCCGACGGTTCGCTTCCCCGCTGGATCCCGAACCAGGCCGTCGGCGGCTTCGCCACCTGGGACCGCTGGATGGACGAGCAGGCAGCGGTGCTGCGCACCCGGCTGTCGGAGATCAGGAAGCGGTTGCCCGCCGGGGTGAGCGGTCCGGAAACGGCTGCAGCGGTCGATGCGGCGCTGAAGGAGGCCCTCAAGGTGGGTCTGCTGGCCCCGCTCTCCCGCGACGAGGTGATCGAGTTGCGGGAGTTGCTGTCGAGTCTGGAGGGTGCGGATTGGCGGGTGGTCGCGGCGCTGGAGGAGGATCTCCGCCGCGTCGACGACGCCGACCGCTCGGCCGATGAACGGCGGGACGCGCAGATCACCGCTGCGGTACGTGACCGTGGCGCCACCCTCGATGACATCGTGAGATTCCTAACCCTCGCAGACCAGTGGCTCGATGGGGCACTGGCTCAGGCAGCCGCTCGCAGCGACTCTCTGGGAGACGCCGCAGCGCAGCAGGTGCAAGACGTCCTAGCGCAGTGGGCCGCGCTGACCGGACGGGAAGGTGAACAGAGCCAGTGACCTCCGTACTCGACAAGGCACTGCGCTTGCAGGGCGAGGCGCGTCGGCTGGACGCCAGTTCACAGGGCGAGGGGCAAGCCAGACGCGTAGCCGGGCGTGTGGACGAGCTCAGCGTGGCGATCGGCGACCTGGCTGAACAAATCACGCTCGCACGGTTGATCCACGAGCGGACCGGCGTTCCGGCGCCCTTGGGCGACGTGGACGCCGGGCGCGAGAACCTGGCCCGCAGGGCGGGGAGCGGTCTTCCCTCGGACCAGGCGTTCAACGCCGCCCGGCGCAAAGTGGAGGAGACCACCCGTCGCCTCACCGGGGAGAACCTGCGAGTGTGGCGGGAGTGGGCCGCTCAGCAACTGGCAACGCTGGACACCAACCGCCTCCCCATGCTGCCGGTGGACCGCCAGAAGGCGATCCGCACGACACATCAGAAGCTGGTCAGGCGGGCCGAGACGGCGAAAGTCAGTGCGGCCGAGGTGACGCTCTTCGTCTCCGAGTGCGAAGGCCTTCGGGAGGAGTTGGCCTCTGTGCCGGCAGCCTCGGCGGAGTTGCTGGCCCTGATGGAGAGACTGTCCGCCGGTGACGTGCCGCTGAGCCAGGTGACGGACGAGGAGATCGAATTGCTACGTTCGCGCCATCAGGACGAAACGATCATGTTGCGAAGGGTGGGCGCGTGACTCGGGACTACAGCTCCGATTTCCTCGGGCAGGTCCTCAACGATCTCGAAGACCTCGAACTTCAGCTGCTCTCGTGGGGGATCACCACCGGATCGATCTCCGCTGACGAGGTCTTCGCCGCCATCGATCGCACGCTGGCCACCCACAAGCAAGCACCGCCCGGGGCCACACCCGACGACGTGCGTGAGGCACTCCTCGCCCGAGCCCTACTCTTCCGGGTGCCGCGCACGTCGCCCCCGGTCTATCGGACCCGCATCGCCGAGGCTCTGCGGCTGACCGTTCAGCTGCGCCAACACTTCCCCCGC
The DNA here is from genome assembly GCF_004348415.1 of Streptomyces hainanensis. Lineage (GTDB taxonomy): Bacteria > Actinomycetota > Actinomycetes > Streptomycetales > Streptomycetaceae > Streptomyces > Streptomyces hainanensis. The sequence continues at coordinate 16,775 of NZ_SMKI01000021.1, forward strand.
TGGCGACCGCCGGACGATCCACCCGCAGGCTGGTGGCGGAGTTCCCCCCGGCTCGTGGCCGACTACCGCCTACACGCACCCCGGCGCAGGTACCCCAAGCCCGAGGTGCCCGCTGAGGAGGCTCTTGCCGCCCTCGCGGGCGTGCGGGGCTGGGGAAAGGTACAGGAGCGGGTGGCCAGCGTCCAGATTGGTGATCTGCGGCTAGCCCGTTTCCAGTTGGACGCCGCCGTCGCCGTCTACGACTCCCTCTCCCGTCGGCAGTCGCGCGGCGTCATCGTGGGTGCTGGCACGGGCAGCGGTAAGACCCTCGCCTTCTACCTGCCCGCGTTCGCCGCCATGGCGGAGAGCCTGCGTCAGGGGCGCCACCGAGTGCACACCCTCGCGCTCTATCCACGCAATGAGCTGCTGCGGGATCAGTTGCGAACAGCGCTCATCACCGCCAAGACGGTCGAGCCCGTGCTCCTGGGGGAGGATCGTCGTCCGTTGCGCATCGGCGCCCTGTACGGCAATACACCTCAAAGCGCGTCACGGCTCAGGGCGTCGCGGCACAGCCAGGCGAGCGGGCAGGCATGGGCCCGGCGGGGCGATGGTTTCATCTGCCCGTACCTCAACTGTCCGATGTGCGACACGGGCGAGCTGATCTGGCTCGACACAGACCGCAAGGCAGGCCGCGAGCGGCTCTGCTGTCAGAACTGCGAGGCAGCGATCCCGGAAGGGCGGCTCGCCCTGACGCGGGAGTCGATGCGGCGCCAGCCGCCTGATCTGTTGTTCACGACCACGGAGATGCTCAACCGGCAGAGCGCCAACCCCGACCTGGGACCCCTGCTGGGCTGGAGTGGCGTCTCCCGTCCGTCACTGGTGCTACTGGACGAGGTGCACATCCAGTCCGGCCCACAGGGTGCGCAAACCGCCCTCCTGCTGCGCCGCTGGCGGCACGCCGTGGGTCGGCCGGTGACCTTCGTCGGCCTGAGCGCCACGCTGAAGGAAGCCCGCCGGTTCTTTGCCCAGCTGACGGGCCTGTCCGAGCTTGATGTCGAGTATGTCGAACCGGACCCGCGGGCGATGGTGGAGAAGGGGCGGGAGTACGCGATCGCCCTCCGCGGGGATCCCCTCTCTAACGCCAGCTTGCTGTCCACCTCGCTCCAGACGGCGATGCTCTTCGGCCGGATGCTTGACCCTATTCCGGTGAACGAGCGGCGAGACAGCCTTTTCGGTTCCACGGGATTCCTGTTCACCGATGCCCTGGATATCACCAACCGCCTGTACGACTACCTGCGCGATGCTGAGGGCGGGCAGACGCGTTGGGGGCGCGGCAGGGGCCATCCGGTCCTGGCGGCCCTGCGCTCCCCTGACCTGCCTGAACAGCACGACCGCTACCAAGAGGGCCAGTCGTGGGACCTCGCTGAGAAGATCGGCCACTCCCTGCACAAGCTCCTCACGGGCCAGGCACTGCGGATCGGACGCACTTCCTCCCAGGACGCGGGAGTCAGCGCGGAGGCCAACCTCATCGTGGCCACGGCCTCCCTCGAAGTGGGCTTCAATGACCCGCGCGTAGGGCTGGTGCTGCAGCACAAGGCGCCGCATGACGCGGCTGCCTTCATCCAGCGCAGGGGACGCGCTGGCCGGCAGCGCGGCAGCCGGCCGATCACCGTAGTTGTGCTCTCGGACTACGGGCGCGACCGCTTGGCCTATCAGGGGTACGAGGCGCTGTTCGCCCCAGAGCTCACGTCCCGGAACCTGCCCGTCGGCAATCGCCACGTCCTCAAGATCCAGGCGGCCCAGGTGCTGTTGGACTGGCTGGGCCGCGACCTTCATCGGGTCTACCCGAAGGCTGATCCCCGTTTCCTGCTGCACGGCGCCCGGGCCGCGCAGCGGGCCGACGTGGAGGGTCGCCCCCGGTTCTGGCTTGCCGAGCGCCTGCAGGCCCTGCTGGAGGACCGAGACGACCTCCGAGTCGACCTCGCCCGGTTCCTGGCAGCCGCCCTGAAGGTCGACGCCGACACGGTACAGGCCGTGATGTGGGAGCAGCCCAGGTCGCTCATGCTCGCCGTGGCACCGACCGCGCTGCGCCGCCTGCGCAGCGCCTGGAATCCCGTTGGCAGCGACCCGGGCGCCGACCGCGACGCCGTGCTCCCGGAGTTCATCACTCCAGCGCTCTTCGAGCAGCTCAACGTGCCGGACGTCGAGTTCGCCCTGCCGTTTGAAACCTTCGATGCTGAGCCTGAGCGGCTCGCCATCGAAAGCGCCCTGCGCGAGGCGGTCCCCGGCCGCGTGAGCCGACGGTTCGGCTTCCGCCGTGACGATCATCGAACATGGCTGCCCGTCCCTGACGGGCAGGACACACTTCAAGTAAAGGAGGTGGCGCAGGGCGTCGAGGAGGGCGAGTGGACCGCATACGGCCACAGGCAGCGGCTGCGAGTCCTCCGGCCCTACCGCATCGAGTTGGCCGCGCCACCGGCGCAGGTCACCGACTACTCCCAGGGTCGACCCCGCTGGGGCACGGAGATCCTCAGCCCGCCGAGCACCGACACGAGTGAGGCCCTCGTGCCGCAGATCGCGCCGTGGCGGCACCGCATCAAGTCACTGGAATTCCATACGCACGCCGATGGCAATCCCATCGAGGTGCGGCGGATGACATACGGCGCCGAGTGCGCGATCGGCCGGCGCGGCCGGCCCACCGAGCGTCGCACTGTGCGGTACGTAGCAGGTGCCCCTCCTGTCCCTGCGGCCCTGGGGTACCGGCTCGAAGTCGATGCCGTGCAGCTCAGGGCCGCGCCGCTGGACCCGTCCGCATCTGCGGTCCATCAGCATCTGGTATCCCCAGCCTGGCGTACCAAGGCGTTTTTCCATGCGGTGAAGGAGGACCCGGAACTCTCCACGGTCGCCAACTCCTTCCAGCGCGATTGGCTGGCCCTCGTGTACCTGACCGCCTTCGCGCTCGAAGGCCTGGACGGCGGCCAAGAACCGGAGAAGATTTACAGAGGGCTGGCCGACGGTTCCTGGCGGAACCGGCTGCCGCAGATCCTCAGCGTGCTCTACCGGGAGGACGAGTCCTCGGGCGAGGAAACCTCCACCGAGACCGGTGCGGCCAGGGCGAGCCGCATCGATGAGCTGAGTCAGGTGAGCCGGATGCCGGCCGTGCTTAACGCCCTGCAGCGCGCTGGCCAGCTGCTCATTACCAACGACATCGCGGAACGGACCGCGGAACTGGCGCGCCGTTCCTACTGGGACACGCTGGCCTCCGCCGTCCTCGAGGCGTCCCTACGCGCCTGCCCGGACGCCCAGGACGGCGACCTGATCGTGGATGTCCAGCCGAATCCGGACGAGGGTGGCACTGCCACGATCTGGCTGAGCGAGACCTCGGTAGGCGGCCTGGGCGTGGTGGAACACCTCGTCCGGCACTACGGCGAGGACCCACGGCGCTTCTGGTCGCAGGTGGCATCTGCCCTGCGGCCGAACCAGTACGAGTACACCGACAGCTCCCTCACCCGGCTGCTCGAGCACCTCATCCATGAGGAGCCGTCGGGGGAGGCCGCGACTGCGATCGCGACGCTGCGCTCGCCCACTTCGGCGGCCGACGCCGATCGGGCGCTGGAGCACCTGCGGGCCGCCTGGTCGCGCCTCGATGGCCCTCCGCGGCACAGCGCAGTTGCGGCGCTGTCGACGCGGCTGCTGCGGCCCGGCAGCAGCCGCGAGACCGATGGTCTCGCCCTGCGGCTGGTTAACGAGTGGACGGCACTGGAGGAACGGCTCGGCTTCGAGGTCGACGCCCGCGTGATCGCCTTCGTGGTCGGCACGGGCCAACTCGACCTCGGCGGCGTACGCTCGCTCAGCGCTGACCAGGCGTTCAGCCTGCTGTGGCCGAGGGGCGACCGGGCGCGCAACCATCACCTGGAGTGTTATCAGCCGTTCCTGGACCTCGATCGTCCCATGGTGCTCGACCGTCTCCTGGCCGCCGCTGCTCACGACGAGCAACTGCCGCGCCTCACGGTCACGGACGAGGGCTGGGAGCCTCAGTATCAGCAAGCAATCGCGGACTCAGGGGCGGTTGAGCTGATCTGCCCGGCAACCGACCGCCGAGCGCTGGCGGAGGCCATGGCGCGGGTGCCCGCCCTTCGCGTTGACCACGATGTGCTGCGGATCCACGGCGCCGTCGTGGCAGTCAGCCGGCACGAAGACGAGTTCCGCTGCCGAGTGGAGTTGGCGGAGGCAGAGCAGTGAGAGAATCCGACATGCTGGAGCGCACGGTCCGCACCGGGGCGGGCACGGGTCTGCGGGCCGACACGTTGCTGGCCTCAGCCCTGCTCGCCGAGCTCGTAGCCCCTGGTCCCGACCTCTGGGTGGTCTCCGCCTGGATCAGTGACGTCGAGATCCTGGACAACTCCTACGCCGGTTTCAGCGCCATCCTTGATGAGCGGGTGGGCACCACCTGTCGGCTCTCCGAGATGCTAGGCATGATCGCCAACGCTGGCAGCCGGTTGCACATTGTGACCCGCCCCGGCGCGCACAACGAAGCATTCGTCTCTCGCGTACGCGCTGCCATGCGAGACCCGAGGCCTCTGCACGTGGAGTTCGACGCCGAAGTCCACGAGAAGACCATGTGCGGCCGGGACTGGATCCTAAGCGGCTCGATGAATTTCACCGTCAACGGCTTGGGAAGCAGCAAGGAGCAGGTCACCTACACCGTGGGAGGCGGCAAGGCGGCCCAGGCTCACCTGGACTTTTCGGAGCAGTGGGGGACGCGGGCATGACAGAGCCTCAGGCCGAAGAGAAGCCCACCTGGGACCGGGCGGCGATCGAGACGCTGATCGAACGGTTCTTCGAGGAAGGCAACGACGCGATGCGCTTCCGTGCTGCCGTTCAACCCTTCGTCGATGCGCTTCAGCAGGGCACGGATGTGCCCATCGTGCTGCCCAGGTTCGTTGAGGCGACCGACCGTTTCGCCGTCTACGTCATCGCCCGCGACGCCGCAGACGTGTCCCGAACCCGCGAACTGATCGAAGCCTTCGCCGGCGGCACGTACTGCAAGGGAGGCGGGGTGACCCCCGCTCGGCTTGACCCGGCAGACCCTGTCGATGCCGCCGTCATCGACTTCGCGGGCCCGAACCGCACCTTCACGTTGGACGCCGGCCTCGGCGGACAGAAACGGGCCAACCTGCGTAACGCCATGAGGCTCATGCAGTCGACGGTGGCGAGCGGGCCGCGTCGCCAGTGGCGGGTCCCCCAGCCGCTGGGACGGCTGCTGGCGGAATTCGGCGCAGCGCTCGCCGCAGGCGGCGAGGCCACATCGCGTGACGTGCTCGAACAGATCGCGGAGCGCGGCGGACTCAGCGCCACCAACCTGACTCATCTGCGCATCAAACGCCTCGACCGGCTGGGGCTCAGCGGCGAACTGCTCTCCCTTCCCGGGCTCGATCGTGTACTACTCCAGGATCCACCAGCGCCGGTCAAGGAAGCCGTGCTCAGTGCGGTTCACTCCGCGGTCCTCGCGGACCCGCTCGCGAAGGGAGACTTCTCCGCCGCACGAGACGGCCTGTGCGACCCGACGCTGCCTACGCCCCTGCCACTGCTGGAAGACGTGCGGCTGTACTCCGACGAGGCAGTAACGGTACTGATCACCGCGGCCGTCGGGCGCGGCGATGCTGCCGCTGTGGCGCGGATGATGGACGACCTGGCTGCCACGGGACGTCAGGGGGTGCTGCCTAACGCGCTGGCAGAGGCGGTGGCACGCCTGTTGGAAACCCGCACAAGCGCGGCCTCCGCGAGCGGCGGTCCCAGCACGACAGTTCAACCTGATCCGGTGCAGGAGGCAGGGGCTGTGACCATCGTCGCGGCGCCCGCTCCGACATCATGGTCCGTGCTGTACGAGGCCGTGCGCGAGGCGGGAGAGGGCTTCGGTTCCGTGATCCGCGAGGAGACCTGGCGGGACTGGCCCTCCCCAGCCGACGTCGACGAAGACCTCAGCGCGGTGGCTACCACCTTCGACGACGCCACGTGGAAGTGTGCCTGGGAGACGCTCACCGGGCCGCTCATCGAGGCTGTGGGTTACGACCAGTCCGCACCGCGAACCGTGCTCGCGTTCCTCACCTACGCCTTCTCATTCGACCGGTTCGGCCCCGGTGACCTGATCACGGTGCAGGCCCTGACGGAGATCTATCTACGGTCGATCCCAGGGGCGGGCGCCTACGCGGAACTCCTCGATATGGTGTACGGCTCCTGCGGACAGTGGGTCTCGCCCGAGAATGCCGTGGTCGCCATGGACTTCGCCGATCGTCTGGTCTTGGTGGCTGCGCCCGACCGAGAAGCGCGGACACGGCTGGCGGTTGCCCTCCTGGAGCCGCTGAATCGCTATCGTGAGCGGCTCGATCCACAGGCGCTCGCGTTCGCCCGGCAGCTTGCCGGGGAGTTGGAGATCCCGTTCGACTGGGAGGTCGCGGAGCAGCCCACAGAGATGGCGGCAGGCGACGCCGAGCCGTTGACCGCCTCGATACTGCTCTACTCCCTCGACCAAGCTGTGCTCCAGCGGACCGCGACCCGACTCCAGGGAAGTGCGCCTCACCTGCGCGTCTCGCTTTCCGACGACAAGGTCGGCAGCGACTCCCTGCGTCAGAAGGCACGCCACGCGGACGTGGTGGTGTTGGCAACGCGATGCGCTACGCACGCGGCCACCGGGTTTATCACCCAGAACGCCCGGGACTCCGTGATCAGTTACGCGGACGGAAGCGGCTCGGCATCACTGCTGCGAGCGGCGAGCGAAGGGCTAAACCAATGGCGGCACCGGGCCGGGTAAGGATGTCACGTCCCTGCCCGCGGCACGGATACATCGGATGCCGGGCCTTCTGAGTGGGGCGCGTTACCCGCTAACGTGCGCCTGCAGGAAGGTGCTGAGCAGGCGCACGTCGTGGGAGGTGTTCTGCAGGCTGTTCCACCGGCGTTCCTCGCCGTCGGGGAATAGCCATGTGCCGGAGGTCCAGGCGACGTGATCCTCCAAGCCACGCAGGGTGGCGCGTACATGGTCCCAATTGACCTTCTCGACCGGTGTGTCACCTGTCAGACGGTCCATGACGAAGCCCATGGCCTGGATGCCGACGCCGTGGGTCAGCCGGGAGTCCTTGGGCCGCTTCCCCCAAGCGTCGCGGAAGATCGTCGCCACGGGCGTCCAGAACGCCAGCACGTGTGCGAGCATCCGCGTTTCGTCGCCGGAGCCGTCGCTGGCGTTGCGGTACTGGTACAGGGCTCCCTCGTAGATGCTGTGCTCCAGCATCTTCAGGATGCTGTTGTCCTTAATGTCGCCCGTGGGCGAGGTGGGGCTGCTGATCCGTCCGGCGAAGGGGCCCTCTCCCATGTTCAGGTGGACCATGAGCCGTGCCGCGAGTTGGCGCCGGGCCAGGGAACGCGGCAGCTGACCGGTAGTCTCGGGCAACAACTCGTAGACTAGGCCCTTGGGCAGTGGCTTCGTGGAATTGACCAGGATGAACTGCGACCGCTGCTCCTCCTGACCAGCGGCGATGAAGCCGACGGCCGCGACGGGAAACTCCGCGAGGTCGGCGTCGCGGATGGCGGCGCTGCGCTGCTGGCCGTCGACCAACCAGGCCGGTTTCTCGTCGTCGCCCAAGGACTCGTCGATGGGGATGACCAACTCGCCAGGCACAGAGTACGGCACGCCACTATCGTCGGCCGCCGGTTCGAAGCGCACGCGCTCGTCGAAGGCGACAACCAGGGCGTTCGGAAGCATCGCGCCATCGGACTCGATGTAGCGCCGGATCGAACGGATGTGGCTGAGAACCTCGGGCCGCTGATACCCCTGGAGCCGCTTCTGGCCGTCACGGCGTACGCGCGAGACCGCAGTGAAGTCGTGCAGTCTCTTGCCGTCGACGGCGAAGCAGTAGATCTCCTTGGTGCCCTGGAGAATCCTGAGCGCAGGGAGTCTCAGCTCGTATCGGTCGGCCACATCATCTCCTGTTCGTGCTCTTCTGCATCGTGATCAGCTGCCGCACACTCGGTAGGCATTTCGATACACTGTGTGTTCAGTCGCGCCGTGCGTTGTGGTGGCTAGGTGAACGGAAGCTTACGCATCCTGGCCTCCAGAACCGTCAGGTTGTGGAAGCCCCGGCGCTTGTTTCGCTCGGATCCGCGGAAGATCACTATCTCGATCCGGTGCTCCCGGCAGAGAGCACACGGACAGTTTTCCCACGGGCGGTCGACCAGCGTACGCCGGCACCGCTCCACCTGCCTGAGTTTCTTCTCGTCACCCAGCAGTTCTTGGTAGGCGCGAAGCGCCTCCATCACCTCGTCGACGCCAACCTCACGCTGGTCGTACCGCCTCAGCAGCCGCATGCTCTGCCGCTCGGCCGCGATGGCGTCGGCCTGGGAGACAACGCCGGCTAGGATCAGGCGCTTGAGGGTGGGGTTGCCGTCGACCTGCGGCACCCTGACTGCGGTGTAGGCGTTACCGGCGGTGTGGTAATTGTTCCGCTCGTCCATGAAGGCCTGGCGGAACGCTGAGGTGCTGTCGAAACTGCTGACGTGGTACTTCGCGAACTCCTCCATGCTGTCGACGCGCGTGATGCCCAGTAGGTGCAGTTCCACCCCGTCGGCACACACTCGCGCGATCTCCTGCAGACAGGCGAGGATCTCGTGCGTCTTCAGCGGGACCATGCCGCCAAGTGCGATGCGCTGGTACCCCATGCGTTGGAGGCGGACGACGCTGTCGGCGTAGCTCGATGGGCTCCAGCCCTGGGCCGCGCCAACCGGTTCGAGGGCCACCTCCCCGGTGCGCAGCCGCGCGTTGCGGGACCGCACTCCGGCGATGAACTCCTCAGCCAACTCCAGTGAGATTTCACGACGCTTGACCCACGCGGGGTCGACATTCACATCGTTCGGGTCGTATCCGAAGATCACGTGGTCGATACTGATGCCCGCATCGAACTGGCACCCGTAGTAGAAGTCGAGTACCTGCTCGATCGAGTAGGGGGGGTGCTCCTCGTTGATGTAGTTGAACGCGCCGCAGTCGCCGAGGCTTCGCATCTCCGCAGGAAGCCGGAAGAACTCCCGCACGCCCAGCCGGTAGAGGCGTTCACGCTGAGGGGCACTGTATTTTCCGGCGCCCTTCACCGATCCGTCCACGATGGCCTTGCTGACCAGGATCCCGTCGTACGGCACGGGTGTCACCGCCTGGTGGGCGTAGAGGTCGTCCCGCTGCCGTACCCGGTATGGGGAGTACTCGTCGTTGACAAAGTCGTACGTCGGACTGACCTGGTCCTGGCTGTCGGGGAAGTAGAACTTCACGACGGGCTCATCCTTGCCTGAAGGTAGGTACGAACCAGCAGGTTCGACAGGGTGCTGATGTGTCGAGGCGTGTTCTGCAGTTCGTTCCAGGGGATATTGAGTTCCGGCCAACGTCCCTTGGTCCAGTGGCAGTGGGGTTTGATCAGCGCCAGCTCCATCATGGTCCGGTCGTGGGCCGCCGACGACTCGATGTCTGCCACGGTCACCACACGGTCCATCACCCGGTCCATCAGACGCCCCATCGACCGGATGCCCACACCGTGCATCAGGCGGCTCTTGGTGGGCGAGAGGCCCCACGCCTCCGGGAAGGTGTCGCGAACCGCGCTCCAGTACACGACGAGGATCTCCCGCATCGTGGCCGCGTCGGCGGTGCCGTTCGAGAGGTTCTTGTAAGGGAACAACACCCCGGAGGGGGACAGCGACTCCTCGATCGCGGAGATGAGGCTGTTGTCCTTGACGACCGCCTCGGACCGTCGGCTGCCTGCGGTCGACGCCTGCTTGATCAGCCCGCAGAACGGCGAGTCGGAGTCCTGATTGAGAGCGTTGACCAGCGCGGAAGGGAGTTTACGGGCGGACAGTTTGGTGGGAAGGCGCGTGTTGACCTCCGGCAGGAGCTCGGACACGAGGTTGTGAGGGAGCGGCGACACTGTGTTGACGCGGAGGAACTGATCACGCTGAATCTCCAACTCCTCGGTAACGAAGCCCGCGACGGTAACAGGCAGCGTCGACCGCTTCGTTCGGGCTAGGGCGAGACTGCGCTGCTGGCCGTCGACGATCAGAGCGGGGCGGGGAGCATCGGCGGACTCCGGCAGGGGGATCTCGATCGTGCCTATGGTCGCCAGTCCATCGGTGCTGTTGGGGCCTCGGCTGCCTTTGAATCGAACCGACGAGGGAAGCGCAAGGATGAGACCATTGGGGAACAGAACGTCGTCGCCGTTGAGGTAATCGAGGATTTGCTTGACGTGTTGCTTCTTCTCAGGCCGCTGGTAGCCCAACAGCTTGCCCGCCTCGTCGCGTGAGATCCGGGCGACATCGGCGACTCGGTTCACCTCGCTAGCCTGGAGGGCGAAGACGTAGAGCGGAATGCCGGGGTTCTGCTCAATCCGCAGGGCCCTGCGCCTGATGAAGTCCTCCGTCACGGCTCCCCCAGGGTCGCGAGGTACTCCCTCGCGGTCCTGACGTACAACTCGGCGAAGCGACTCTGCTCGCACGCCTGACCTCCGTCGCGAAGTTCGCGTAGCAGACGAGTGCGCGAGAGACGCGGCTGGGCGGCGAGTCGCGCACGGATGAACGCCATGACCTGGTCGTCGGTCATCGGCTTGCGGTCGTACCGCTCCGGCGTCGACACGCGGGCCGCCCAAAGCCGCCAGGAGTCACGGGTCGCGGGCGAGGTGAGCTGGCCGTCTTGGCAGTGCTCGAGCCACGACGCGGCCATGCGTACGTTCAGGCTCGTCAGCGTCCCCCCGAGGATACGTCGCAGGCTGGCGTCGGCGGGTACCCGGTGCAGGCCAGGGACCTCTTCGGCGCCGCCGACGACAAGGACGTCCCTGCCTACTGCGGCGAGCGTACGAAGCTCCGCCGCCATCGCCCTGGCGTAGGGCTCCGAGAGAACCGCCAGCACGGAAGAGTCATCCCCGAGTTCCGGCAGCGTCAGGCACCCCGCCCTCTGCTGAAGCAACCCCCACCATCGGGCGCTGTCCTCCGAACTGGCGGTAACTGCGTCGGCGTGACGAGCGCTGTAGGTCGCGGCATAGGCCGGAGCCCAGGCGGACACTGGCTGGAGGCCGACGCCGGCAGACGCCACCCAGAGGTCGGCCGAGGTGAAACCTGCCTTCGTGGCTGCATCGCACAGGCGCCGTGCCTGCGTCCAGTGGTCGCCGCGGTAGAGGTCGGCGAGCCTGTGCATGCGGGGAGAACTATCGAGACGTTCGCACCACGCCGTCACGCGCTTCCCCACGGTCCCCGGGGGAAGGGATCTCGCGCGCAGTGCCGCCGTTGGTGCAACGACCTTACGATCCGCACACGTGACGACCAACGTCAGTTTCCCCACGCGGCCCTACTCTCCGACAAGCATAACTAGCGTTAAGTTGCGGCTACTCTACACGCTGGTTTTCACGTTAGGGTTCAGCCGTACAGCCAGCACCTAGAGACCCAGTCCCAGACCAGGGGGTTCAGTATGACGAGGCGACCCGCGATCGTTCTACTCAGCGGCGGCCTGGACTCCACGACCGTTCTGGCGATCGCCAAGGACCAGGGCTTCGCAACGTACGCGCTGAGCTTCCGCTACGGGCAACGACACAGCGTAGAACTCGAAGCCGCCAAGCGGGTGGCCGCTGCGCACGGAATTGAACGTCACGTCGTGGCAGACATCGACCTGCGAGTTTTCGGCGGATCCGCTCTCACCGCCGACATTGACGTACCGAAGCACGAGTCGCTACACGGTCCTGGCCTCCAAGCCTCAGCCAGTAGCGTACCCGTCACGTATGTCCCGGCACGAAACACGATTTTCCTATCATTCGCATTGGCGTATGCAGAGACCGTAGGGTCGAGCGACGTCTTCACGGGGGTGAACGCAGTCGACTACAGCGGCTACCCGGACTGTCGGCCCGAGTACATGGAGGCATACGAGCGCATGGCCAATCTGGCTACTCGTGCTGGCGTTGAAGGCACGCAGAAGCTGAAGATCCACTCGCCGCTTATCGCCATGTCGAAGGCTGACATCGTCCGCGAGGGCCTACGCCTTGGCGTGGACTACTCCCTGACGTCCTCATGCTATGACCCGGACGAGCAGGGGCGAGCCTGCGGGCATTGCGAGACCTGCTTGCTCCGTCTCAAGGGCTTCGCTGAGGTCGGTGTCTCCGACCCCGTGCTATACCAGGGCGCTTGAGAATGACCTATCTGGTCAAGGAGATCTTCTACACCCTGCAAGGCGAAGGGAGTCATGCAGGTCGGCCAGCTGTTTTCTGCCGTTTCTCCCGGTGCAATCTCTGGACGGGTCTAGAGAAGCATCGTCACCGTGCGGTCTGCCAGTTCTGTGATACAGATTTCGTCGGAACTGATGGAGAGGGCGGTGGCCGGTTCCGGACTCCTGACGACCTCGCCCAAGCAGTCGAACAGGCATGGCCGTCTTCCGCCATGGATCACCGATTCGTGGTATGCACCGGCGGGGAGCCGCTCCTGCAACTCGACGATGCAGCAATCAACGCACTGCATGCCCGAGGCTTCGAGGTGGCCGTCGAGACGAACGGCACCCGCGTACCGCCGAAGGGCATCGACTGGATCTGCGTCAGCCCCAAGATCGGCTCCGAATTGGTCGTGACTAGCGGAGACGAACTCAAGCTGGTCTACCCCCAGTTGGGCGGTGACCCCCGCCAGTTCGAGCACTTGGATTTCCGGTACTTCCGGCTCCAACCCATGGACGGCCCGGACGTTGATGCCAACACCAGGGCGACGGTCGAATACTGCATGAAGAACCCGCGCTGGATCCTCTCTCTCCAGACGCACAAATATCTGGGAATTCAGTGATGGAGATTTTCCGCGAGTTCACCTTCGAAGCCGCTCACCGGCTGCCCAACGTGCCCGAAGGCCACAAGTGCGCACGTCTGCATGGTCACTCCTACAAGGTCATTGTCCACGTCGTGGCTCCTGTCGACCCCGAGGCTGGCTGGGTTATGGACTTCGGTGACCTCAAACGGACCTTCAAACCCATCGAAGCGCAACTCGACCACTACTACCTCAACGACATCGAAGGGCTGGAGAACCCGACCAGCGAGGTCCTCGCCCGCTGGATCTGGGAACGACTGAAGCCGGCGCTTCCCGATCTCTCTGCGCTCACGGTCCGTGAGACATGCACGTCCGGTTGCACCTATCGGGGCGAGTAACCATGCACGACATTCAGAACGAGACCGACTCCCGCGGCATCGAGATTGACGACGTCGGCATCAGCAGCTTGCGGTACCCGCTGTGCTTCGAGGATGGTCATCTCCGCCAGGAGAGCATCGCCGAGATCGAAGTGACGGTGCGGCTCCAGCGTGATCGCCGCGGCACCCACATGAGTCGCATGGTGGCCCTCGCTCATAAGCACCTTCGCCGCTTCGACCCACGCAAGCTGCCGCACGCCCTGAAGGTCGGTGCTGACCTCCTGGACGCACCTGCGATTGCCGTGACGATCGACGTCTCATTGAGCACAACCGTGGTGGCGCCTGCGAGCGGCGAAGAATCCTGTCGAGTCCATGACGTCAGTTTTGAAGGTCGATGGGTCGACGGCGACACAACCGTGACTACGTCGGTCACAACCGAGGTAACCAGTTTGTGCCCATGCTCGAAAGCGATTTCTGACTACGGCGCTCACAACCAACGTAGCCGCGTTAAGCTCTCCGTAACGGGGGGTGGGGACAACCCCTACCCCTTCAGCGTTCAGGAGGCCATACGACTCCTAGAGGGGTGTGCGTCTGCCCCGGTGGTGCCTTTGGTGAAGCGCCCCGATGAGCGCGTTCTGACGATGCAGGCCTACGATCACCCTGTGTTCGTCGAGGACATGGCGCGGGACATCAGCCAGGCCTGTCGTGAACGGGGGCTAATCCACGCAGTGCGTGTACGGAACCTTGAGAGCATTCACAGTCACGACGCTGTCGCCTATATTTCCGGCTGACTGCGCGGTCAGCGATGCTGAGATTGCCGCCGTACCGCTGACCCACCACGCCCCTCCACGGCGATGGAATTACGTCCTGCATCCTTCCCCCCGCCAGCAGCCAGCCGACGCCGCGCAAGGACACCCCTTCGACCTCCTCCGACGCCGCGTACTCCGTGGCCGTCTGACCGCACTTTCACGGAGAGCACCGAAGAGCCAATTTTTCTTGGCCGCTGTCACCGGAGGTCGTCCCGCCGTCATCCTGAACACCGAGACCACCGGCACGTTCGCCCTGAACGAGCGGGGATCGTCCCACAACCGGACCAAGGACGAAACACCCCCGCCTGCGGGGGGACCACGAAGGCCCGCGCCAGAGGCATCCGGCGCGGGCAGTGGTCCCCGCGCGTGCGGGGGTGTTTCATGGGCGCGGTGCCGAACCTGTCGGTGACCGGCTGCTCCACGCACGTGCGAGGATCGTCCCGCCACGATCCCCTTGCTGGACTCGTCCACGCCGTCGCCCCCCACCGACGGAAATCGTCCCCCGGTCTCGCGTAGGAGCGCCAGCGCCGTAGAACGGCCTCGTGTTGACTACCACAGGGCCTGAGAGCGCTCAATTGGCAACAGGCCCGCCGATACTTTCGGCGCGTTCTCGAACTGTAGGGCGGAAACGGCCGGCGGCCTAGGTGTTCCGTCCACGGAGGTTGGTGACGGACGACATGTGGTCGTGGTCTTGAACGAGTGAGGGCCTTCCGGCTTCGGTGTGGATTGCGACATCTCCACCGAGCATCAGAAGGCCCTCATGCCCCACCGTAATGCA
>NZ_SMKI01000220.1 GCF_004348415.1 Streptomyces hainanensis
GCCCCCGCCCGTTCACCGACTGGCTGCGCGACGCCGCCGTCCCGCTCACCGAACACGACCCGGCCGCGGCGCTCGACGACCTGGAGCCGCTACGCGACGTCGTCGGCGACGCGCGCGTCGTCGCGATCGGCGAACGCCGGTACGGTTCGCCGGCGCCGACATCCCGGCGGCCGGCGGCTCCCTGCTGCCCGCCCTGGCCCCCGTCGCCGACAACCTGCGCGCGGTCGATCCCGACACCCTGCCGGTGCTGGAGACCACGACGCGGATCGCCGGGTCGTTCGCCGGCGGCTCGGCGGCCGACGCCGCACCCGCCTGGGCACGCCTGGCCGCCGCCGAACAGGACGCCCTCAGCGCGGCTCTGACGCGCCTGCTCATCCGGTTCCGCGCCGTCGAGCCGCTGTACGTCTCCCGGAGCGACCGGCAGAGCTACGACATCGCGTTCCGCCGCCTCGAAGGCGCCTGCCAGGGGGACTACCAGTTCCGCGCCATGGCCGACCTCGGCCTCGCCCTCGCCGACCTCCGCCGGGCACGGCGCGAGACACCCGACGGCGGCGGCCCCGACCACATCCGGCTGCAGAACACCTTCCTGAGCACCCCCGCCCTCGACGCCTTCGACGCCATTCTCGCGACGCCGACCTCCTCCGTCGCCGACGGCATCCACCTCTGACGCCCAGGGCCCCTCCACACGATCGTCATCGGCGGCGGCGCGCTCGGCAGCGGGACCACCCCCAGCAGGGTCGTCTCGCGGGGGCTCGACGGGCCGCGCGCCAGCCGCACGGTAAAACCGGTGCGGTGACGCTCCGTCGTCTGTGAGGATCGGCCGCATGCCAGAGGGAACACTGAACGGGCACGTGGCGATCGTGACGGGCGCCAACCACGGGATCGGCGCGGCGACGGCGCGCGAGGTGGCCGCGCGGGGCGCCGCCGTGCTGGTGAGCTACCTCCGCCTCGACGGGACCGGGCCGGGTGAGGCGGTGGTCGAGGAGATCCGCCGGGCCGGCGGGCGGGCGGCCGGTTTCGAGGCGGACCTCACCGACCCCGACGCGCCGGCCGCGATCTTCGACGCCGCCGAGGCGGAGCTCGGACCGGTCGACATCCTCGTCAACAACGCGTCGGGCTGGATCCAGGACACCTTCACCCCGGAGCCGAAGGACAGGTTCGGGCGGGAACTGCGGCCGGTCACGGCCGACACGTGGCAGCGGCAGTTCGCCGTGGACACCCGGGCACCGGCGCTGCTGATCGGCGAGCTGGCCCGCCGGCACCGGGCGCGCGGCGCGCGCTGGGGGCGCATCGTGGGGCTGACGTCCGGCGGCGGCGAGCTCGGCTTCCCCGGCGAGGTGTCGTACGGCGCGGCCAAGGCCGCCCAGACCCACTACACGCTGTCCGCCGCCGCCGAGTTGGCGGAACTCGGCATCACCGCCAACGTGGTGCACCCGCCGGTGACCGACACCGGCTGGATCACCGACGAGGTCCGCGCCTTCGTGGCCACCAGCACCACCCACTTCCACGTCGCGGACCCGGCCGAGGTGGCGCGGACCATCGCCTTCCTCGTCTCGCCCGAGGCCCACCTCGTCACCGGGAACGTGCTCACGCTGCGCTGACGGGTGCCGGCCCCAGCGTCGCCTTCCAGATCTCCTCGCTCGGCCAGCGGTGCGCCCACTCCGACGACACCTCGTCGAACTCCCGGTGCGCCGGGGCCGGGGCCCGGATCTCGATCAGGTCCTCGACCACGAAGCCGCTGGCCCGCAGCGTCCGCAGCGTCTCGCCGTGGGAGGGGACGAACTCGACGCGGTCGCCCCGGTCGATGCGGCCGAGGCCGCCGAAGTGCGGGTGGTGCAGGGTGGTCGTGGCGCTGCCGGCCGGCGAGACGGTGAGGGCGTACAGCGGCGCGTACCGCGAGAAGACCAGCCGGCCGCCGGGGCGCAGCAGGCGGGCGGCCTCGGGGATCCAGCGGTCCGGGTCGCACCAGAGGGAGGCGCCGAACTCGCTGATGGCCAGGTCGAACGAGTCGTCCGGATAGGGGACGTCCTCGGCGCTGCCGAGGACGAGGGGGAAGTCGAGGCCGAACTCGGCCTGCATCGCGCGGGCGGTGGCCAGCTGGGACGCGGAGACGTCGATCCCGACCGGGCGCGCGCCGGCCCTGGCCAGCCAGGCGGAGACGTAGGCGGTGCCGCAGCCCAGCTCGACGACCCGGGCGCCCGGCAGGTCGGGCGGCAGTAACCGGGCCTCGGACTCGGGCGTGGCCCACAGCCCCCAGCGTGGTTCGGTCAGCGCCCACTGGGCCCTGGCCAGCGGGCCGTGGTGGCCGGCGGCCACCTCGTCCCAGTAGTGACGGTTACGTGCCACGTGTTCCAGGTGATCCCGGTGATCGGTCATGGGGCGGCAGGCTATGACGCCCCGCCCTCCACCGTCGCCCGGTTTCCGCCCGCGGCGGCGCGGTACGCGCTGGGGGTGACGCCGAGCGCCCGCACCAGGTGCTGCCGCAGCGAGTCGGCGGAGCCGAGGCCGCTGTGGTGGGCGACGCGGTCCATCGGCAGATCGGTGGTCTCCAGCAACTGCCGGGCGCGGTCGACGCGTTGGCGCAGCAGCCAGCGCAGCGGGCTGAGGCCGGTCTCGGCGTGGAAGCGGCGGGTGAGGGTGCGGGTGCTGACGCCGGCGTGGGCGGCGAGGTCCGCCAGGGCGAGCGGGCGGTCGAGGCGGCGCAGCGCCCAGGCGCGGGTGTCGGCGAGCGAGCGTTCCGGGACGTGGGGCAGCGGCGTCCCGACGAGCTGCGGCTGGTCGCCCGGGCGCGGCGGGCCCACGACCGCCAGCCGGCCGGCCGCGGCGGCCACCGCCGAGCCGTGGTCGGTCCTGATGAGGTGGAGGCACAGCTCGACGGCGGCGCCGGCGCCGGCCGAGGTCACGATCGGGCCGTCCACGACGTGGAGCGCGTCACGCTCCACGGTCACCGCGGGGAAGCGGCGCGCGAGCTGGTCGGTGAGCCCCCAGTGGGTGGTCGCGCGCCGCCCGTCGAGCAGGCCGGCGTGGCCCAGCACGAAGGTGCCGGTGCAGATGGCGGCGACCCGCCGGCCCGCGTCGGCGGACCGCCGTACCGCGTCGAGCACGGCCGGCGCGACGTCCTCCCGGGCGCCGCCGCCGACGACGACGACCGTGTCGCCCCCGCTCAGCGCGCCCAACCCGGCCAGGCCGTCGGGAACGAGCATGTCGGGCCCGCCGACGGCCGCCACCCGGCCGGGGCGGGCGGTGTGCGTGGTGACGCGGTACGCCGGGCCACCCGCCAACTCGGCCGCGCCGAGCAGCATCTGGGTGATGGACAGGTCGTACGCGAAGACGGGCGGCACGGCGAGGAAGGCGATCCGTCGCATGGCCAGATCCTCCGGAGGCTCGGCGATCGGGGCCCTGCCGACGCGAGGTCGCGGCCCGCACAGTGGGACAGCGCCCGCCGGGGACCGGATGTTCCCGGCCGTACGGGCGCACGGCTAGGGGAGGAAGCATGTCTCTGCGGGTCATCGTGGGAGCCGGCGCCGCGGCCAGGACCGCGGCGCGGCTGTTCGCGGACGACGGCGAGCGGGTGCGGATCGTCACCAGGAGTGGCGGCGGCCCCGAGCACCCGCTGGTCGAGCGGATCGCGCTCGACGCGGGCGACCCGGCCGACGCGGACCGGCTCGCCCGGCTGGCCGAGGGCGCGGACACCGTGTTCAACTGCGCGATCACGCCGTATCACACCTGGCCGACCACGGTCCCGCCGCTCTACCGGGCGATCCTCGCGGCGGCCGAGCGGAGCGGGGCCGACTATGTGATGCTCGGCAACGTCTACGGCTACGGCCCGGTGGACGGGCCCCTCACCGAGGAGCACCCCCTCGACGCGACCGGCCCCAAGGGCCGGGTGCGCGCACGTATGTGGGAGGAGGCGGCCGAGGCGCACGCGGCGGGGCGGGTGCGGGCGACGGAGGTGCGGGCCGGCCAGTTCCTGGGCGCGGGTGTGCTGTCGGTGTTCACCCTCACGGTGCAGGCGCAGGTGCTGGCCGGGCGGCTGGCCCTGACTCCCCAGGAGTTGGACACGCCGCACGGCTACGCGGCCACCGACGACGTGGCGCGGGCCCTGGTGGCGGTGGCGCGGGACGACCGCTCCTGGGGGCGGCCGTGGCACGCGCCGGCGATCAACGCCTCGGTGCGGGAGGTGGCCGGCCGGCTGGCCGAGTTGGCGGGGGCGCCGGAGCCCCGGCTGGCGACGCTGAGCGACCGGGAGCTGGCGACGCTCGCCCTGACGGATCCGCTCTGGGGCGAAGTGGAGGAGACGGCGCACCTGTCGCACCGGCCGTTCACCCTCGACGCGTCACGGATCGAGAAGGTGTTCGGCACAAAGGCCAGCCCCCTCGACGACGTGTTGCGCGAGGCTGCTGGCCTGAAGGGTTGAACTCTGGAGCGGGTGACAGGGATCGCACACTGCGCCTCCCCCTTGGAAAGGGGGTGTTCTACTACTGAACTACACCCGCACGATGGGGAGTTGAGCCTTTCGGCCTGCCCTCCGACCTCGTGCCTCAGACTCTAGCCGATCATGGAGAGTTCACCAAAACGAGCGGCGGGCCGGGCTTGTCGCGCCCGGCCCGCCGACGGACGTCAGGCGAACAGCGCCCGCAGGGTGCGCTCGCCGGCCTCGCGGAGCTCGGCCAGCGGGATGGCGAACCGGCCCTGGAGTTCGATCGCGTCCCCGTCGATCACGCCGATCCTGGTGACCGGCTGGGAGCGGGCCACGCACATGTCGGTGAACCGGGTCTCCTCGCTGCGCGGCACCGCCACCACGGCGCGCGCCGTGGACTCGGAGAACAGGAAGGTGAACGGGTCGAGACCGTCCGGCACGACGAGCCTGGCGCCGAGGCCGCCGCGCACGCAGGACTCGGTGACGGCCTGGATCAGGCCGCCGTCCGAGAGGTCGTGGGCCGCGTCGACCATGCCGTCCCGGGAGGCGGCGATCAGGATCTCGGCGAGCAGCCGCTCCGCCGCCAGGTCGACGCGCGGCGGCCGGCCGCCGAGGTGGTCGTGCACCACCTGGGACCAGGCCGAGCCGCCGAACTCCTCGGCCGTGTCGCCGAGCAGGTAGATCAGCTGGCCCGGCTCGGTGAACGCCATCGGCGTGCGGCGGGTGACGTCGTCGATCACGCCGAGCACGCCGACCACCGGGGTGGGGTGGATGGCGACCTCGCCGGTCTGGTTGTAGAGCGAGACGTTGCCGCCGGTGACCGGGGTGCCCAGCGTCTGGCAGGCGTCGGCCAGCCCACGGGTGGCCTCGGCGAACTGCCACATCACGGCCGGGTCCTCGGGCGAGCCGAAGTTGAGGCAGTCGGTCACGGCCAGCGGCCGGGCGCCGGTGGCGGCCACGTTGCGGTAGGCCTCGGCCAGGGCGAGCTGCGCGCCCGCGTACGGGTCGAGCTTGGCGTACCGGCCGTTGCCGTCGGTGGCGAGCGCGACGCCGAGGTTGGTGTCCTCGTCGATCCGGATCATGCCGCCGTCCTCGGGCTGGGCCAGGACGGTGTTGCCGAGCACGTAGCGGTCGTACTGGTCGGTGATCCAGGACTTGTCGGCCTGGTTCGGCGAGCCGACCAGCCGCAGCACCTGCGCGCGCAGTTCGTCGGCCGTCCGCGGGCGGGGCAGCGCGCCCGCGTCGTCCGCCTGGAGCGCGTCCTGCCAGTCGGGGCGGGCGAACGGGCGCTGGTAGACCGGGCCCTCGTGGGCGACGGTGCGCGGCGGCACGTCCACGATCTGCTCGCCGCGCCAGAAGATCTCCAGCCGGTCGCCTTCGGTGACCTCGCCGATGACGGTGGCGATCACGTCCCACTTGGCGCAGATCTCCAGGAAGCGCGCCTCGTTCTCCGGCGTGACGACCGCGCACATCCGCTCCTGCGACTCGCTCATCAGGATCTCCTCGGGGGAGAGCGAGGCGTCGCGGAGCGGCACGGTGTCGAGGTCGATCCGCATGCCGCCCGAGCCGGCCGAGGCCAGCTCGGAGGTGGCGCAGGACAGGCCGGCGCCGCCCAGGTCCTGGATGCCGGCGACCAGGCCCTCGGCGAAGATCTCCAGGGTGCACTCGATGAGCAGCTTCTCCTGGAACGGGTCGCCGACCTGGACGGCGGGGCGCTTGGCGGGCTTCCCACTGTCGTCGAAGGTCTCGGAGGCGAGCACGGAGACGCCGCCGATGCCGTCGCCGCCGGTGCGGGCGCCGTAGAGGATGACCCGGTTGCCGGGGCCCGTGGCCTTGGCGAGGTGGATGTCCTCGTGCCGCATCACGCCCACGCACAGCGCGTTGACCAGCGGGTTGCCCTGGTAGCAGGAGTCGAAGACGACCTCCCCGCCGATGTTGGGCAGGCCGAGGCAGTTGCCGTAGCCGCCGATGCCGGCGACCACGCCGGGCAGCACCCGGTGGGTGTCGGGGTGGTCGGCGGCGCCGAACCGCAGCGGGTCCATCACGGCGACGGGGCGGGCGCCCATGGCGAGGATGTCGCGGACGATGCCGCCCACGCCGGTGGCCGCGCCCTGGTAGGGCTCGATGTAGGACGGGTGGTTGTGCGACTCGACCTTGAAGGTGACGGCGTAGCCCTGGCCGACGTCGACGACGCCGGCGTTCTCGCCGATGCCGACCAGCAGCGCGTCGCTGGCCGGGGCCTTCTCGCCGAACTGGCGCAGGTGGACCTTGCTCGACTTGTAGGAGCAGTGCTCGGACCACATCACCGAGTACATGGCGAGCTCGGCGCCGGTCGGGCGGCGGTCGAGGATCTGCGTGATCCGCTCGTACTCGTCCTGCTTGAGGCCGAGTTCGGCCCACGGCAGCGGGGTGTCGGGGGTCTCGGCGGC
Organism: Streptomyces hainanensis; assembly: GCF_004348415.1. GTDB lineage: Bacteria > Actinomycetota > Actinomycetes > Streptomycetales > Streptomycetaceae > Streptomyces > Streptomyces hainanensis. The sequence continues at coordinate 6,850 of NZ_SMKI01000220.1, forward strand.
GTGCTTGACGGTGTCGAGCTGCGGGCGGGCGTGGGAAGTCGGGGACATCAGGCGACCAGCTTCCTCAGGACCGAGGTGAAGAACCCCAGGCCGTCCGTGGTCGGGCCGGTGAGGGCCTCCACGGCGTGCTCGGGGTGGGGCATCAGGCCGACGACGTTGCCGGCGGCGTTGGTGATCCCGGCGATGTCGCGGCGGGAGCCGTTGGGGTTGACGTCCAGGTAGCGGAAGACCACCCGGCCCTCGGCCTCCAGCTCGTCCAGGGTGCGCTCGTCGGCGACGTAGCCGCCCTCGCCGTTCTTCAGCGGGACGGTGATCTCCTGGCCGGCGGCGAAGTCGGCGGTCCAGGCGGTGTCGGCGTTCTCCACGCGAAGCCGCTGGTCGCGGCAGATGAAGTGCAGATGATCATTGCGGGTCAGCGCACCGGGCAGCAGATGTGATTCGCACAGCACCTGGAAACCGTTGCAGATGCCGAGCACGGGCAGCCCCGCCCTGGCCTGCTCGACGATCGTTTCCATCACGGGCGAGAATCGGGCGATCGCACCGCACCGAAGATAGTCGCCATAGGAGAAACCGCCCGGAAGGATCACGGCGTCCACCTGGCGGAGGTCTTTGTCGCCGTGCCAGAGCGCGACCGGCTCGGCACCTGCGAGCTTTACCGCGCGGGCCGCGTCACGGTCGTCGAGAGAGCCGGGAAATGTGACGACTCCTACACGAGTTGTCACCGGCCGACACCTTCTTCCTCGACTTCCTCCGCCACCCGGACGCGGAAGTCCTCGATCACGGTGTTGGCGAGAAACGTGCGGGCCATCTCACGGACCCGCTCCAGGGCCGCCTCGTCGACCGGCCCGGCCAGCTCGAGCTCGAAGCGCTTGCCCTGGCGGACGTCGGCCACGCCCTCGAATCCGAGGCGCGGGAGGGCCCGCTGAACCGCCTGGCCTTGGGGGTCGAGGATCTCCGGCTTGAGCATGACGTCGACTACGACGCGAGCCACTGGTACTCCCGGTGATGGTGCGGTGATGGTGTGCATGACGCTTCGCTCAGCCTACCGGGCGGGGAAATCTACCCGGGTAGATAGGTGCGCTTCGGTCACGTTAAGGTATCGAGCCCGGAAACCCTTCCGGGAAACCTGAAGGAAAACGTAGGGTCCCCGTGCGGCATGGGATGCGATCACGACGTGATGCCGAATTCGCCCTCTTCGCATTAGCATGCCGATCCAGTACAAATTAAAGAACCCTCGCTCGCGATCTACTGGGAGAGCGGGCGGCACCGGGCCGGGCCGCCGCTCCCGAAAGGACCGATATTCGTGGCACAGCGTGTAGTGGTCACACTCGCCGACGACATCGACGGCGGCGAAGCGTCCGAAACGATTGCCTTCGGCCTCGACGGGAAGAGCTACGAGATCGACCTCAGCACCGACAACGCGGAGAAGCTGCGGACCACGCTCGCCCCGTATGTGGAAGCCGGACGTAAGCGCGCGAAGTCCGGCAAAGCCTTCCACCACACCGCCGTGGCGCCCGACCCCAAGACGGTGCGGGCCTGGGCCGACTCCAACGGCTTCGACGTGCCGGCCCGCGGCCGGATCCCGCGCAAGGTGTACGACGCGTTCAACGAGGCGCACTCTTCGGGGCATTGAGGCGTCGGGCCATTGAGCCGACTTGCCATGAACCCGGGGTGGTCGGCTAGAGTCTGGAGCGCGCCGCAGGGAGCGGAGCCGGAGAGGCTCCCAACCCCAGGTCGCGCGGGTGTAGTTCAGTAGCAGAACACCCCCTTTCCAAGGGGGAGGCGCAGTGTGCGATTCCTGTCACCCGCTCTGACCGCTGGACCGGTCCTCTGGATGGGGTACAGTGGTGGGCACATGCGGACGTGGCTCAGTTGGTAGAGCATCACCTTGCCAAGGTGAGGGTCGCGAGTTCGAATCTCGTCGTCCGCTCATGTGAAGGGCCCGGTCTTCCAAGACCGGGCCCTTCGTCGCGTTTCCTTACTTTCGTCGGGTGCGCGGTCGGTTCCGACCTGACATTTGTCAGGTGGAAGTCCTGACGTCCGGCAGTACCGGTGGGGTGGGCCGGCGGCGAGCCTGGAACCGTGACGGAGAACGTGATCGAAGTGAATGGGCTGCGCCGCCGCTACGGGGACCACGAGGCCGTGCGCGGCCTCGACTTCACGGTGCGGCGCGGCGAGGTGTTCGCCCTGTTGGGGACGAACGGCGCCGGGAAGACGTCGACGGTGGAGCTGCTCGAGGGCCTCGCCCCGGCGGACGGCGGGCAGGTGCGGGTCCTCGGGCACGATCCGTATCTGGACCGCTTCGCGGTGCGGCCGCGGATCGGGTTGATGCTCCAGGAGGGGGGCTTCCCGGCCGAGCTGACCGTCGGCGAGACGGCGCGGATGTGGGCGGGGTGCACGACCCGCGCCAGGCCGGTCGTCGAGTCCCTGTCGCTGGTGGGCCTCGGCCGGCGGGCCGATGTGCGGGTCAAGCAGCTCTCCGGCGGCGAGCGGCGGCGGCTCGACCTGGCGCTCGCGCTGACGGGGCGGCCCGAGGTGCTGTTCCTCGACGAGCCGACCACCGGATTCGACCCCCAGGCGCGGAGGGACGCCTGGGAGTTGGTCCGGGTCCTGCGGGACGAGGGCGTCACGGTGCTGCTGACCACGCACTACCTGGAGGAGGCCGAGGAGCTGGCCGACCAGCTGGCGATCATGAACGAGGGCCGGATCGTGGTCTCCGGCACGCCGGCCGAGGTGATGGCCGAACAGCCGGCCCGGATCAGGTTCGGGCTGCCGGCCGGGGTCCCGATCGGGGCGCTGCCGGTGCCGGCGGTGGCCGGCGAGGGGGGCAGGGTGCTGGTGGAGACGCGGGAGATGCAGCGCTCGCTGACCGAGCTGCTGCTGTGGGCCCGGGACCAGGGGATCGAGCTGGCCGCCCTCGACGCGCGGTCGGCCACGTTGGAGGAGGTCTTCCTCGGCATAGCCGCCCGGGGGAACGAGTCGGTGCGGGAGGTCGTGGCATGAGCACGGTGCAGGTATCGGCGGCCCGGGGAAGCGGCCCTGACGCCGGGGGCAGCACCGGCTGGCAGCGGGTGCGGGCGCTGGCCCGGATGGAGCTCACGCTGCTGATGCGCAACCGCTCGGCCGCGTTCGTGGCGCTGCTGTTGCCGCTGGTGATGGTGGGCAGCTCGTACTCGTCGTCGCGGCTCATCGACCTCGACGACACCTCGCTGAGCCGCGCCGACGCGGTGCTGACCGGCGGGATCGGCTCGGTGCTGCTCATCGTCGTCTATCTGGGGGTGCTGCCGGTCTATGTGACGCGTCGCGAGGAGCGGGTGCTCAAGCGGCTGCGTGCCGGGGAACTGCGGGATCTGGAGATCCTGGCGGGTGCCGCGCTGCCTTCTGTGGTGCTGGCCCTGGCGCAGTGCGTGGTGCTGGTGACCGCGGGCACCCTGCTGCTCGACGTCCGGGCGCCCGCCTCTCCCTTGGTGTTGCTGCTCGGGGTGCTGCTCGGCGTGGTGCTGCTGAGCGCGCTCGCACTGGCCACCGCCGGGCTGACCAGGACGGTGGAGAGCGCGCAGATCACCGGGACGCCACTGCTGTTCATCTCGCTCTTCGGTTCCGGTCTCACGGTGCCGCTCGAGGTGTTTCCTGACCGGGTGGCCAGCTTCCTGGAACTGCTGCCGGTCACCGGGGTGATGCGGCTCGTCTCCGGCGGCTGGCTCGGCGGCCTGAGCGCCGGCGAGTTGATCAGCGCGGTGGCGGGCGCCCTGGCCTGGACGGTGCTCTCGGTGCTCGCTGTGCGACGGTGGTTCTACTGGGAGCCTCGGCGGTAGGCATCCCGAGAGTTCCGAGGAGGTGCGTGGTGCGTTGGTTCGGCTGGTGGGAGTCGTCGCGCCGGGCCAGCCAGCTGAAGCGGGTCCACCTGTACACGGCGGCGTCGCTGTACGCGTTCTGCGCGGCCGAGGCGGCGCTGATCGTGTTCGGCATGGCGCGGGACGCCGAGGAGAGCGCCGTGTGGGGCCTGGCGGTCGCCGGCCTGGTGGGCACGGCCCATGTCGCGGCCAGCGTGGTGGCGAACGGGGCCGCGCTGCGGGCCTATCTCGGCGCCGGCCCCCGCCCCGACCGGCTGCTCCTCGGCTACACGGCGCTGACGCTCGCCGGGATGGCCGCGGTGTTCGTCACCATGGCGGTGGGCGGGCTGCCGAAGGAGAGCAGCACGATCCCCGTCTACCTGGCCGTCTACTCCGCGGCCCCGGTGGCGATGGCGCTGCCGATCAGGCAGGGGCTGCGCGTCGCGGCGCTGCCGGTGGTGGCGGTGGGCCTCGGGGGCGCGGCGCTGGGGGCCACGGCCGTCGCGGTCGTCATCGTGGTGGCGGCGACCGCCGCGGGCGCGGTGCTGATGGGGGCCCTGCACCGCACCTCCGCGTGGACGCTGCGGGTGATGCACCGGCTCGACGCCGCCCGGGAGACGGAGGCCAGGCTCGCGGTGGCTGAGGAGCGGCTGCGGTTCGGCCGCGACCTGCACGACGTGCTGGGGCGGAACCTGTCGGTGATCGCGCTCAAGAGCGAGCTCGCGGTGCGGCTCGCGCGGCGCGGCCCGGCGGGGTCGGAGGCCGTGGCCGACCAGATGGTGGCCCAGATGACCGAGGTCCAGCGAATAGCCCGGGAGTCACAGGCGGAGATGCGGGAAGTGGTGCGGGGCTATCGGGCGGCCGATCTGCACGCGGAGTTGGCCGGCGCCCGGGGGGTGCTGGAGGCGGCCGGCATCAGCTGCCACATCGAGGACAGCGCGTCGTCCGGGCTGCCGGCCCAGGTGCAGTCGGCGCTCGGCTGGGTGGTGCGGGAGGGCACCACCAACGTGCTGCGGCACGCCGACGCGGACCGGTGCGCCGTGCGGCTGCGGCGGTCGGCGCCGGGCAGGGTGGTGCTCGTCATGGAGAACAACGGCGCGCGGAGCCCCGCCCTGGGGGCGGGGTCGGGTCTCGCCGGGCTGCGGGAGCGGCTCGCGGCGCTCGGCGGCTCGCTGACGACGGCGGCCGACGCGGGCGGCTCGTTCCGGCTGACGGCCGAGGTACGGCTGGGGGGCGACGCGTGATCCGACTGCTGCTGGCGGACGACGAACACCTCATCAGAGGCGCGTTGGCCGCGCTGCTCGGTCTCGAGGACGACCTGGCCGTGGTGGCCGAGGCGGCCACCGGCCCCGAGGCGCTGGCGATGGCCAGGGCCCACCGGCCGGACGTGGCGGTCCTCGACCTGGCGATGCCGGGAGCGGACGGGCTGGCCGTGGCCGGGGCGCTGCGCCGCGAGGTCCCGGAGTGCGTCACGCTGATCGTCACCGGCCACGCCCGCCCCGGCCATCTGAAGCGGGCGCTCGCCGCCGGGGTGCGGGGCTTCCTGCCGAAGACGGTGTCGGCGTCCCGGCTCGCGGAGATCATCCGCACCGTGCACGCGGGCAACCGCTACGTCGACCCCGAGCTCGCGGCGGACGCGATCAGCGCCGGCGACTCGCCGCTGACCGAGCGGGAGGCCGAGGTCCTCGAACTGGCCGCCGACGGCGCCCCGATCGCCGAGATCGCGGTCCGCGCCGGCCTGGCCCCCGGCACCGTCCGCAACTACCTGTCGGCCGCCGCCACCAAACTCGGCGCCGAGAACCGCCACACGGCGGTCCGCCTCGCCCGCGAACGCGGCTGGCTGTAGCCCGGGCCCCCTGGCGGGGGCATGGCCACCCGACCTCGCGGATGCCGAGCCCTGGCCGGGCCGGCCAGGCCGGCGGCCCCGGCGAAGCCGGGTGCCGGGCCCGCGCCCTCCGTGGGCCCGGGCCGCTCCGGCGGCCCCGGCGGCCCCGCCTACACGGTGGATGCCGCCTGCGCCTCCTCGCTGGTCGCCGTCGACCACGCCGTCCGCGAACTCGCCACCGGCCGCTGCGACCTGATGCTCGCCGGCGGCGTGCACCACTGCCACGA
>NZ_SMKI01000221.1 GCF_004348415.1 Streptomyces hainanensis
ACCCGCCGACCCGCCGACCCGCCGCGGGGTCCCGGACCGTCTGGTCCCTGTCCGGATTCCCGTCCGGACGGGCCGCTGACCAGGCCGGACGCCGGTCGGCTGTCCGGGACGGCCGGCGGCCGTTGCCCGGCGCCTCCCGACCGCCACAGACTCGTTTCTGCCGCCGACGGGCCGAGCCCGAGCAGTCGAACCGGCGGAGTGTGAGCACGTCCGAGCACGTCCGAGCGAGGGGGAAACGGCGATGAGCGATGAGGTGAAGCTCGCTCCCGAAGAGGTCGAGCGGGTCATGGGGATCATCCAGCAGGCGTACACGGACATGGAAGGGGTGGCCACGGGGATCGGCGCCCACAGCGCCAACGTGAGCTCCGCCTACAACGGCGGCGGCACCAGCAGGGCCGTGGCGACCTACGAGGACCTGGGGCGCGCGGGGCAGGCACTGGCCCACGCGCTGGACGGACTGTCGCAGGACCTGGGGCTGACGGCGAACACCGGCCGGGAGACGGACGCGAACGCGGAGAGCGCGCTGAGCCGCGTCGACACCTCCGGCGTCCGGATCGACCTGGGCGTGGCCCAGGGCATCTGACCGGCGCCCTCCGGCACACCGCGCGACGACGGCACCGCGCGACGACCACCGACAACGAAAGGCAGGGGGACATGACGTACGACGGCGGCCTCATCAGGTTCACCAACGAGGGCCTCGACGCGATCCAGACGCAGACGAGGAGCCAGCAGGCGCAGTACACCGAGATCTGGAACAACGTGCACACCCAGCTGCTCAGCCTGGTCGAGCAGGGCCAGGTGGACGCCGGCATCGGGCAGGTGCTCAACGACCGCGACGAGACGTTCCGCCGCGAGTCCGCCGGGTTCGACGACGGCGTGACCGCGCAGAACACCGCGATGCGCGACGTGCAGACGATCGGCAACGAGGGCGGCGCCGCGATGGTGCGGGCGGCCATGGGCGGCGGACGCTGAGCCATGACGGAGACAGGCGACGTGGACCTGAACCCCGGCGCCGCGCGGCAGGCGGGGGATCACGCCAGGGACAGCGAGCGACTCGCCGCGATGCGGGCGGCGTTCGACGGGGTCGGCGGTGCCGGCGGGCTGTTCGGGCAGGTGCCCGGCGGTGAACTCGCCGAGCGGGCGCTGGAGTCGGCCGCCAGCACCATGGCCGACGAGCTGGGCTGGACCGGGCTGACCGTGCAGGACATCAGCGACAGCGCCTACCGGATGGCCGAGATCGCCGACGAGACCGACCAGGCGGCGCGCGGCCGGCTCGTCGCGGCGGGCGAGGCCGTCCAGCGCCTCTCCTCCGCGCTGGGCGGGGCGCAGGTGCCCTCGACGAGCGGGGCGGGGTGAGCGCGATGGCGACCGACGAGGAGTTCATGGCGGTCATCGGGCGCATTCTCAGCGCCCAGCACGTGACGATCCACGCGGTGGCGCAGGCGTGGACGGCCCTGGCCACCGCGGGGACCGCGGAGCGTGACCGGCTCGCGAACGCGGCCACGAACGCCGAGGCCGAGCGGGGCGCCGGGCTGGCCGAGCTGGCCGACCGGCTCGGCTCCACTGCGGCCTGGGCCGACGGCGCGAGCACGGTGGCGCAGCGGGTCGCCGGCCAGTTGCACGCCGCCGGGGAGGCGTCGGCCCGGGCCACGGAGCGGGCGTTGACCCTGCTCGTCGCGTACGAGGCGGCCCAGGTGGACCTGCCGGCCGACGCGATCAGTCCCGCCATGGTGAGCGCGGCGGGCCGCGGGGAGGAGGAACAGGAACGGCTGCTCGCGGAGGCCAGGAGCGTGCTGGAACAACTCGGCCAGGACGTGCGCCGGGTGACCGGCGGCGACGCGCCGGCCGCCCCCGAGCGGGGCGGCACGGTCACCGCCGACGCCTCCCGCCAGTCCGCGCCGAGGGACGGCGACCAGCGCATCCCCTCGGACGACCGACCGGGAACCCGAAGGCCCGGCCCGGCGGCGGACGACGGGGACAACATGATCGAGGGGAGCCCGCCGGCCGCCGACGCCCGGCCGGGAGGGGGCGAGTACCCCTCGTACCTGTCGGTACTGGGCTCGGAGGACGGCGAGTTCGGCGGCTGGGTGCAGAGCCCGAACACCGGGTTCCTGGTCGATCCGGCGACGGGCCGCGAGTTCGACCCGGGCAGCGGCCGGTGGATCGACCCCGTGACCGGGCTGCCGTTCGGCGAGTCCACCGAGTACGCGACCCGGCTCTCCGGGCTCGGCGGCGGGCCCGGCGCGACGGCCACCGGCATCGGCCTCGCCGCGCTCGGCGGCGGCGTGGGGGCCGTCGGCGGGGGCGGCGGACTCGGCGGGATGTACGGCGGGATGGTGCCGCCGAGCGTCGCCCATCAGGGGCCCGCCCGGCAGCAGGTGCTGCGCGAGGCGCAACGCAACCTGAACCAACGCGCCGCGGTCGCCCAGCGGTTCGCGATGCGTGAGGCGGCGCAGGGCGGTCGGCCGTTCGCCCCGCCACCGGCCTCGACCGGCGCGGGGGGCCGGTCGAACGGTGACGGTTCCCGCGAGTCGGGCCGGCAGGGCCGGCCCACCGACCTCACCGAGGACCCGGACGTGTGGTCCGCGCACCGGCACGCCGGCCGGGGCGTACTGGGCGAGTAGCCGGGACCGGCGGGCGAACCGGGCGAACCGGGCGGGCGGAGCCGGCGGAAAACCAGCGGAAGCACGAGAGAGGGGGACAGCCATGTCCGAAGACGGTCGGTACGTCATCCCGGACGGGTTCCGGGAGTCGGCCCGGGTGGGCCCGGACTCCGCCCGCGGCGGCCGGAGCGGGGACCGGACGACCCACGACCGGGCCGGCGTGCTCGGCCGGGACGAGGTCAGGAACGACTTCGCGAGGGGCGAGGCCGGGGGACTGCGCGACGCGTGGCGCCGCGGCCAGGGGAGCCGGCCATGAGCGGGCCGACGACCGTGGTGCGGCGGCCGGCGCGGGTGGCGCGGCCGGTGGTGCCGACGAACGACCTGGTGCTGAAGCCACCCCCGCTGCTGCCGAAGCCGGAGGAGGCCAACATCTGGCTGACCGTGCTGCCCGCGCTCAGCGGCTTCGGCTCCGTGCTCTACATGCTGGCCATGCGGCGCGGCCCCATCGGCTACATCGTCGGTGGGCTGTTCCTGGTGTCCTGCGTGGCGATGGTCGTCGGGTTCCTGATGCGGCAGCGCGGCACGGTGAAGGGCCAGGCGCGCAGCGACCGCCGCGAGTACCTGCGGCACCTCGAACGCACCAGGACCGAGGTGCGGCGCACCGCCGAGGCGCAGCGTGAGGCGCTGGAGTGGGGCGCCCCCGAGCCGCGCCAGCTGTGGTGCCTCGCCGACAGCCGGCGCCTGTGGGAACGCCGCGGCGGCGACGCGGACTTCGGCGTGGTGCGGGTCGGCGTCGGCCCGCACCACCTGGCGAGGGCGCTGGTGCCGGGCGAGTCCGCGCCCGTGGAGGACCTGGACCCGCTGTGCGCGGTCGCGCTCAAGCGGTTCGTCACGACGTACTCGGTGGTGCCCGATCTGCCGGTGCAGCTCGCGCTGCGGCGCTTCGCGGCCGTGTCGGTCGGCGTCGGCGGCAGCGGCAGCGGCAGCGGCAACGGCAACGGCGAAGGGGGCGAGGACCGGGAGGCGGCGCGGGCGTTGTTCCGCGCGATCATCGCCCACGCGGTGACGTTCCACTCCCCCCGGGACCTGCGGGTCGTGGCCTGCGTCCGGGACGTCGAAGGGCCGGAGTGGGGCTGGCTGAAGTGGCTGCCGCACCTCCACCACCCCGACGAACTCGACCACGTGGGCCCGGTGCGGATGACCCACCCGTCGCTGGCCGTGCTGGAGGAGTGGCTGGGCACCGAGCTGAGCCGCCGCACCCGGTTCCAGCGCGGCGCCACGCCCGACCCCGACCTCCCGCACCTGCTGGTCGTCGTCGACGGCGGCCTGGTCGGCGGCGGCGAGGCGCTGCTGGAGCCCGGCGGCATGCAGGGGGTCACGGTGCTCGACGTGGACGGCCAGGCCGCCGCGTTGACCGAGGCGCACGGCGTGCGGCTGGAGCTCGGGGACACCACGCTCGCGGTCCTGGCCGGCGACACCCGCGACGAGCTGGGCACCGCCGACGCGCTCACGGTGGCCGAGGCGGAGGCGCTGGCGATGCAACTCGCCCCCTACCGCGCGGACGTGGACACCACCGGGGACGCGGAGGACCTGACGACGGCCGTCAACACGCTGCCCGGCCTGCTCGGCATCCAGGACCCCGGGCAGCTCGACCTGGACACCCTGTGGCGCGCCAGGCCCATGCGGGACAGCCTGCGGGTGCCCATCGGGGTGGCCGGGGACGGTGGCCTGCTCGAACTGGACATCAAGGAGTCGGCGCAGAGCGGCATGGGCCCGCACGGCCTGGTGGTCGGCGCGACCGGCTCGGGCAAGTCCGAGCTCCTGCGGACCCTGGTGCTCGGCATGGCGGCCACCCACTCGCCCCAGCAGCTCAACTTCGTCCTCGTCGACTTCAAGGGCGGCGCCACCTTCGCCGGCATGGCCGAACTGCCGCACGTGGCGGCCGTCATCACCAACCTGGAGGACGACCTCAGCCTCGTGGACCGGATGCGGGAGGCGCTCTCCGGCGAGACGAACCGGCGCCAGGAGGTGCTGCGCGACGCGGGGAACCTCGTCTCCGTGCGGGACTACGACCGCGCGCGCCAGCGCGGGGCCGAGCTGCCGCCGCTGCCCAGCCTGTTCGTCATCGTGGACGAGTTCTCCGAACTCCTCGCGCAGAAGCCGGACTTCGCCGAGCTCTTCGTCCAGATGGGCCGGCTCGGCCGCTCGCTCGGCCTGCACCTGCTGCTGGCCTCCCAACGGCTGGACGAGAGCAAGCTGCGCGGCCTGGAGGCCCACCTGTCCTACCGCGTCGGCCTGCGCACGTTCTCCGAGGCCGAGAGCCGCACCGCCATCGGTGTCCCCGACGCCGCCCGGCTCCCCGGCGCCCCGGGACACGGCTACCTCAAGACCGACACCACCACCCTCAGGCGCTTCCGCGCCGCCTACGTCTCCGGCGCCTACCGCACCGGCGACGACAGCGCCTCGGCCGTGCTCGGCGGCGGCGCCGACGTCCGGCCGTTCCGCGCCGCCCGGGTGCCCGTGCCCGTCGACGAACGCCCGCCCGAGCCCGAACCGGAGCCGGCACCCGACGAGTTCACCGACGGCGAGGACCCGGGCAGCACGGTGCTCGGCGTGATGGTCGGCCAGATGGCCGGCCAGGGCCCGGGGGCCCACCAGGTCTGGCTGCCGCCCCTGGACGCGCCCGAGCCCCTCGACGCGCTCCACCCCGGGCCCGTCGGGCGGCCGCAACGCCCGGGCGGCGACGCCGGGTTGACCGCCGTCATCGGCGTCGTCGACCGGCCGTTCCACCAGCGCCGCGACCCGCTGGAACTGGACCTGGCGGGTGCCGGCGGCCACGTCGCGGTCGTCGGCGGCCCGCACAGCGGCAAGTCGACGGCCGTCCGCTCCCTGATCGCCTCCCTCGCGCTGCGCCACACGCCGACGGAAGTGCAGTTCTACTGCCTCGACTTCAGCGGCGCCCTGTTCGCCCTCGCCGGCCTGCCGCACGTCGGCGGCGTCGCCGGGCGCCTGGACGCCGAGGTCGTCAACCGGACCGTCGCCGAGGTCCTGGAGGTCATGGAGGCCCGCGAGACCCGCTTCCGGGAGCTCGGCATCGAGTCGATGGCCGGCTACCGCCGCGCCCGCGCCAGGGGGCGGCACACCGACGCCCCTCCCCCGGACTCCGTCCGGGGGGACCCCCACGGCGACGTCTTCCTGGTCGTCGACGGCTGGGCGGTGCTGCGGCAGAGCTACCCGGAGCTGGAACAGACCCTGACGGCCGTCGCCGGCCGGATGCTCACCTACGGCATCCACCTGGTCGTCACCGGGAACCGCTGGCTCGACATGCGGATGGGCCTGCGCGACCTCCTCGGCACCAAGGTGGAGCTGAAGCTCGGCGACGCCCTGGACTCCGAGGTGGACCGCAAGGCCCAGCGCACCATCCCCGCCGACCGGCCGGGACGGGGCATCACCGACGAGAAGCTCCACTTCCTCACCGCCGTCCCCCGCCTGGACGGCGTCCACTCCGCCACCGGGCTCGCCGAGGGCGTCGCCCGACTGGTGCGCCACGTGGCCGACGCCTGGCCCGGCCGCCGCGCCCCCGAGGTCCGGCTGCTGCCCACCAGCTTCGAGCCGGACGACCTGCCGGCGGCCTCGACCCGGCAGCCCGGCGTGACCATCGGCGTGGAGGGCAGCCGCCTGGAGCCGGTGATGCTCACCCCGGGCGAGGACGCCGGGCTGCTGGTCATCGGCGACAGCGAGTCGGGAAAGACGTCACTGCTGCGCGGCATCGCCCGCCAGATCACCGCGACCCGCACCCCCGAACAGGCCAAGCTGATCATCCTCGACCACCGCATGACCCTGCTCCGCGAGTTCGACGGGCCCAGCCTGCTCGGCTACTCCGCCTCCCACGAACGCTCCATGGAGGTGGTCGGCGGCCTCGTCGAAGGACTCGGGAAACGCCTCCCGGGCCGCGACGTCACTCCCGAGCAGCTGCGCCACCGCTCCTGGTGGACCGGCCCCGAGATCTACCTCCTCGTCGACGACTACGACCTGGTCGCCACCTCGCGCGGCAACCCGCTCAAGGCACTCCTCGACCTGCTGCCGCAGGCCCGTGGCATCGGACTCCACCTCTTCGTCACCCGCCAGGCCGGCGGTGCGTCCCGCGCGGTCGCCGACCCCGTGCTCGGCCGCCTCAAGGAACTCGGCACACCCGCCGTCCTGCTCAGCGTCCCCAAGGACGAGATGCCGCTGTGGGGCGTCAAGCCGGCGCAGCGCCGCAAGGGCCGCGGGCTGCTCCTGCACCGCAGGCTCGGCAACGTCCCGGTGCAGCTCATCCGCGCCGACTCGCCCCTGTCCACCCTCGATCACCCCACCGGGACCCCCTCATGAGCGGCAGCCCCACCCACCAGCAACCGACATCGGCGGGCGCGACGTTCGTCCGGGTCGGCGTCGCCGGCCCCACCGGGCGCGCCGACCTCGCCGTCCCGGCCACGCTCCCCCTGGCCCGGCTGATGCCCGCCCTCCTCCGGCACGCCGGCCAGGAGCCGGGCCAGGACGGCGGGGTCCGGCACGGCGGCTGGGTGCTGCGCCGCGCCGACGGCACCCGGCTGGACACCGCGACCACGCTCGCCGCCCAGGACGTCCGCGAGGGCGACCTGTTGTTCGTCGGCCACGGCACGGACGACGCCACGGCGCCGCTGTACGACGACGTCGTGGAGGTCATCGGCGGGGACGCGGTGCGCGCCGCCTGGCCCGCCGCCGCGACCCGCCGGGTCACCGGCGCGCTGGCCACCGGGGCCGCGCTCACCGCCTGCGGCGCGCTCGACGCGGCGCCGGGACCGCTGCCCGGCTGGCTGGGCCTCGCCACAGCCCTGTTCGCGCTCGCCGTCGGGGTCATGCTGTCCCGGGCCTTCGGCGACCCGCCCGCCGGCGCGCTCGCCGCCGTGCTGGCCGCGCCGCCGGCCATGCTCGGCGCGGTCCGGCTGCTCGGGGGCGAGCCCGGCGTCCTCACCGGTGGCACGGCCGGGCAACTGCTCCTCGCCTGCGGGGTGCTGGCCCTGATCGGGGCGGTCGGCCCGCTGCTGGTCGAGGGCGGCGACGGAGCCTTCGCGGCCCTGGTGGTCGCCGGGCCGCTCACCGCGACGGGGGCGCTGGTGTGCGCGGTCTGGGACGTCCCGCCGGCGAGCGCCGCCGCCGTCGCGGCGCCGCTCGCCCTGGCCCTCACCACCCTGTGGCCCACGCTCGCCGTGCGCCTGGCCCGCATCCCGGCCCCCCAGGTCGCGGCCACCGTCGAGGAGTTGGAGGCGTTGCCGAGCCAGCTCGAACACGACCGGCTGCGGGCCCGGATCGCCGCCGCCCGGCGGCTGCTGCTCGGCCTGTCGACCGGCAGCCACCTGGTGGCCGGCGCCGGCGCGTGCGTGCTGTTCGCCTCGACCCGGCTGTGGCCCGGCGTGCTCGGGGCGGCGCTCGTGCTGCTGATGCTGACGCGGTCCCGGCTGTTCAGGGAGCCGGCCCAGATCGCGATCCCGCTGGCCACCGGGCTGCTCGCGGCGGGCGGCGCCGCGGTCGCCTTCGTGACCGGCCACTTCGGCGAGCGGGCCCCGATGCTGGGCGTGGTCCTGCCCGTCGCGCTGCTGACCGCCCTGGTGACCGGGGCCGTCGGCCTCCTCGCCGGCCGCACCCGGCTGAACCCCCAGGTCTCCCGCGCGATCGACGTACTGGAGACGACGCTCCTGCTGTCCGTCGCGCCGCTCTGCCTCGCCGTGTGGGACGTCTACTCCGCCGTGCTCGACCTGAGGGTGTGAGAGTGGTGACCACCGTGCAGCCGGAACAGAAGCCGAAGCGGGGGCGGGGCCGGTGGCGGCCGTTGCCGCGGGCGGCGGGCCGGGTGGCCCTGGTCCTCGTCGCCGCCACCGCCCCGCTGACCGTCCCCGGGCTCGCCCGCCCGGCCGCGGCCACACCGTGCCGCACCCAGGTCGTCGGGGAGGACCTGGCGGAGAACGCCGGTCCCTACCGGCTGATCGACCGGCTCGGGCTGCGTCAGGCGTGGGACCTGTCCACCGGCGGGGGCGTCCTGGTGGGCGTCGTCGACTCCGGCGTCGACGCCCGCCACCCCGACCTGGCCGACGGGGCGGTCGCCAGGGGCAGCGAGTTCACCACGGCGGCGACCGCGCCCGACGCCACGCGCACCACGCCGCCGCCCCGGCAGGACTGCTCGGGACACGGCACGGCCGTGGCCGGGCTGATCGCGGCCCGCCGGGCGGCCGGGGACCGGATGACGGGCGTCGCCCCCGCCGCCACCGTCTATCCCGTGCGGCTGGACGGCGCGGTCGAGCGGCTGCCGGCCGAGACCGTCGCCGCCGCGATCGACGACGCCGTCGCGGCGGGCGTCGGCGTCCTCAACCTCTCCTTCGGCCGGCCGGTCGACGACCGGCCGGTCCGGGAGGCGGTGGCCCGGGCGCTGGCCGGCGACGTCGTCGTGGTCGCCGCCGCCGGCAACGAGGGCGACGAGGGCCCGGCGGGCGGCCTGATGTACCCCGCCGCCTACGACGGCGTGCTCGCCGTCGGCGCGGTCACCGACGACGGAGGGCCCCTGGAGTCGTCCAACACCGGCGACTGGATCGACCTGGCCGCCTACGGCGACTCGCTGACCGTGGTCGCCCCGGAAGGCTCCGGCTACCGCACCGAGTCGGGCAACAGTTTCGCCGCCGCGCAGGTCTCGGGCGTGGCCGCCCTGGTGCGGTCCCGCTTCCCCGACCTCACCGCCGAGGAGGTGGCCGGGCGGCTGACGGGGACCGCCTCGCCGCTGGGCGGCGGCCACAACGACCGGACCGGGGCCGGCCTCGTCGACCCCTTCGGCGCCCTCACCTCCCTGGGGCCGGGCGGGACCGAGGGCCGGGAGGCCGAGGCCGGCCCGGACGTTCACGGCGCCGTCCCCGTCCAGGTCGTCCCGCGCGACGAGCCGCTGGTCGGCCCCGCCACCGCCACGGCGCTGGCGTGGAGCGGCGCCCTGCTGCTCGCCGTCGCGCTCAGCCTGCTCGGCGTGCCCGCGGTGCGCCGGGCCAGCGCACGCGGCTGGCGCGCCGGGCCGGGCCCCGGGGACGGCCGGGCGGCGCCCGTCGGACCCCGGCGCGCCGCGTCGAGCCTGCGCTGGCTCGACGGCGGCGACGCCGCCACGACCACCACCACCCGTCCACGCGGCGGGAAAGGGGACTGACGGATGGCCACGACACGCGAACGGGCCGACGCGTACGCCTACGACCACCTCCGCAGAAGCACCAGCCTCCTCCGTGGCGCGGACGAGGCCGTCCTCGACCCGCGCCGCCGGCTGAACCGGGCGCTGGCCGGCGGAACGGCCCTCGCCGTGCTGATCCTGGCCGGCTTCGGCATCGTCGGCTGGCTGGGCGGCGGCCGGGGCCCGGCACTGCCCACGGCCGGCGCCGTCGTCGTCGGCGACGACGGGGACAGCTACGTCGTCAGCGGCGGAACCGTGCACCCGGCGCTCAACCTCAGCTCGGCGCTGCTGGTCGGCGGCGGCGAGCTCACCAGGGTGCGGCAGGCCACCCTCGACCAGGCGCCGAGGGGACTGCCCGTGGGCATCCCCGGCGCCCCGGACGCGCTGCCCGGCGCCGGCCAACTCGTCGACCGGGCCTGGACGTTGTGCGTCACGCCGGCGGAGACCGGCGGCCCGCCGACCGAGACCGCGCTGTACGTGTCGGTGCCCGGCGTGGCGCCGGGCGACGGGTCGGTGGGCGCCACGGTGCTGGCCAGGACGGACGACGACGGGCTGTGGCTGCTCACCGAGGGCCGCCGGTACGCCCTGACCGAGACCGTCCGCGACCTGCTCGGCCTCCAGCGCGTCCGCCCCGTCCCGTTGCCGCGGGAGGTCGCCGAGACCGTGCCCGAGGGGCCCGAGATCACCGTCCCCGAATCCGGCGGCACCGGCCGGGCGCCCGACGCCGAGCTGCCGTTCGCCGCCGAGGTCGGGGACCTGGCCCACACCGGGGCCGACGGCTCAACTCCGCAGTACTACCTGGTGCGCCCGGACGGCCTGGTGTCCGTCTCCCCACTGGTGCACGCGCTGCTGGGCGCCACCGCCACGGCGGATCACGAACTGGGCGGCACCCGGGCGGCCGCGGCCCGACGCTCCGAGGAACCGGCGCCGGGTGACGCGGCGTGGCCCGACGCCCTGCCCGCGGCGGAGGAACCGGGGCGCGACCAGCCGGTGTGCGTGAGCACCCCGCCCGGCAGCCGGCCGGGCGACGCGCCCTGGCAGGCCACCGTCCACCTGCCGGAGGCGATGCCGGAGCCGCCCGGGCTCACACCGGTCCGCGCGGCGACCGGCGACCGCCTCGGGCTGCTCGACGCCGTCTACCTGCCGGCCGGCGCCGGCGCCGTCGTGCTGGCCACCACCTCGGGGGGCGCGGGCGGCACCCACACGCTGATCACCGATGCCGGGATCGCCTACCCGTTCGCCTCCCCCGAGGCCGTGCAACGGCTGCGCTACGCGCCGGGGGACGCGCCCTCGATGCCGCGCGCCTTCGTGGACCTGCTGCCCCGGGGGCCGGTTCTCGACCCCGAGGCCGCGGCCCGGGAGCAGACCGCGCCGACCGCGAGCGAGGACGACGCGCACGACGACGGCTCCGGCGACACGGAGAACGCGGAAGGCGAAGAAGGGACGACGCCATGAGGTTTCCCACCGCGTGGACACGCTTCGGCCGGGCCCGGCTGGTGGCCCTGGAGAGCGGCCTCGCCCTGCTCGTCGCCGGGCTCGCGCTCCACGACCGCCGGGGCTGGGCCCTGGCCGCCGCCGGCACCCTCGTCCTCGCCGGAGCGCTGCTGCGGCACCGGGGCGCCTTCGCCGACCGGCGGCTCCTCGGGCGGCTGCGCGACGACGCCTTCGCCCCCGCCGCCCCCGCGTCGCCCGCGTCACCCGCGTCGGGAGAGGAGGGGCTCGGTCTCGCGCACACGCTGCTCCCCACGCTGGACGTCACCGAGTTCGCCGACCGCAACCTGCCCGCCGACGCCCCCGGACTCGGCGTCCTCTCCGACGGGCGCGGCTGCGCCGCGGTCCTCGCGTTCCCCGCCGGCACACTGCCCGGCCTGCCCGCCGCCCTCGTCCGCGAATGGCTCGACACGGACCCGGCGCGGCCGGCCGCCGCCCAACTCGTGGTCGAGCAGTTCGGCCTGCCCCCCTGGGACCTCCAGTACGGGTACCGGCCCACCGTCGCCTACCGACAGCTGCCCGCGGGCCCGCGGCCGGTCGCCGTGCGCTCCTGGCTGGTGCTGCGCTGCGAGGGCTTCGGCACACCCGACGCCGCCGAACGGCGGGGCGGCGGCCTGGCCGGCACCCGGGCGGCGACGGCCGCCGCCACCGCCCGCGTCCGCGCCCGCCTCGCCTCGGCCGGCGCGCCCACCACCCCGTTGAGCGCCCCCGAACTCCGCGACCTGCTGCGGGGGACCGGGGACGCGGCGGGCGAGGGACGGACGCTGCGGACCAGTTGGGCGGGCATCGACTTCACCCACTGCTCGGTCGCCGCGCCGGTCGCCACCCAGGACGAGTGGTCGCGGCTGCTGAACGGCCTGGCCGGCTGCGCCGCGGAACGGGTGGTCGCCGCCGCCACCCTCACCAGGGACGGCTCGGCGCTGCGCGTCCTGAGCGCGGTGCGCGTCGTCAGCATGATGGCCCAGCACGCGGCGGCCGAGCGCGAGCGCCTGCTGCGGGCCGGGGTCCTGCCCGACACCCCGACCGACCAGCGTGCCGGACTGCTGGCCACCCTTCCCGTCGCCCACCCCTTCCGTTCGCTGGTCGAGACGACCGGCATCGGCTCCCCGGGAGCACCACGATGAACCTCCGCGACCACCCGGCACCGCCCACCACGCACTGGCGGGACGACCCCGGGACACCCTTCCGGCTCACCCGGGCCGACGCCGGAGTCCTGCTGGGCACCAGCCGCGACGGCCGGGTCGTCACGCTGCCCGCCGGCCCGGCGCCCACCCGCGTCGCGGTCCTCGGGGAGTCGCTGTTCGGCCGCCTCTTCGGCCTCCGGATGCTGGCCGTCGGCGCCCGGGTCACCGCGGCCACCCGCGTGCCCGACCAGTGGCGCCCCCTCGCCCGGGTCGCGGGCGACCGGCTGACGGTCGCGGACCGCGTGACCTCCTGGCCCGCCCTCC
>NZ_SMKI01000222.1 GCF_004348415.1 Streptomyces hainanensis
GCTGGGCGTGGACTGTCTCTGGCTGCCGCCGTTCTACGCCTCGCCGCTCCGCGACGGCGGCTACGACATCAGCGACTACCGGTCCGTGCTGCCGGAGTTCGGCACCATCGACGACTTCGTGGCGCTGGGGGGACGTCGGCGGCCTGCTCGCCGCCGTGCTCGACGCGGCGGGCGACGACGCCTGGCAACCGCCGGACACCGGCTCGCTCGAAGGCGACCTGGCGGCGCTGAACCAGGAGAGCCAGACGGCCCTGACGGCGGAGCCGCCCGTCGTGGCGGCGGTGATCGCCGCCTCCTTCCGCTCCGAGCAGGCCGCCGACGCCCAGCGGCGGCTCTGGGAGGACCGCTACGCCCGCTGCGAGACCATCGTCGCGCGGGCCGTCCGGCGCGGCGAAGTGCCGCCGGACACCGACGCCAGGCGCCTGCTCGTCGTCGCCACCGCGCCGGTCTACCACCAACTGGTGCTCCTGGGCACGCCTCCCGACCCGCGGCTGCCCGCCCACGCGGCCAGAGCCGCCGCCCTCGCCGCGGCCGCCGGCGCCTTCGTCGAGCCCCCGGCGGCCGAGGGAACGGGCGGGCCGTGACGCGCGGGCGTCGCACCGTCAGCGGAAGGCCGCCGCGTTCTCCTCGACCCACTCGCGGAAGGTGCGGCCGGGGCGGCCGGTGAGCCGCGGCACGGTGTCCCGCACCGCCGCGAGTTCGGCGTTCGGGTCGCCGCCGGTGACGTCGAGCACCGCGCTGGCGGCCTCGTCGCCGAGGAACGCCGCCAGCTCGCCGTGCGCGGCCGCCCGCGGCACCGGTTCCCACCGCACGTCCCGGCCCGTCACCGCCGCGATCGTCTCGACCTGCTCCCGGGCGGTGACCGGCGCCGGGCCGGTGAGGGCGTAGGCGTGGCCCCGGTGGGCCGGGTCCCTCAGGGCGGCGCCGGCCACCGCGGCGATGTCGGCGGGGTGGATCGTCGGCAGGGCGGCCGCCGGGAACGGCAGCCGGACGGTGCCGCCCGCGCGGATCGTCCCGGCCCACCACAGGGCGTTGGACGCGAACTGCGTCGGCCGCAGGATCGTCCAGGCCAGGCCGCTCTCCCGCAGGGCCCGCTCCGTCGCCGCGTTCGCGGCCGCCGGCCCCAGGTGGGGGTGGGTCAGCACGGTGACGGACGACACCAGCACCGCGTGCTCGACGCCCGCGTCCCGCGCCGCCGCCAGGGTGTCGGCGTCGGCGCCGAGACCGGCCGGCAGGAAGAGCGAACGCACGCCGGCCAGCGCGGACTCGAGCGAGTCGGGCCGCGCCAGGTCGCCGAGGACGGCGTCGCCGCCGGCCAGGGCCGGGTCCCTGGTGAGGACCCGGAGCGGGCCGACGCCCGCCTCGCGCAGCCGGTGCACGAGGGGGCGCCCGATATTGCCGGTCGCGCCGGCCACAAGGATCACGCGGCCGACGCTAGGACCTCAACCGGAGTTGAAGTCAACGGGCCGGGCTACCGCCGCGCCGCCGCCACCGCCCCCCGCACCTTCTCGGCCGGCGCCACCGTGCCCGGGTCCGTCGCCAGGCCCTCGAAGCCGACGCCCGGGTCGGCCATGTACGGGGCGCCGTACGCCGGGGTGCCCGGCTCGAACCGCCAGCTGTCGGCCAGCGAGCCGACATCGACCGCGTCCCACCCGAGGGCGTCGAGCAACTGGGCCGCCGTCTCCTTCGCCGCCGCGTCGTCCCCGGCGATCGGCAGCGCCCCGCGCTCCGTGGAGCCGGACGGGCGGGCGTAGTTCAGCAGGTGCCCGAAGAAGATGTTGTTGAACACCTTGACCACCTTCGCGCCCGCCAGGTGCCGCTGCACCAGCTCGCTGCTGGTCGCGTCGCCCGCGTCCAGCTCGGGGAACTGCCCGTCCCGCGTGGGGTAGTAGTTCAGCGTCTCCAGCACCACCTTGCCGGCCAGCGGCTCCACCGGCAGCTGCCGGTACGCCTTGAGCGGGACCGACACCACCACGATGTCCCCGTCCCGCGCCGCCTCGTCCGTGGTGCCGGCCCGCGCGTGGTCGCCGAGCTCGGATACGAGGCCGGTCAGCGTCTCGGGGCCGCGCGAGTTGCTGACCACCACGTCGAGCCCGGCCGCCACCGCCAACCGCGCCACGGTGCCGCCGATGTTCCCGCTGCCGATGAGTCCCAGTGTCGTCATGTCGGGCACAACACCCGGAGCCGCCCGGGCGTTCCCCGGACTGGGCAGGGCGGGTGACGCGGAATAACCGGAGGCGCCCCGAGGAGGCCCGGCCTATCCTCACCCCGTGCCAGAACCATCGCGGGAAGCCCGGCGCCCCCTCTGGCGCGACCGGAACTTCGGCATCTTCTGGGCCGCGCAGACGCTCTCCGTCGTCGGCGACTCGTTCGCGCTGATCGCGCTGCCGCTCCTCGTCCTGCACGCCACCGGATCGGTGGCCCAGATGGGCCTGCTGACCGCCGCCGCCGGGGTGGCCTCGCTGGTGGCGGGGATCTTCGCCGGCGTGGTCGCCGACCGCTTCGACCGGCGCCGGCTGCTGATCGGCTGCGACCTCGCCCGCCTGGGCCTGTACGCGCTGATCCCGATCGCCTGGGCGTTCGGGCCCACGGTCTGGCTGCTCTACGTCGTGCTGCCGCTCGCCTCGTCCGTCGGCATGCTGTTCATGGTCACCTACGTGACCGTCGTCCGCGGCCTGGTCGGCACCGAGCGGCTGACGGAGGCCAACGGCCGGCTCAACGCGACGGCCGCCGCGGCCGGCGTCATCGGGCCGCTCTGCGCCGGCGTCGTGGCGGCGCGGTTCGGGCCGGCCGCCGCCGTCGGGGTGGACGCGGCGAGCTTCGCCGGGTCGGCGCTCTGCCTGAGCCTGGTCAGGTTCGCCGCCGTTCCCGACCCGGCCCGCGAGGGCGGCACGGCACGGCGCCGGCTCTGGGCCGACCTGTTCGCCGGTGTGGCCTTCCTCCGCCACCACCCGGTGCTGCGGGCGCTCACCGTGCTGCTGACACTCTTCAGCTTCCTCCAACTCGGCCTCAACGACCTGGTGATCTACCACCTCAAGCACGACCTCGGCGAGGGCGACTCCACCGTCGGCACGGTCTTCGGCATCGGCGCCGCCGGCACCGTCACCGGCGCGCTGCTGGTGGCCGCCGTGCGCCGCAGGTTCGGCTTCGGGCCCACCTGGATAGGCACCGTGGTGCTCGCCGGCGTGGCCGTGGTCGGCATGGGTCTCTCCGACACGGTGGGCGAGGTCGCCGTCTGCGTCGCGCTGTTCCTCGGCGCCCTCAGCGTCGCCGGCACCTGCTCGATGTCACTGCGCCAGGAGGTCACCCCCGAGCACCTGCTGGGCCGGGTGACCTCCGCCTTCTGGACGCTGCACTACTCGGCGGCGCCGATCGGCGCCGCCGTGCTCACCTGGGCCGCGCAACACCGCGGCACCACGCCGGTGGCGCTGGCCGCCGGCGTCGGCTTCCTGCTCATCGCGACGATCGCCCTCTTCACCCCGGTCCGCCTGTCGCGGCCGGAGCGCCTGCCGTTCGGCTACGCCGACTCGTGACGCCTCGCTACGCCGACTCGTGACGCCTCGCTACGCCGACTCGTAGCGGGTGCCGAGGTCCGGGCGGTCGACGCCCTGGAGTTCGGTCACCAGGTGGTGGGTCGCGGCCAGGTCGTGCAGGATCCCCCGGGTGCGGTCGACCGGCAGGCCGGCCGTGCGGGCGATCTCCGGCGCGTACGCGCCCTCCCCGCCGTGCCGGGACTCGGCGACCTCCAGGGCCGTGAAGACCCGGGCGTGCTCGGGCCCGTAGGCGGGGTGCCCGCGGCCGCGGAACGACCGTCCGGGGCCGGGAGGCGGCAGCGGGACGCGGGGGGTGCGGCGTCGCTCGTCGCGCTCCTCGGCCAGCTCGCGCTGCTTCCCCCGGTGCGTCACCAGGGGCTCCGCGTCCGCGTGCGGGGTGCCCCGCTGCTTGGACGCGCCGGTGGTCGCCTTGCGGGCACTCGGCAGGTCCCCGGCCAGCCGCGCCTCGCGCGCCGCCCGCCGCCGCTGGACCTCGTTGCCCTCCATCTTCTTGCTCATCTCGTCCGTCACCACCTCACCGCTGGTAGAGGCCGGTCAGCGTGGACTCGGCGAGCCGCTCGTCGTCCAGCGCCCGGTGCACCTCGACGGCCGAGGCGTGGTCGGGCAGCGGGACGTGGAACGGCATCGCGTACAGCCGGAAGCGGTACCGGTGCGCCGCGTCACCGACCGGCGGGCTCGGGCCGTCCCAGCCGTGGTCGCCCATCGTGTTGGCGTGCGCCCGGCCACCGGGCGGCAGGTCGCCCTCCGCCACCCCGCGGGATCCGGCGTCGATGCCCGTCACCAGCCAGTGCACGAACGTGCCGGACGGCGCGTCCGGGTCCTCGCACAGCAGCGCGAGCTCCTGGGTGCCGGGTGGCGGTCGGGTCCAGCTCAACGGGGGCGAGACGTTGCCGCCGCCCGCGGTGAACCGGGGCGGGATCGGCGTCCGGTCCTCGAACGCGGGGCTGCTCAGGTCCAGGCCGTCCTGGGCCGGGTTCTCGTACGTGTCTTCCATTCCGGTCATGCGCCCGGGGTACCCGGGATCGGCCGAGGCATTCGGGCCCGCGGCGACCGAAACATCCGAATCCGGTACGCCGGTGTCCGGGGCGCCGCGGGGCGTCGTGGGGCGTCGTGGGGCGTCAGTCCGTCTCGGCGAGCGCGTCGATCGCCTGGTGGATGTGCTGCTTCAGCGTCTCGGGGTCCGGCACGTGCCGGAACACCATCAGCCCCTGCTCGGACGCGGACTGCACCCGGACCGTCCCGTAGCGCCAGATCCGCTCCCACAGCGAGGCCGAGAACGACACGTCGTTGACCCGGCTCAGCGGGATGCTGATGCCGGCCTTGGAGAGGAACCCGGAGCGCTTGTGGAGCCGCCTGCTGGTCAGGAAGTACAGGGTGGCGCGCCACTGGAGCAGCGGGACCAGCCAGCGCCACACGGCGAGCACCACGGCCAGGCCGACCACCACCCAGGAGGCGGTGCGCCCCCAGTCCTCGTCGGTGGGCAGCACCCACACCACGGCGCCGGCGGCCACGACGACGACGAGCAACTGGACGAACTCGCTGATCAGCGTCGTCCAGTGCTGCCTCGTCTCGTAGATCAGCACCTCGTCTTCGGCCAGGTAACGGTCCGCTATTGCCATGGCCCGATCCTGGCACGCGAGAGGCGGCCGGGTCGCCGGGGGATGCCCAGTTGATATGGCCTTGTCATCTTGACAGCACCCAGGGGGCGCCGGTCGGGGGACGGTTCGCGGCCACGCGACGTAGGCTCCGTCGTATGACCGGTGCCGTCCGGCGCAAGCCCCGCGCCTATCACCCCGATCGGGTCCGCGACGCGCTGCTCGCGCAGGTGGAGTTGCTGCGGACGGCCGTGCAGGAGCTGACCACCGAGCGACAGGTGGAGTTGGCCATGCCGCTCGGCCATCTGGCCCGGCAGATCGACGCGTTGCCCAAGCTGCTGGCCGAGCCCGCGCCGAAGGCCGCCCGGCCCCAGGTGGAGGTCACCGACTGGGTCGCCGCCACCGTGCACGAGGAGCGGGACACCGCGGACGCCGCCGCGATCAGCGCGGCCGCCCTGGAGATGGAGGCCGTGGTGGACATGGGCGTCCGCGAGGACGTGCTCATCCCGCACCACCTGGGCGCCATGCGGGCGGTGGACTTCACGGTCACCCGCATCGTGGAGCTGACCCTGCACAGCGACGACCTGACCCGGGCCACCGGGCGCCCGGTGCGGCTCGACCGGGGGGCGCTCGCCATCACCACCCGGGTGCTGACCGACGCCCTCGCGACCAAGGCCCCGGGCTCCTCCACCGAGGTCAGGATCCCGCCATTCGCCGCCGTCCAGTGCCTGGCGGGGCCCCGGCACACCCGGGGCACCCCGCCCAACGTGGTCGAGACCGACCCGGTGACCTGGCTGCGGCTGGCCACCGGTCGGGTCGGCTGGGAGGCGGCCACCGCCAGCGGCCGGCTGCGGGCCGGCGGCGAGCGGGCCGGAGCACTGGCCGATCAACTGCCTGTGCTCGGCTGATCGCGGTGCGTCGGTCGTGCCGGCCGATCCGCGTTCCGTATGGGGCATGTCTCACAATCCCGGGGTTCTCGCGCTCCGGGGATCCTGGCCTAGACTCGACGTGTGCGTGGTGATGGACGACTCAGCCACGACCTTGACCCCGGAGAGCGAGGCCCGAGGGACGCGTGTGGCGTCTTCGGTGTCTGGGCTCCGGGCGAGGAGGTCGCCAAGCTCACCTTCTTCGGCCTTTACGCATTGCAGCACCGCGGGCAGGAGTCCGCGGGCATCGCGGTGAGCGACGGCTCCAAGATCCTGGTCTTCAAGGACATGGGGCTCGTTTCCCAGGTCTTCGACGAGACCTCCCTCAGCTCCCTCCCAGGTCATATCGCCGTGGGCCACACCCGGTACTCGACCACCGGGGCCCCGACCTGGGAGAACGCCCAGCCGACGTTCCGTGCCACCGGGCACGGCTCGATCGCGCTCGGTCACAACGGCAATCTGGTCAACACCGCCGAGCTCGCCGAGCTGGTCGCCGAACTGCCCGGCGACCGCGGCCCCCGACACCGTGTCGCGGTCACCAACGACACCGACCTGGTCACCGTGCTGCTCGCCGGGCAGCGGGCCGAGGACGGCACGCCGCTGACCGTCGAGGAGGCGGCGCCACTGGTGCTGCCGAAGGTGAGGGGCGCCTACAGCTTCGTCTTCATGGACGAGGGCACGCTCTACGCCGCCCGCGACCCGCAGGGCTTCCGGCCACTGGTCCTTGGCCGGCTGGAGCGCGGCTGGGTGGTCGCCTCGGAGACGGCGGCGCTCGACATCGTGGGGGCCTCCGTGGTCCGCGAGATCGAGCCGGGCGAGATGATCGCGGTCGACGAGAACGGGCTCCGCTCTTCACGCTTCGCGGAAGCGAAGCCGCGCGGCTGCGTCTTCGAGTACGTGTACCTGGCCCGGCCGGACACCGACATCGCCGGGCGCAACGTCTACCTCTCCCGGGTCGAGATGGGCCGCCGGCTGGCGGCCGAGGCCCCGGCCGACGCCGATCTGGTGATATCGACCCCGGAGTCCGGCACCCCGGCGGCCATCGGCTACGCCGAGGCCAGCGGCATCCCCTACGGCTCGGGCCTGGTCAAGAACTCCTACGTGGGCCGCACCTTCATCCAGCCGAGCCAGACCATCAGACAGCTGGGCATCCGGCTGAAGCTGAACCCGCTGAAGGAGGTGATCCGCGGCAAGCGGCTGGTCGTCGTCGACGACTCCATCGTCCGCGGCAACACCCAGCGGGCCCTGGTCAGGATGTTGCGCGAGGCCGGCGCCGCGGAGGTGCACATCCGGATCAGCTCGCCGCCGATCAAGTGGCCCTGCTTCTTCGGCATCGACTTCGCGACCCGCGCCGAGCTGATCGCCAACGGTCTCTCGGTCGAGGAGATCGGCACCTCGCTCGGTGCCGACTCGCTGGCCTACATCTCGCTCGACGCGATGGTCGAGGCCACCACCATCGCCAAGCCCGACCTGTGCCGGGCCTGCTTCGACGGCGAGTACCCGATGGAGCTGCCCGACCCGGCGCTGCTCGGCAAGGACCTGCTGGAGCAGTCCCCCGAGGCCGAGCGGGAGCGGGCGGAGCGGGCGCGCCTGACGCTCCCCCTGCTGGCGACGGGGCCCGGCGCGGCCGACGCCCTGCGCCGTCCGTGAGCGGGCCGGCCATGAGCGGGTCAGCCGTGAGCGGGGCGGGCCACGCCCCGGAACACTCCCAGAACACTGCAGTCAGAGAGAACCGATGACAGAGAACGCTTCCGGTGTCAGCTACGCGGCGGCGGGTGTCGACATCGAGGCCGGTGAGACGGCCGTCGAGTTGATGCGCACCTGGGTGGCCAAGGCCCAGCGCCCCGAGAGCGTGGGCGCCATCGGCGGCTTCGCCGGCCTCTTCGACGCCTCGGCCCTCCGGGGCTTCCGGCGCCCCCTGCTGGCCTCGGCGACCGACGGCGTCGGCACCAAGGTCGCGGTGGCCCAGCGGATGGACGTGCACGACACGATCGGCCGCGACCTGGTCGCCATGGTCGTGGACGACCTGGTCGTGTGCGGCGCCGAGCCGCTGTTCATGACCGACTACGTCTGCGTCGGCAAGGTGTACCCGGAGCGGGTCGCCGCCATCGTCAAGGGCATCGCGGAGGGCTGCTCGCTGGCCGGCTGCGCGCTGGTCGGCGGCGAGACCGCCGAGCACCCCGGCCTGCTGGGGCCCGAGGAGTACGACCTGGCGGGCGCCGGCACCGGCGTCGTCGAGGCGGACGCCCTGCTGGGCGCCGATCGCATCCGTTCGGGCGACGTGGTGATCGCGCTCGGCTCGTCCGGCCTTCACTCCAACGGGTACTCGCTGGTCCGGCACGTCTTCTTCGACCTGGCCGGCTGGTCCATCGAGCGGCACGTGCCCGAGTTCGGCCGGACGCTCGGGGAGGAGCTGCTCGAGCCGACCCGGATCTACTCGCTCGACTGCCTGGCGCTGGCCCGCGCCGCCGAGGTGCACGCGTTCGCGCACATCACGGGCGGTGGCCTGGCGGGCAACGTGGCCCGGATCATGCCGGACGGGCTGACCGCCGTGATCGACCGCGCCAGCTGGGCGCCCGCGCCGGTGTTCGACGTGGTCGGCGCGGCCGGCCGGGTAGCGCGGGCCGAGCTGGAGCGCACGCTCAACATGGGCGTCGGCATGGTGGCCGTGGTGGCGCCGGGCTCCGTCGACCGGGCCCTGGCCGAGCTCTCGGCGCGGGGCGTGCCGGCCTGGGTGGCTGGCGAGGTCGGGGTCGGAGAGGCCGGCGGCGAGGCCGTCACGCTCACCGGGGACTACGCGCGGTCATCATGACCGGTCAGGGCCGCTGTGCGGGGTGGCACGACACAACTGAGCCCGGTCCGGCGAAACCGGACCGGGATGGGGAGGTCGTGCTCCCGGGTGGCTCAGTCGGCTCGGAGAGCCGGGCGGAGACCGGTCGGGCGACCGGCCGGCCGGAGGCGCTGGTCAGGCGCCGCGGCGTTTGGAGTTGGAGTGACCGTTGGTGGACGGCTCGTCGCCGTCCTCCTCGTCATCCTCGTCGTTGTACATCTCCGCGTAGCGTGTGTACAGGTCGTCGTCCTGCTCTTCGTCGTCCTCGACCTGCTCGCCGTTCGTCGGCGCCTGGTCAGGCTTTGATGCACCCGCACCCAGCTCTTCGGCCAGACGGGAAAGATCCGTCCGGCCGCCGTTGTACTTCAGCTGGCGGGCGACCTTCGTCTGCTTGGCCTTGGCCCGGCCGCGCCCCATTGGCTCGACCCCCTCAACGACGGGACCCTGCGGCCCCGGAGTGTTGACATCCGTTCATGATTGAGAGCGGGCCCTCGGACGAGCGCCCGATCCATCGGCCTTCAACCGTACCCGCTTCCGCGGGCCTACGGTACGTCGTCCGCAGGACCCGGGCCGCCCGATCGTCGACCGCTGACCCGCTCTTTGCTGGTCAGCCGCGATTTTACCTTCTTTCTCGACACGCCCCGCATGAGGGGGGTGACATGTCTTACGCAAATGGCCGATCAGTGGTTCGCGGCGTCGGCCATTCGGTGTTCGGCGAGGCGGTCGGCCGCCACAGCAGGGGGGACGCCCTCGGCGCGGGCCCGTTCGAAGATCTCCAGGGCGGTCTCGAAGATCAACGCGGCCTTTGCCTTCGCACGTGCGAAGTCAAAACCGTGGAGCTCGTCGGCGACCTGGATCACGCCGCCGGAGTTCACCGCGTAGTCGGGCGCGTAGAGGACGCCGCGGTCGGCGAGGTCCTTCTCGACACCCGGGTGGTCGAGCTGGTTGTTGGCGGCGCCGCAGACGATGCCGGCGGTGAGCAGCGGCACGGTCCGGTCGTTGAGCGCGCCGCCCAGGGCGCAGGGGGCGTAGATGTCAAGCCCGGGGGTCCGGATCAGGGCATCGGCGTCCGGCACGGCGGTCACCCGCCCTGGGTGGGTGTCGAGCACCCGGGCGACGGCGGCCGCGGCGACGTCGGTGACGACCACCCGGGCGCCGGCCTCGACGAGGTGGTCGACCAGGAGGTGGCCGACCTTGCCCACGCCGGCGACGCCGACGGTGCGGTCGGCCAGGTCGGGGGAGCCCCAGCGGTGCCGGGCCGCGGCGCGCATGCCCTGGAAGACGCCGAAGGCGGTGAGCACCGACGAGTCGCCGGCGCCGCCGTGCTCGGGGGAGCGGCCCGTGGTCCAGCGGCACTCGCGGGAGATCACGTCCATGTCCTCGACGTAGGTGCCGACGTCGCAGGCGGTGACGTAGCGGCCGCCGAGCGAGGCCACGAAGCGGCCGTAGGCCAGCAGCAGCTCCTCGGACCTGAGGCGGGCCGGGTCGCCGATGATCACGGCCTTGCCGCCGCCGTGCGGGAGGCCGGCGAGGGCGTTCTTGTAGCTCATGCCGCGGGACAGGTTGAGGGCGTCGCGGACGGCCGCCTCCTCCGGGCTCGGGGAGCCGGCGTAGGCGTGGAAGCGGGTGCCGCCCAGGGCGGGGCCGAGCGCGGTGGAGTGGATGGCGATCACGGCCCGGAGGCCGGTGGGCCGGTCCTGGCAGAGCAGGACCTGCTCGTGGCCGCCCTGCTCGGAGGCGAAGAGGATGTCCAGGGAGCTGGTCGGCGCGGGTACCGACCCGGGGGCGCTGCTGGCGCTGTCGACGCTGACAGCGGGACGTACGTCGGTCACGGTGGTGACTCCTGCGTATCGCTGGGTGGGCCGCCCCGTGCGGTCCGCCGGTGGATTGGGCGGGCGCGAGGGGGCGCGCTTGTTGTTCGATGAGATGAGACTACGACCGCCGTCGGGTGCCGGGTACCGGGGTCATCCGGGGACTGACACGATCGGGGGAGGGACGTCGAGGCGGTGTCGTCGAGGCGGTGCGGTCGAGAAACGCGGGAGGCAGTGTGCCCAAGGTGCCCTATGCGGCGTATCTCCGGGTCTACGAGCCGCTCGCGGCCTTCCCTGAGCCCGAGCGCTCGCACTGGGCCGACTACGCGCGACGCGAGCGGCTGCCCACCGCGCAGGACGAGCTGCGGGACGCGCTGACCGGCCTGGTGGCGCAGCCCGTGCGGTTGGCCCCGTCGGCGGAGAGCGCGGACGCGTTCGTGACCACGGTCGACGGGGTGGTCTGCGTCTGCCCGTGGCGGACCCGGCTGCGCTCGTGGCAGGCGCTGGGCGAGGTGGGGCACTGGCTGATGCCGCAGCCCGTGGTGGACCTGGCGCTGCCGCCCGGCGTGCGGCAGCGGGCGGCGGACGAGTACGACCGGTGGCGGGAGCGCAATCCGGACGCGCGGCCGTGGATCAGGTCGGCGCTGTGGCACGTTCCGGTGCGGTGGTTCGCGCTCTTCGCGGACGACGAGCGGATCTTCCACAAGGTCGGGGACGGCCCGGACGCCGGGGACGCGCCGGCGCTCAGCTACCGGACGCCGATGGTGGAGGCGCGGCGGCGGGTGGCCCGCGGGCTGCGGGCGGTCCGGGAGGCGATGCCCGAGGGGCCGCTGGTGGACGCGCTGACGGACGTCGGTCGCTGGCTCGAGGAGTTCCATCCGCGATCACTTGTCGAACTGGACTACGGCGGATTGATCTATACGATCTCCGAAGACCAGTTGGCGGCTGACCGCTCGGTGGCGGAGGTCGCCGAGGGGCTTGCCGCGCTCGCGGCGGGGGACGTCGAGCGGGCGACCAGGCTTTACGAGGAGCTCACCGACCGTTGGATGACGATCCGCGAGCGCCAGTTCGCCAACTGATCTGCTCCTTAGGTGGGGCGAAAGCCCCAAGCGTGATGGATGGCACTGTAAGGAACTCTTGCCTTCAAGTAGTCTCCTCGTGTCAAAATAGGACAACGGGCTCGGTGGGGCCTCGTCCTGGGTGGCGATCGACGGTCAGCCGTCGCGGGGTGACTGATCGTAGAGGTCAGGTAACTGTCCGCTATGGCATGTTCCAGTCGGCTTCCGCCAAGGTTGAACACCTGAGAGGGCAATTCCATCGGTTTGGCCGACCCGGCTGGACGGATGGTGTAGTTGTAGTGCCGAGGACAAGCCGTTCGTCCTATAACCGACTCGACCCGCGCCTGTCATTTCGGGCAACGTGGGTCAAGGTGCAGAATTTAGAGGAAAGAACCGTGATGGTTCGGTTCTCCCGAGGAGGCCGCTCATGACCGCTCGCACCCCTGATGCCGAGCCGCTGCTGACCCCGGCTGAGGTTGCCTCGATGTTCCGCGTGGACCCGAAAACGGTCACACGCTGGGCAAAGGCGGGCAAGCTCACGTCTATCCGCACGCTCGGTGGGCACCGCCGCTACCGCGAAGCGGAGGTGCGCGCACTGCTGGCGGGCATCCCGCAGCAGCGGGGCGAGGCCTGAGCAAACAACCGCACGACCCAGGCTTCGGGGCCCCCACCCCGGCCGCTTGGCCGCAGATCGCGCCGGACTCCGCCGAGTCCGGCGCGATTTGCATGCCCGCACGAGGGCATCACGAGCACCCCGCGGGGGCCTTCACGGGGCCGTGCAATTGCACATATTAAATTGGCGGGTTTCTCTACGGGGTCAACCGAGCTCAGCGAGCGATCAAGTTCCGTGACTCCCGTCACATGTCCTGTCTCTTGCCCGGCGCGATGATCTTGCGGTAATGCGGCCCCCGCCGCACCGCATCGCGCGTAGCTCTCTCCTACCCCCTCAAGCGGCTCTCCCCACCTC
>NZ_SMKI01000223.1 GCF_004348415.1 Streptomyces hainanensis
GCCCCGGGTCCCTCGTACGGGGCACCGCCCCCGACCCGTCGGGGGGCGCGCCGGCCCGTGATTCCGGGCCGGAACACCCCATGGCCGATGTCACCGGCCGGATCCGGGCGCGGTAGGGTCGGAGGCGGTCGGGGACATCCCAATACAGCATCGCCGGTATCCGTTTCGCCGGCGTACCAACGAGGAGATCGGTTCGTGACGATCCGCGTAGGAATCAACGGCTTTGGCCGTATCGGTCGCAACTACTTCCGCGCGCTCCTTGAGTCGGGAGCGGATGTCGAGATCGTTGGCGTCAACGACCTGACCGACAACGAGACCCTGGTCCACCTGCTGAAGTACGACAGCATCCTCGGTCGCCTCAAGGCGGAGGTCAGCCACACCGACGACACCATCACGGTGGGTGGCCAGACCTTCAAGACCCTGGCCGAGCGCGACCCGGCCGCCCTGCCCTGGGGTGAGCTCGGCGCCGACATCGTCATCGAGTCCACCGGCATCTTCACCAAGCGCGAGGACGCCGCCAAGCACCTCGCCGCCGGCGCCAAGAAGGTCCTGATCTCCGCGCCCGCCAAGGACGAGGACATCACGATCGTGATGGGCGTCAACCAGGACAAGTACGACGCGGCCAACCACCACATCGTCTCCAACGCCTCCTGCACCACCAACTGCGTGGCGCCGATGGCCAAGGTGCTCGACGAGAACTTCGGCATCGTCAAGGGCCTGATGACGACGGTCCACGCGTACACCAACGACCAGCGCATCCTGGACTTCCCGCACAAGGACCTGCGCCGCGCCCGCGCCGCCGCGATCAACATCATCCCGACCACCACCGGTGCCGCCAAGGCCACCTCGCTGGTCCTGCCGCAGCTCAAGGGCAAGTTGGACGGCATCGCGCTGCGCGTCCCGGTCCCCACCGGCTCCGTCACCGACCTGGTGGTCGAGTTGGACCGCGAGGTCACCAAGGACGAGGTCAACGCGGCCTTCAAGTCCGCCGCGGAGGGCCAGCTCAAGGGCGTCCTGGAGTACACCGAGGACCAGATCGTCTCCTCGGACATCGTCAACTGGCCGGCCTCCTGCACCCTGGACGCCTCGCTCACCATGGCGCAGGGCAAGCAGGTCAAGATCGTCGGCTGGTACGACAACGAGTGGGGCTACTCCAACCGCCTCGTCGACCTGACCGTGTTCGTCGGCGGTCAGCTCTGACCAGGAGCTGAAGAGCCCGATCAGCGGTGGAGCAGGAAGAGCAGGGGCCCGCGGCGCGTGCCGCGGGCCCCTGCGCCACGGCCACAGCCTCCAGGAGTCGGAGCACACACCATGCAGACCATTGACGATCTTCAGGTCGCCGGGCGGCGGGTCTTCGTCCGCGCCGATCTCAACGTCCCGCTCGACGGCGAGACCATCACCGACGACGGCCGGATCCGCGCCGTCGTGCCGACGATCGCCAGGCTCGCCGACGCGGGCGCCAGGGTGATCGTCGCCTCCCACCTCGGCCGCCCCAAGGGTGCCCCCGAGGCGCGGTTCTCGCTCGCCCCGGTCGCGAAGCGGCTCGGCGAGCTGCTCGGCAGGCCCGTCGCCTTCGCCACCGACACCGTCGGCGACAGCGCCGCCGCCACCGTCGCCGGGCTCGGTGACGGCGAGGTCGCGCTGCTGGAGAACCTGCGCTTCAACGCCGGCGAGACCAGCAAGGACGACGCCGAGCGCGGCGCCTTCGCCGACCGGCTCGCCGCCCTCGCCGACGTCTACGTCGGCGACGGCTTCGGCGCCGTCCACCGCGGGCACGCGTCCGTCTACGACCTGCCCGCCCGGCTGCCGCACGCCGTCGGCGGCCTGATCGCCACCGAGGTCGGCGTGCTGCGCCGGCTCACGGACGACGTGGCCCGCCCCTACGTCGTGGTGCTCGGCGGCGCCAAGGTCTCCGACAAGCTCGGCGTCATCGACCACCTGCTGAAGCGCGCCGACCGCATCCTGATCGGCGGCGGCATGGCCTACACCTTCCTCAAGGCCGAGGGCCACGAGGTCGGCGACTCGCTGCTCCAGGAGGACCAGATCGCGACCGTCCAGGGCTACCTCGCCGAGGCGAAGGAGCGCGGCGTCGAGTTCGTGGTCCCGGTCGACGTCGTCGCCGGCAAGGAGTTCCCCGACCTGTCGGCCAAGGCGCCGGTCGAGGCCACGGTGCTGGCCGCCGACGCCATCCCGGCCGGTCTCATGGGCCTGGACATCGGCCCGGAGAGCAGGAAGCTGTACGCCGCCAAGCTCGCCGACGCCGCCACGGTGTTCTGGAACGGGCCGATGGGCGTCTTCGAACACCCCGACTTCGCCGAGGGCACCAGGACCGTCGCCCAGGCCCTGGTGGACAGCCCCGCCTTCACCGTCGTCGGCGGCGGCGACTCGGCCGCCGCCGTCCGCATCCTGGGATTCGACGAGGCGGCCTTCGGCCACATCTCGACCGGCGGCGGGGCGAGTCTCGAGTACCTGGAGGGCAAGACCCTCCCCGGCCTGGCAGCACTGGAGGACTGAACCCATGGCCACCGCGTCTTCGCGCACCCCGCTGATGGCGGGCAACTGGAAGATGAACCTCAACCACCTCGAGGCCATCGCCCACGTCCAGAAGCTGGCCTTCGCGCTCGCCGACAAGGACTACGACGCCGTCGAGGTCGCCGTCCTGCCGCCCTTCACCGACCTGCGCTCCGTGCAGACCCTGGTGGACGGCGACAAGCTCAAGATCAGGTACGGCGCCCAGGACATCTCGGCCCACGACTCCGGCGCCTACACCGGCGAGGTCTCCGGGCTCATGCTGGCCAAGCTGAACTGCTCCTACGCCGTGATCGGCCACTCCGAGCGCCGCCAGTACCACGGCGAGGACGAGGCCGTCTGCAACGCCAAGGTCAAGGCCGCCTACCGGCACAGGATCACCCCGATCCTCTGCGTGGGCGAGCCGCTGGAGGTCCGCAGGGCCGGCAACCACGTCGCGCACACCCTCGCCCAGCTCGACGGCGCCCTGAAGGACGTGCCGGCCGCCCAGGCCGAGTCCGTCGTGATCGCCTACGAGCCGGTCTGGGCCATCGGCACCGGCGAGGTCGCCACCCCGGAGGACGCGCAGGAGGTCTGCGCGGCCATCCGGGCCCGGCTGGCCGAGCTCTACGACGGCGCGCTCGCCGACCAGGTCCGCATCCAGTACGGCGGCTCGGTCAAGGGCGGCAACGTGGCCGCGATCATGGCCCAGCCCGACGTGGACGGCGCCCTCGTCGGGGGTGCCTCGCTGGACACCGACGAGTTCGTCAAGATCGTCCGATTCCGCGACCAGTAGAATCGGCTGAATCGGCACCGCGCGGTACGCTGTCGGGGGCCGGCGTGGGCGCGTAGCCGTGTCGTCGGCCCCAGGCAGAGATCACTTGTCCGTTCGACGTTGTTGAGAGAGTTGGTCCAGTCGTGGAAACGGCGTTCCAGATCGCGCTGATCGTCTTCAGCTTCCTGTTGGCCCTGCTCGTGCTCATGCACAAGGGGAAGGGCGGCGGTCTCTCCGACATGTTCGGCGGGGGCATGCAGTCCTCGGTCGGTGGCTCCTCGGTCGCCGAGCGGAACCTGGACCGGATCACCGTGGTCGTCAGCCTCATCTGGTTCGGGATCGTCGTGATCCTCGGCCTCCTGATGAAGGGCTGACGGCGCCCGGCCATGAACCGGTAAGTCAGTAACTCGAAGCACTGGACGTGCGTTGAGCCTTGCATAAACTGAGGACTTCGCAGGATGTCAGGCAGGAGTAACGACCGTGGCAGGTGGCAACGCGATCCGGGGCAGCCGGGTCGGCGCGGGGCCCATGGGTGAGGCCGAGCGCGGCGAGTCCGCTCCTCGGCTCAGGGTCTCCTTCTGGTGTGCGAACGGGCATGAGACGCAGCCCAGCTTCGCGAGCGACGCACAGATTCCGGACACCTGGGACTGTCCGCGCTGCGGCTTCCCGGCCGGCACCGAGCGGGACTCGCCTCCTGACCCGCCGCGCACCGAGCCGTACAAGACACATCTCGCCTACGTCCGCGAGCGTCGCAGCGACGCCGACGGGGAGGCCATCCTCGCCGAGGCGCTGGCCAAGCTCCGCGGCGAGATCTGAGGCGAGAACCCAGACGTCCCACCTCGACGGGCCCGAGCACCGGTTTCACCCACCGGAGCCCGGGCCCGTCGCGTTGTCGCCCTCACCCGATCGACTACCGTGGCGCCGGGTGGGCACAGCGGGGTGGGAACAGCGATACGGACGGATGGGTTGACCGGGTATGAGGCTCGATCGGACTGCTGAGTGGAGCGCGTTGGCGAAGCACCGGGATGACCTGGGGGAGGTGCATCTGCGGGAGCTGTTCGCCGCCGACCCCGGGCGGGCGGAGCGGTACGAGGTCTCGGTCGGGGACCTGCGCATCGACTACTCGAAGAACCTGGTGACCGACGAGACGCTGCGGCTGCTGCGCGAGTTGGCCGGGACCACCGGCGTCGCCGCGCTGCGCGACGCCATGTTCCGCGGCGAGCGGATCAACACCACCGAGAACCGCGCCGTGTTGCACACCGCGCTGCGCGCCCCCGAGGGCGCGGTCGTGGAGGTCGAGGGGGAGAACGTGGTCCCCGCCGTGCACGCCGTCCTCGACCGGATGGCGGCCTTCGCGGACCGGGTGCGCTCCGGCGAGTGGAAGGGCCACACCGGCCGGCGCATCCGCAACGTGGTGAACATCGGCATCGGCGGCTCCGACCTCGGTCCCGCCATGGCCTACGAGGTGCTGCGCCCCTTCACCGACCGGGAGCTCACCTTCCGCTTCGTGTCCAACGTGGACGGCGCCGACCTGCACGAGGCGGTGCGCGACCTGGACCCGGCCGAGACGCTGTTCATCGTCGCCTCCAAGACCTTCACCACCCTGGAGACCATCTCCAACGCCACCTCGGCCCGCGCGTGGCTGCTCGCCGGCCTCGGCGGCGACCAGGCCGCCGTCGCCCGGCACTTCGTGGCCGTCTCCACCAACGCGGAGAAGGTCGCCGAGTTCGGCATCGACACCGAGAACATGTTCGAGTTCTGGGACTGGGTCGGCGGCCGCTACTCCTACGACTCCGCCATCGGCCTCTCGCTCGTCATCGCCATCGGCCCCGAGCGGTTCCGCGAGATGCTGGCCGGCTTCCACCTCGTCGACGAGCACTTCCGCACCGCGCCTCCTGAGGCCAACGCGCCGCTGCTGCTGGGCCTGTTGGGCGTCTGGTACGGCGGCTTCCACGACGCCCAGTCGCACGCCGTGCTGCCCTACAGCCACTACCTCTCGCGGTTCACCGCCTATCTCCAGCAGCTCGACATGGAGTCCAACGGCAAGCGGGTGAACCGCGCCGGCGAGCCCGTCAGTTGGCAGACCGGCCCGGTGGTCTGGGGTACCCCGGGCACCAACGGGCAGCACGCCTACTACCAGTTGCTGCACCAGGGCACCAAGCTCATCCCGGCCGACCTCATCGGCTTCGCCCGCCCGGTCGCCGAGCTCGAACCCACCCTCGCCGCCCAGCACGACCTGCTGATGGCCAACCTCTTCGCCCAGGGGCAGGCGCTCGCCTTCGGCAAGACCGAGGACGAGGTGCGCGCCGAGGGCGTCGCCGAGGAGCTGGTGCCGCACCGCACCTTCCCCGGCGACCGGCCCACCACCACCATCCTGGCCCCCGAGCTGACCCCGTCCGTGCTGGGCCAGCTCGTCGCCCTCTACGAGCACAAGGTGTTCGTCCAGGGCGCGGTCTGGGACATCGACTCCTTCGACCAGTGGGGCGTCGAGCTCGGCAAGGTGCTCGCCAAGCGGGTGGAGCCGGCCCTCACCGAGGGTGCCGAGGTCCCCGGCCTCGACGCCTCCACGGCGCGGCTGGTCGCGACCTACCGCGAGCTCCGCGGCCGCGCCTCCTGACGACGCGCTAGGAAGCCAGCTCGGGCGGCAGCGCCGAGGCGGCGGCGCGGTCCAGCAACCACAGGGTGCGGGCCGTGCCGTGCGCCCCGGCCGCCGGGGCGTCCACGGGCTCCGCGTCGCCGGCCAGCGCGGTGGCCGCCGCCTTCGCCTTGTCCTCGCCCGCCGCCAGCAGCCACACCTGGCGCGCCGTGCGGATCGCCGGCAGCGTCAGCGTGATCCGGGTCGGCGGCGGCTTGGGGGCCTCCCGCACGGCCACCACCGTGCGCTTCTCCTCCCGCACCGCCGGCAGCCCGGGGAACAGCGAGGCCACATGGGTGTCCGGGCCCACGCCCAGCATCAGCACGTCGAACGGGCCTGCGGCCACCGCCAGTTCGGCGGCGTACGAGGTGGCCGCCGCGTCCACGTCGTCGCCGTGCCGCCCGTCCGAGGCCGGCATCGCGTGCACCCGCGCCGGGTCGAGCGGCAGCTCGTCGAGCAGCGCCCGCCTGGCCTGCGTCACGTTGCGGTCCGGGTCGCCGTCCGGCAGGAAACGCTCGTCGCCCCACCACAGGTCGACCCGCTCCCAGTCCACGGCGTCCCTGGCCGGGGAACCGGCCAGCGCGGCCAGCACCCCGTTGCCGTTGCGGCCGCCCGTCAGCACCACCGAGGCCGAGCCGCGCGCCGCCTGGGCGTCCACGACCTCGGTGATCAGCCGGGCCGCCGTGGCCTGCGCCATCAGCTCCTTGTCGCGGTGCACCACGAGCCGCGGCGTCGCCGTCATCACTTCTTCTCCTTGCTCTTCGCCGACTTGGCGGTCTTGGCGGTCTTGGCCGACCTGGTGGACCTGCCGGCCCCGCCCGGCTTGTGCCGGGCCTCACCGGAACGCTTGGGCAGCGGCGGCCGCTCCCCGGCCGGCGCCCCGCCCGCGGGCTTCCCGGAGCCGAGCCGGCCCACGCCGTGCCGCACGGCCTCCGCGTACGCCTCGTCCGGGTCGAGTCGGCGCAGCTCCTCGGCGATCAGCTCGGCAGTCGTGCGCCGGTGCAGCGCCACGTGCCGGTCCGGCTGCCCCGGCACCGCCAGCGTCGCCAGTGAGCCGTCGGGCCGGTCGAGGCAGATGACCCCGTCCTCGGTGAGCAGCCGCACCGCCGTGATGCCGGGCCCGGGCGAGACCGAGCGGTCCACCGGCACCCCGAGCCGCTCCGCCAGCCACAGCGCCAGCAGCTCGGTGCTCGGGTTGTACTCCTCGCCCGCCACCTCGGCCCCGGTGATCCGGCCGTGCCGCTGGTCGAGCGCCGCCGCCAGCACGCTGCGCCAGGGGGTGATCCGGGTCCAGGCCAGGTCCGTGTCGCCCGGCGCGTAGACCGCGGCCCGCGCGCCGAGCGCCCCGACCGGGTCCTCGGTGGCCGCCGCGTCCGTGATCCGCCGCTGGGCCAGCGTGCCGAGCAGGTCATCCGCGGGATGCGTCGGCGCCTCGTCGGGCCACCAGATCACCACCGGCGCGTCCGGCAGCAGCAGCGGCAGCACCACGCTGTAGGCGTGCGCCGACAGTTCGCCGTGCAGCCGCAGCAGCACCGTCTCGCCGTTGCCCGTCTCGCCGCCGACCCGCACCTCCGCGTCGAGCCGCGCCGTCGCCCGGTCCCGCGGCGAGCGGCCCGGCCGCCCGATCACCACGAGGATCCGGGACGGATGCTCCTTGGACGCCTCGCTCGCGGCCTTG
This sequence comes from Streptomyces hainanensis, assembly GCF_004348415.1. Taxonomy (GTDB): domain Bacteria; phylum Actinomycetota; class Actinomycetes; order Streptomycetales; family Streptomycetaceae; genus Streptomyces; species Streptomyces hainanensis. Next base: position 7,597 of record NZ_SMKI01000223.1, read on the forward strand.
AGCGCGTCGTAGTGGTTGCCCTCGTCGGTGACGATGACCAGGGTCAGCACCATCCCGACCGCGGCCCCCACCGCCCGCCTGCCGTCGATCAGCGCGGAGTTGATCTTGCTGGACGTCGTGTCGGTGAGATCGATGTTCATGGCCGCCGCCAGCTCCGTCCGTCTCGTGCGAGCATCCGGTCCGCCTCGGTCGGACCCCAGGTGCCCGCCGTGTACGGCTCGGGATTGCCGTGCCGCGCCCAGTACTCCTCGACCGGGTCCAGGATCTCCCAGGACCGCTCCACCTCCTGGTGGCGCGGGAAGAGGTTGGCGTCGCCGAGGAGGACGTCGAGCAGCAACCGCTCGTACGCCTCCGGGCTGGACTCGGTGAAGGACTCGCCGTAGGCGAAGTCCATCGTCACGTCCCGGATCTCCATCTGGGTGCCGGGCACCTTGGAACCGAACCGCACCGTGACGCCCTCGTCCGGCTGCACCCGGATCACCAGCGCGTTGTGGCCCAGCTCCTGGGTCTCGGTGGTGTCGAACGGCGAGTAGGGCGCCCGCTGGAAGACCACCGCGATCTCGGTGACCCGACGCCCGAGCCGCTTCCCGGTGCGCAGGTAGAACGGCACCCCCGCCCACCGGCGGTTGTCGATCTCCAGCTTGACCGCCGCGTAGGTGTCGGTGGTGGACTCGGCGTCGATGCCCTCCTCCTCCAGATAGCCGAGCACCTTCTGGCCGCCCTGCCACCCCCCGGTGTACTGGCCGCGCACCGTGTGCCGGCCCAGGTCCCGCGGCAGCCGCAGGGCCTCCAACACCTTCAGCTTCTCGGTGACCAGCGCGTCCGCCTCGAAGGAGGACGGCTCCTCCATCGCGGTGAGCGCCAGCAGCTGGAGCAGGTGGTTCTGGAGCACGTCCCGCGCCGAGCCGATGCCGTCGTAGTAGCCGGCGCGGCCACCGATGCCGATGTCCTCGGCCATCGTGATCTGCACGTGGTCCACGTACGACCGGTTCCAGATCGGCTCGAACATGGTGTTGGCGAACCGCAGCGCCAGGATGTTCTGGACCGTCTCCTTGCCCAGGTAGTGGTCGATCCGGAACACCTCGTGCGGCGCGAACACCTCGTGCACCACCGCGTTGAGCTCCCGCGCGCTGGCCAGGTCGTGGCCGAACGGCTTCTCGATCACCGCCCGCCGCCACGACCCGTTCGGCGCCTCGGAGAGACCGCTGGTCCGCAGCTGCCGCACCACCTGCGGGAAGTACTTCGGCGGCACCGACAGGTAGAACGCGAAGTTCCCGCCGGTGCCGCGCTCCTTGTCGAGCCGGTCGATCGTGTCCCGCAACGAGGCGAACGCGTCGTCGTCGTCGAACACGCCGGGCACGAACCGCATGCCCTCGGCCAGCTGCCGCCAGACCTCCTCGCGGAACGGGGTGCGCGAGTACCTGCTCACCGAGTCGTGCACGACCTCGGCGAAGTCCTCGTTCGCCCAGTCCCGGCGGGCGAAGCCCACCAGCGAGAAGCCCGGCGGCAACAGGCCGCGGTTCGACAGGTCGTAGACGGCCGGCATCAGCTTCTTGCGCGACAGGTCACCCGTCACGCCGAAGATCACCAGGCCCGAGGGCCCCGCGATGCGCGGGAGCCGCCGGTCCTGCGCGGTACGCAGCGGATTCCCGCCGCCCCTGTGCTGCCGGGGCGACGCCGACTGCCTCGAACCGCCACTCACCGGCGGCTCAGCCCTTCCCACCCGCGAGGCGCTCCAGCTCCGCCCTGGTCGAGTCGAGCAGGCCGTCCCACGAGTGGGTGAACTTCGCCACGCCCTCGTCCTCGAGCACCCGCACCACGTCGTCGTAGGACACGCCGAGCTTCTCCAACGCGTCCAGCACGCCACGCGAGTCCTCGTAGGTGCCGGCGATCGAGTTGCCGGTGATCACCCCGTGGTCCTCGGTCGCCCGCAGGGTGGCCTCCGGCATGGTGTTGACCGTGCCGGGCGCCACCAGCTCGGTGACGTACATGGTGTCCGGGTAGGCCGGGTCCTTCACCCCGGTGGAGGCCCACAGCGGCCGCTGCGCGTTGGCGCCCTCCCGCGACAGGGCCTGCCAGCGGTCGGCGGCCACGACCTCCTCGAACGCCTGGTACGCCAGACGCGCGTTGGCCACCGCCGCCTTGCCGCGCAGCGCCGCCGCCTCCGGCGTGCCCAGCGCGTCGAGCCGCTTGTCGACCTCGGTGTCCACCCGGGAGACGAAGAACGACGCCACCGAGTAGATCGCCGACAGGTCGAGCCCCTTGGACTTCGCCTTCTCAAGCCCCGCCTGGTACGCGTCCATCACCTCGCGGTACCGGTCGAGCGAGAAGATCAGCGTGACGTTCACGCTGATCCCCCGCCCGATCACCTCGGTGATGGCCGGCAGCCCGGCGCGGGTCGCCGGGATCTTGATGAAGGTGTTGGGGCGGTCCACCAGCCAGGCCAACTGCTTGGCCTCGGCGATGGTGGCCGCCGTGTGGTGCGCCAGCCGGGGGTCCACCTCGATGGACACCCGGCCGTCGAGACCGCCGGTCGTCTCGTGGTGCGCGCGCAGCACGTCCGCCGCGTCCCGCACGTCGGCGGTGGTGATCATGCGCACCGCCTCCTCGACCGTCACCCTGCGGGCGGCCAGGTCGGCCACCTGCTCCTCGTACCCCTGACCTGCCGAGATCGCCTTCTGGAAGATCGTCGGGTTGGTCGTCACGCCCACGACATGCTGCTGGTCCAGCAGCTCACCGAGATTGCCTGAGCTGATCCGGGCCCGGGACAGGTCGTCCAGCCAGATCGCCACGCCCTCCTCGGAAAGGCGCCCGAGTGCGTCTGTCATTGATCGCGTCTCCTGCTGTCGTCTGCTGTCGTCTCGTTGACCGGTACGGGCGAGGCGGTGCCGGCGGTCTCGGCGCCGGCGACGCGGCGTCAGCGCTCCGACGCCGCCAGGGACTCCTTCGCCGCCGACGCCACGGCCTCGGGCGTGATGCCGAACTCGCGGTAGAGCGTCTGGTAGTCCGCCGAGGCACCGAAGTGCTCCAGCGACACCACTCGCCCGTGCTGTCCCACATAACGGTGCCAGGTCAGGCCGATGCCCGCCTCCACCGCCACTCGGGCCGTCACCTCGGGCAGCAGGACGGAGTCCCGGTACGCCTGGTCCTGCTCCTCGAACCACTCCACGCACGGCACGGAGACCACTCGGGTGGGAACGCCGTCCGCCTGGAGCTCCTGCCGGGCGGCCAGCGCCAGGTGCAGCTCGGAGCCGGTGGCGATCAGGATGGCGCGCGGCGCGCCGCCCTCCGCCTCGGTGTGCACGTAACCGCCCTTGGCCGTGCCCTCGTTGGGCGCGTAGGTCGGCACGTTCTGCCGGGTCAGCGCCAGGCCGTGCGGCGCGTCGTTCCGGCGCAGGATCTCCCGCCAGGCGATGACCGTCTCGTTGGCGTCGGCCGGCCGGACGACGTTCAGACCCGGGATCGCGCGCAGCGCCGCCAGGTGCTCCACCGGCTGGTGGGTCGGGCCGTCCTCGCCGAGGCCGATCGAGTCATGCGTCCAGACGTAGGTGACCGGCTGCTTCATCAGCGCCGCGAGCCGCACCGCGGGCCGCATGTAGTCCGAGAACACCAGGAACGTGCCGCCGTAGACGCGGGTGTTGCCGTGCAGCGACACGCCGTTCATCACCGAGCCCATGGCGTGCTCGCGGATTCCGTAGTGCACGGTGCGGCCATACGGGTTCGCCTCGGGCAGCGGGTTGCCCGCCGGCAGGAACGAGGACGACGCGTCGATGGTGGTGTTGTTCGAGCCGGCCAGGTCGGCGGAGCCGCCCCACAGCTCGGGGATGACGGCGCCCAGGTCCTTGAGCACCTGGCCCGACGCCTTGCGGGTGGCCACCGAGGAGCCCTCGTCGAACGCCGGCAGCGCCTTCTCCCAGCCCTCGGGCAGCCGGCCCGCGCGGATCCGGTCGAACTCGGCCGCCCGCTCCGGGTTGGCCTCGCGCCAGACCGCCAGCCCCTTGTCCCAGTCGGCGCGCGCCGACTGGCCGCGCTCCACCGCGCCGCGGGCGTGCGCCAGCACCGCGTCCTCGACCTGGAAGTGCTGCTCGGGGTCGAAGCCCAGCACCCGCTTGGTCGCCGCCACCTCGTCGGCGCCCAGCGCCGAGCCGTGCGCGGCCTCGGTGTTCTGCGCGCCCGGGGCCGGCCAGGCGATGATCGAGCGCGCCGCGATGATCGAGGGACGCCCGGTCTCGGCCTTGGCCGCCCGGAACGCCTCGAACAGCGCCGCCGGGTCGAGGTCGCCGCTCTCCTGGGGCGCCACGCGCTGCACGTGCCAGCCGTACGCCTCGAAGCGGGCCAACACGTCCTCCGAGAACGCGGTGGCGGTGTCGCCCTCGATGGAGATGTGGTTGTCGTCGTAGAGCAGCACCAGGTTGCCGAGCTTCTGGTGGCCGGCCAGCGAGACGGCCTCGGCGGCCACGCCCTCCTGGAGGCAGCCGTCACCGGCGATGGTGTAGATGGTGTGGTCGAACGGGGAGGCGCCGGGGGCCGCCTCCGGGTCGAACAGACCGCGCTCGTAGCGGGCGGCCATCGCCATGCCCACCGCGTTGCCGATGCCCTGACCCAGCGGACCCGTGGTGGTCTCGACGCCCACCGTGTGGCCGTGCTCCGGGTGGCCCGGGGTACGGCTGCCCCAGGTGCGGAACGCCTTCAGGTCGTCCAGCGTCAGGCCGTAGCCCGCCAGGTACAGCTGCACGTAGAGCGTGAGACTGGTGTGGCCCACGGACAGCACGAAACGGTCACGGCCGGCCCAGTCCGGGTCCGACGGGTCGTGCCGCATCAGCTTCTGGAAGATCAGGTACGCCGCTGGCGCCAGGCTCATGGCCGTGCCCGGGTGGCCGTTACCGACCTTCTGCACGGCGTCCGCGGCCAGGACTCGGGCGGTGTCCACGGCCCGCTGGTCCAGGTCGGTCCATTCGAGGTCTGAAGTGGTCGGCTTGCTGCTCACCCTGCGTCAGGGCTCCTTCCCGCGTATGTTCCGCGTGTTCCGGCCGGTGACGGGGACGATCCGCCAGGCGGCGGGTGGCGCACCGGACCGCCATCGAGCCTACCTCTGGCCGGCCACCCGACCCGGCG
>NZ_SMKI01000224.1 GCF_004348415.1 Streptomyces hainanensis
CTCCTCGGCGCGGTGTTCGTCGTCTGGGCCGACCTGGTGGCCAGGACGCTCGCCGCGCCCCGGGAGCTGCCGCTCGGCGTCGTCCGGCGCGCAGCCGTGAGTGCAAGGTTTCGCCCGCGTCACCTCGGGCCACAGCCGTGAAACGCGCGGTACCTACCTTCGGGCAGCACGAGGACCTTGACCGAGCATGAGCCCGACGCCCGTTGGAGGCGCGATGTCAGCCCCGAAGCCTGTGGCCTCCCGACGAGGCGGACGCTGGATTGACGAGTGGGATCCCGAGAACGAACGGTTCTGGAAGGAGAAGGGGGAGCGGATCGCCCGCCGCAACCTCGTCTTCTCCATCCTCTCCGAGCACATCGGCTTCTCCATCTGGACCCTGTGGTCCGTCCTCGTGCTCTTCATGGGCCCGGAGTACGGCATCGACCCGGCCGGGAAGTTCTTCCTGGTGTCGATGGCGACCCTCGTCGGTTCCGTCGTCCGGGTGCCCTACACCTTCGCCGTCGCCCGCTTCGGTGGCCGGAACTGGACGGTCGTCTCGGCCGCGATGCTGCTGCTGCCCACCGCCTTCGCCTGGACGGTGATGGAACCCGGCACCTCCTACACCACCTTCCTGCTGGTGGCGGCGCTGACCGGGGTCGGCGGCGGCAACTTCGCGTCGTCGATGACCAACATCAACGCGTTCTTCCCGCTGCGCCGCAAGGGCTGGGCGCTCGGCCTCAACGCCGGCGGCGGCAACATCGGCGTCCCGGTGATCCAGCTGGTCGGCCTGCTGGTGATCGCCACCGCCGGCGAGGGCAACCCCCGGGTACTGCTCGCCGTCTACGCGCCGCTGATCGTCGTCGCCGCCGCATTGGCGTGGCGGTACATGGACAATCTGGGCCCGGTGACCAACGACACCGGCGCCGCCAGGGAGTCCGTCAGGGACCGGCACACCTGGATCATGTCGTTCCTCTACGTCGGCACCTTCGGCTCGTTCATCGGCTACAGCTTCGCCTTCGGCCTGGTGTTGCAGAACCAGTTCGACCGCACCCCGCTCCAGGCCGCGTCCATCACCTTCATCGGGCCGCTGCTCGGCTCGCTGATCAGGCCGGTCGGCGGCTACTGGGCGGACAGGTTCGGCGGCGCGCGGATCACGCTCTACACCTTCGCCGGGATGGCGCTCGCCACCGGCGTCGTGGTGCTGGCCTCGGCCAACGAGTCGCTGCCGGTCTTCCTGGTCGGCTTCGTCGCGCTCTTCGTGCTCAGCGGGCTCGGCAACGGCTCGACCTACAAGATGATCCCCGGCATCTACCGTGCCAAGGCCCAGGACCTGGGGCTCGCCGGCGAGGAGGCCGCGACGTACGCGCGCCGGCTGTCCGGCGCCGCCATCGGTCTGATCGGCGCGGTGGGCGCGCTCGGCGGACTCGGGATCAACCTGGCGTTCCGGCAGTCCTTCCTCACCACCGGGTCCGGCACCGGTGCCTTCGCCTCGTTCCTGGTCTTCTACGCGGCGTGTTTCGTGGTCACATGGGCCGTATACCTGCGGGGCGCGAAGCCGGCCGGGGCCACCGGCGAGCCGGGCGCCCCGATCGCGGAGAGCGGCGACCGGCAGCCCGCCTACGTCGGGGTCTGACGGACCCCCGGGAACGCCGCGCCGCCCTGGCCCGGCGTAACCCGGGGGTAATCCACCGGAACCGAGCCTGTCACGCTCCGTTGACAGGCTCGGTTCCACGCATCGGAAACACTCGGGGCGGAGCGACACGGATCGATGGAGCGGATGGCGCAGACGGAACAGGCGGGGCGTGAGATCCGGCCACTCGACGGGTTCACCGTGGGCGTTACCGCGGCCCGCCGGGCCGAGGAACTCGGCGCGTTGTTGCGTCGGCGCGGCGCGGAGGTGCTGCACGCGCCCGCGCTGCGCATCGTGCCGCTCGCCGACGACGACGAGCTGCTGGCCGCCACCCGCGAACTGATCGCGCACGCGCCCGACATCGTCGTCGCCACCACCGCGATCGGCTTCCGCGGCTGGGTCGAGGCGGCCGACGGCTGGGGGACGGGCGAGGACCTGCTCCGCACCCTCGGCACCTCGGAGCTGCTGGCCCGCGGGCCCAAGGTGCGCGGCGCGATCCGGGCCGCCGGCCTCACCGAGCGGTGGTCGCCGGCGTCCGAGTCCATGGCCGAGGTGCTGCAACGGCTGCTCGACGAGGGCGTCGCCGACCGCCGGATCGCGCTCCAGCTGCACGGCGAGCCGCTGCCCGGCTTCATCGAGTCGCTGCGCGAGGCCGGCGCCGAGGTCGTCGAGGTCCCCGTCTACCGCTGGATGCCGCCGGAGGACATCGCGCCGGTCGACCGGCTGATCGACAGCGTGCTGGCCGGCGGCCTGGACGCCGTCACCTTCACCAGCGCGCCGGCCGCCGCCTCCCTGCTGCGCAGGGCGGAGGAGCGCGGGATCCTCGAACCGCTGGTCGCCGCGTTCCAGAAGCGGGTGCTGCCGGCCTGCGTCGGGCCGGTCACCGCCCTGCCGCTCCAGGCCCACGACGTGCCCACCCAGGCGCCGGAACGGTTCCGGCTCGGCCCGCTCGTCCAGCTGCTCTGCCACGAACTGCCGGCCCGGGCCCGCCCGCTGCCGGTCGCCGGCCGGCGCATGGAGATCCGCGGCCACGCCGTGGTGGTCGACGGCGAGCTGCGGCCGGTCGCGCCCGCCGGCATGGCGATGCTGCGGGTGCTCGCCCGGCGCCCCGGCTGGGTGGTCCCCCGCGCCGAGCTGCTGCGCGCGCTGCCCGGCGCGGGGCGTGACGAACACGCCGTGGAGACCGCGATGGCCAGGCTGCGGACGGCGCTCGGCGTGCCGACCCTGATCCAGACCGTCGTCAAGCGCGGCTACCGGCTCGCCCTCGACCCCGCCCTGGACGGCCCCAAGTACGGCGAGTGACGGCGGGCGCCCCGCCCGGACCTGCGACGGAACCGTCCAACGGCTGGCACGAGCCGCGCGCGACCGGCCGGATGGGCGTACGGTGGAACGCCTTCCAGCCAGCCGAGCCGACAGCCGTAGAGGGGGACCGCGCCATGGACGTGCGGGAACGCGAGATCAGCGACGAGCAACGGCATCTCGACACCGTGTACCGGCGGCTGACGGAGAAGATCCACGAGGCCGAGTTCCTGATGGCCGACGCCGCCAGCCGCGTCCAGGTCGGCACGCCGGGCGCGCTCGCCGAGCGCGACGCCCAGGTCTTCCGCGCCGGGCGCCATCTCTCCCGGCTCAACAACGAGTTCGAGGACTTCCTCTTCGGCCGCATCGACCTGCTGCCGGGCAAGGACGGGGTCCGCGGCCCGGACGGCGCCCAGACCTCGGTCGAGCCGGCCGACGACGCGATCGGCGAGGAGGGCGGCGAGCCCGTCGCCGAGATCGCCGAGACCCTGCACATCGGGCGGCTCGGCGTGCTCGACGCCGAGTACGTGCCGCTGGTGATCGACTGGCGGGCCCCGGCCGCCGCCCCCTTCTACCGGGCCACGCCTGTCGCGCCGGGCCGGGTGGTGCGGCGGCGGGTGATCCGCAGCCGCGGCCGCCGGGTGCTCGGCGTCGAGGACGACCTGCTCCGCCCCGAACTGCGGGCGCTGCTCGGCGGCGTCGAACTGCCGGTGGTCGGCGACGGCGCGCTGATGGCGGCCCTCGGCCGGGCCAGGGGGCGGCGGATGAACGACATCGTCGCCTCCATCCAGGCCGAGCAGGACGAGGTGATCAGGGCGCCCGCCGCCGCCGTCACCGAGGTCACGGGCGGCCCGGGCACCGGCAAGACCGCCGTGGCGCTGCACCGCGCCGCCTACCTGCTCTACCAGGACCGGCGGCGCTACGCCGGCGGCATCCTGGTGGTCAGCCCGACGCCGCTGCTCGTCTCGTACACCGAGGGCGTGCTGCCGTCGCTCGGCGAGGAGGGGCAGGTCGCGATCCGGGCCCTCGGCTCGCTGTTCGAGGGTGTCGAGGCCGACGCGTACGACGACCCGGCCGTCGCCAGGACCAAGGGCTCGGCCGCGATGGCCCGGGTGTTGCAGAACGCGGCGCGCGGCGTGGTCGAACGCCCCGGCGCCCCTGACCGGCTGCGGGTCGTCGCCTTCGGACGCCGGGTCGAGCTGTCCGGCGACGAGCTGGCGCGGGTGCGGCAGCAGGCGCTGGGCGGCACGGCGCCCGTCAACCTGCTGCGGCCGCGCGCCCGCCGGCTGCTGCTCGACGCGCTCTGGCGGAAGTCCGGGGCGCCCGACCGCTACCAGGATCCGGGGTTCGCCGCCGAGGCGCGTGAGGCGTTCAACGAGGACATCGCCGACGAGGAGGTGTTCATCGACTTCCTCGCCGCCTGGTGGCCCGAGGTCACCCCGCTCCAGGTGCTGACGGCGATGGCGGACGAGCAGCGGCTCGGCCGCTGGGCCCGCCGGATCCTGCGGCCGCGCGAGGTGCGGCAGGTGGCGCGGTCGCTGCGGCGGGTGACCGCGGCCGGCGCCGGGCTCTCCGCCCACGACGTGGCGCTCCTCGACGAGCTGCGGACGCTGCTCGGCACGCCGGCCAGGCCGGCGGCGCCCCGCGAGGCCGACCCGCTCGACCAGCTGACCGGGCTCGCCGAGCTGACCACCTACGCCGAGCGCTCCGCGCCGGCCCGCGACCGGGCGGCCGAGGCGGACGGCGGGGACCGGATGGACTACGCGCACGTCATCGTCGACGAGGCGCAGGACCTCACGCCCATGCAGTGGCGGATGGTCGGGCGGCGCGGCGCGCAGGCCACCTGGACCATCGTCGGCGACCCGGCGCAGTCCTCGTGGCCCGACCCGGCCGAGGCGACCGCCGAGCGGGACCGCGCCCTCGGGAGACGGATGCGGCGGCGGTTCGAACTGACCGTCAACTACCGCAACCCGGCCGAGATCGCCCGGGTCGCCGACGGCGTGCTGGCCCGCGCCATGCCGGGCGCCGTGCCGCCGCGGGCGGTCAGGGCCACCGGGATCGAACCCCGGTTCGTCACGGTGGCCGCGGCGGAGGGGCTCCCGGCGGCGGCCCGGGCGGAGGCCGCCCGGCTGCTGGCCGAGGTGCCGGGCACGGTCGGCGTGGTGGTCGCGATGCGGCAGCGCGAGACGGCCGCCGGCTGGCTGGCCGACCTCCGCCCGGAGGCCGGGGACCGGCTGATGGTGCTGGGCAGCCTGGAGGCCAAGGGCCTGGAGTACGACGCCACGCTGGTGGTCTCTCCCGTCACCATCGGTGACGAGTCCCCGGCCGGGCTCCGCACCCTCTACGTGGCCCTGACCCGGGCCACCCAACGGCTCACCGTCCTCACGACGACCGACGACACCACCGTCCCGACGCCCTGACCCCATGCGCGGCCCGGCCGCGCCGGCTGCGGGCCCCCGCGGCCAGCCCGCCGCTTCGCGGCGGCCGGCCTTGCAGGGGCCCCCGCCCCGTGCGGTAGCCTGAAAGTGGCGTCGGCCCGTTCCATGCCCCCGGGCCCAACCATTGTCGCTACGAGCGACCACTTGCCGCGAGGCGAGCTGGCGGGTCGGCGCCCTCCATCCCCCCCATCCGAGGCCCGTAGGGCCCACCGGCTCCGGTACCTCTTTCCCCGCTGTTTCCATGGCCGTGACGCTTTGCTGTTACGGTCATATCGGTCCCGCTCCCTGGGTTTCACCGAGGAGCGACGCTCTCGTATGGTGTCAACACTTCGGGGGCGGTTTTCAGGAAAGCGAAGGAAGTCGGCGATGGCAACGGCGCCCAGTGTCTCGTACTCGATGACGGTTCGTCTCGAGGTCCCGGCGAGCGGTACGGCGGTCAGTCAGCTCACCACCGTGGTCGAGTCGTCAGGCGGCTCGGTGACCGGCCTGGACGTGACCGCGTCCGGTCACGAGAAGCTGCGCATCGACGTCACCATCGCGGCCAGCTCGACCGCGCACGCCGACGAGATCGTGCAGAAGCTGCGCGGCATCGAGGGCGTGGCGCTCGGCAAGGTGTCCGACCGGACGTTCCTCATGCATCTCGGCGGCAAGATCGAGATGAAGTCGAAGCACCCGATTCGCAATCGCGATGACCTTTCGATGATCTACACACCGGGTGTGGCCCGCGTCTGCACACAGATCGCGGCGAACCCCGAGGACGCCAGGCGGCTGACCATCAAGCGCAACAGCGTGGCCGTCGTCACCGACGGCTCCGCGGTGCTCGGGCTCGGCAACATCGGTCCGCACGCCGCGCTGCCGGTGATGGAGGGCAAGGCGGCGCTGTTCAAGCGGTTCGCCGGCATCGACGCCTGGCCGCTGTGCCTGGACACCCAGGACACCGACGCGATCGTGGAGATCGTCAAGGCGATCGCGCCCGGCTTCGCCGGCATCAACCTGGAGGACATCTCCGCGCCGCGCTGCTTCGAGATCGAGGCGCGGCTGCGCGAGGCCCTGGACATCCCGGTGTTCCACGACGACCAGCACGGCACGGCGATCGTGGTGCTGGCGGCGCTGACCAACGCGCTGCGCGTGGTCGGCAAGGAGCTCGGCGCCGTGCGGGTCGTCATGTCCGGTGCCGGCGCGGCCGGCACCGCGATCCTGAAGCTGCTGATCGAGGCCGGCGTCAAGCACGCGGTGGTGGCCGACATCCACGGCGTGGTGCACGCGGGCCGGGCCGACCTGGTGGGCGCCGACGGCGACTCGCCGCTGCGCTGGATCGCCGACAACACCAACCCGGAGGGCGTCACCGGCACCCTCAAGGAGGCGATCGTCGGCGCCGACGTCTTCATCGGCGTCTCGGCCCCCGACGTGCTGGCCGCCGAGGACGTGGCCGCGATGGCGGACGGCGCGATCGTGTTCGCGCTCGCGAATCCGGACCCGGAGATCGACCCGGCCATCGCCCGGCAGACGGCCGCCGTGGTGGCCACCGGCCGCTCGGACTTCCCCAACCAGATCAACAACGTCCTGGTGTTCCCCGGGGTGTTCCGTGGCCTGCTCGACGCCCAGTCGCGCACCGTCGACCTCTCGATGATGCTGGCCGCGGCCCGCGCGCTCGCCGACGTGGTCGGCGAGGACGAGCTCAACGCCAACTACATCGTCCCGAGCGTCTTCAACGAGAAGGTCTCGGGCGCGGTGGCCGGTGCCGTCCGCGAGGCGGCCCAGGGCGTGGCCGGCGCCACCGCGGCCGGCTGACCCGCCGGCCGACAACCCCTCGATCCTGGGCCCAGGCGGCCCACCGAGGCGGCGAGTCGGTTGCCGGGCCTCACGGGCTGCCCCTTAGGGTGACGGGGAGGCAAAGCCACGGGACCGTCGTGGCGGCGGGTGATCAGCGCTCTTCGTGTGACCCCGCGGGCGCCGGATTGGCCTTCCCGCCTCCCGTGGGGGCAGGATGCGTATCCGGGCGCGAGGGGCTCCGGAGGCAGACCCTGCTCAGGGCGCTGTCAGTGGGCCCTGGCAGCATCGGCTTCGATCTCACGCCTCATTGGCAAGATGAACACGGGAGTACGAAATATGAACCGCAGTGAGCTGGTGGCCAGCCTGGCCGACCGCGCCGGGGTGACCCGGAAGGACGCCGACGCCGTGCTCGGTGCCTTCGCCGAGACCGTCGGCGAGATCGTTGCCAAGGGGGACGAGAAGGTCACCATCCCCGGCTTCCTGACCTTCGAGCGGACCCACCGTGCCGCTCGCACCGCGCGCAACCCGCAGACCGGCGAGCCGATCCAGATCCCCGCCGGGTACAGCGTCAAGGTGTCCGCGGGCTCCAAGCTGAAGGAGGCCGCCAAGGGCAAGTGAGCCCATGGCGCGCATGACGCAGGGGTGGCCCGGCCAGGGCCACCCCTCTCGTGCGTTCCGGGGTCCGTTCACCTTGCGCGGTGCGTGAGGAGGACCACAGTCGCATAGGCTCTTCGCCGACCGGAAGGTCGCCTTTTGTCGGCAGATCCTCGGTTCCGGGGGGAAGAAGAGTGACAATCATTCACATCGCGCCCGAGGGTGACGATCTCGGGCGGCAGAAACGCTCCCTGCTCGACTGGCTGCGCAGGCAGCCGGGGGTACGCGAGCACGCCGAGATCTCGCTGCGCGCCGCCGGCCCCGCCGAGCCAGGCACGATGGGGGTGCCGGGCGACGTCATCAGGCTCGTCGTCGACTACGGCTTCCAACTGGGCAACCTGGGCGTGGCCGTCGCCGCCTGGCGGGCCGCCTGCGCCCCACGCGCCCGGGTCACGATCGAGCGCGAAGGACTCACCGTCACGGTCTCCACCGCCGACCCCGCCACCGCGCGGGCCCTCGTGCGGGCGCTCGGCGACGAGCGCGACCGGAACGCCGGCCGGGGAGACGCGGCGTGAGCGGCGAAGGCGGCGCGCAGCCCGATCCGGAGCAGTCGGCCTGCGTCCTCGTCGGCGTCCGCCGGTACACCGAGCTGGAGCCGCTGCCCGCCGTGGCGAACAACTGCCGGGCCCTGCAGTCCGCGTTGACCGATCCCCGGATCTGGGGCCTCTCGGACGACGACCGCTGCCGGACCGTGCTGGACCCCAGGACGCCCGACGAACTGATCGAACCGGTCATCAGGGCCGCCAAGTCGGCCAGGGACACCCTGGTCGTGTACTACGCGGGCCACGGCGTCATCGACCCGCACGACCTGACGCTCCATCTGACCCTGCCCGACTCCCAGCCGGAGAAGCCGCACACCGCCGTGCCCTACGAGTGGCTGCGCCGCGCCATCATCGAGCACAGCCGGGCCCGGCGCCGGATCGTCGTCCTGGACTGCTGCTTCAGCGGACGGGCGCTCGGCGGCATGTCGGAGCCCCCGAGCCTCCGCTCGGTGGCCAGCGTCGAGGACACCTACCTGCTCACCTCCGCCGCCGAGAACGTGCGCGCGCTCTCCGTGCCGGGCGAGAAGTTCACCGCGTTCACCGGCGAGTTGGTGGACGTCCTCACCAACGGGGTGGCCGAGGGCCCGGAGTTGCTGTCCCTCGACGACGTCTACCGGCAGGTGCGGGACTCGTTGGCGGCCAAGGGGCGCCCCGAGCCGCAGCGGCAGGACCGCAACGAGGCCGGCACCCGGCCGTTCATCCGCAACCAGGCACGGCTGCCCGCCCGCCCCGAACCCCCGGCGCCCTTCTGGCGCCGCCGCCGGACGGCACTGGCCACCGGGATCGCCGCCGTGCTGTTCTGCCCCGCCCTGGTCCTCTGGCAGGCAGGCGCGAACGAGGAAGCGGCGGGCGTCTGTTCGCCGCACGCCGCCCTGCTCGCCTACTCCGACGACCTGGACAAGTCCCAGCACCGCGGCCGGGACGTGCAGGGGCTCTCGGCGCTCGCCCTGACCGAGGGCGATCGCGCCCTGGCCCTGGGCGACAACACGCCGGTGCTGCTGTACGAGATGACGCTCGGCGGCCCGCAGTTGGCGGGGCTGGCGATCGAGGACGTCACGACGCTGACGGAGGCGGACGGAGCCCCGCACGGCGGCGAGCAGTTCGACGGCGAGGGGCTGGTGGACGAGGGCGCCACCGTGCTGGTGGCCTCCGAGTCCGACACCGGCCCCTCGCTCACCAGGTTCCGCCTCTCGGACGGCCGGGCGGTGGCCAGCCTACCGATCCCGGACAACTTCCGACCGAGCGTCAACATGGAGTCCCTGACCGTCACACCGGACGGCCGGTCCCTCTACCTCGGCCTGGAGACCCCGCTCGTCGTCGACGACACCTACCGCGGGCAGGGCATGCTGCGCGTCCAGCGCTACCAGGGCACCAGGGGCGGCGACTACGAACTCGCCGGCCAGTTCGGCTACCAGGCCGACGCGGGGCTCGCGCTGGTGGAACTGGTGGCGCTCGGGCACGGGGAGCTTCTCGCGTTGGAGCGCGGATACGTGGCCGGCGTCGGCAACACCGTCCGCGTCTACCACGTGTCGCTGGCCGGGCTGCCCGACGTGTCGGAGTTCACCTCGCTCGGCACGGCACCCTCCGACGTCTTCCCGGCCGACAAGAGACTGGTCGTCGACCTGGGCGACTGCCCCGCCTCCGGCGCCACCGCCCGGCAGGAGCAGATCAACCCGTTGCTCGACAACGTCGAGAGCATGGCACTCGGTCAGGAGATCGTCGACGGCGAGCAGCGCGGACGACACGTCCTCCACCTGGTGTCGGACGACAACGGCGCCACCACGCAGACCACCCGTGTCTACGCCCTCGCCGTCCGACTGCCCTGACGCCCGCCCGCGCCCGGGCGCGGGCGCGCGTCAGGCGCGCTCGACCTTGGCGCCCAGGGCCTCCAGCTTGTTCTCGAAGTTCTCGTAGCCGCGGTTGATCAGGTCGATGCCGTGCACCCGCGAGGTGCCCTGCGCCGCCAGCGCCGCGATCAGGTACGAGAAGCCGCCCCGCAGGTCGGGGATGACCAGGTCGGCGCCCTGCAGCGTGGTCGGGCCCGACACCACGGCCGAGTGCAGGAAGTTCCGCTGGCCGAAGCGGCAGGGGGTGCCGCCCAGGCACTCGCGGTAGAGCTGGATGTGCGCGCCCATCTGGTTGAGCGCGCTGGTGAAGCCCAGCCGCGACTCGTAGACCGTCTCGTGCACGATGGAGAGCCCCGAAGCCTGGGTCAGCGCCACCACGAGCGGCTGCTGCCAGTCCGTCTGGAAGCCCGGATGCACGTCGGTCTCCAGGGCGATCGCGTTGAGCGCGCCGCCCGGGTGCCAGAAGCGGATGCCGACCTCGTCCACCTCGAACGCGCCGCCCACCTTCCGGTACACGTTGAGGAAGGTCAGCATCTCCCGCTGGCTGGCGCCGTGCACGTAGACGCTGCCCTTGGTCGCCAGCGCCGCGCTGGCCCAGGAAGCGGCCTCCAGCCGGTCGGGCAGCGCCCGGTGGGTGTAGCCGCCGAGCTGGTCGACGCCGGTGATCCGGATCGTCCGGTCGGTGTCGAGCGAGATGATCGCGCCCATCTTCTGCAGCACGCAGATCAGGTCCTCGATCTCGGGCTCCACGGCCGCGTTGGACAGCTCCGTGTCGCCCTCCGCGAGCACCGCCGTCAGCAGCACCTGCTCGGTGGAGCCGACCGACGGGTAGGGCAGCCGGATCTTGCAGCCGCGCAGGCCCTTGGGCGCCTCCAGGTACTGGCCGTCCGCCCGCTTCTCGATGGTCGCGCCGAAGCTGCGCAGCACGTCGAAGTGGAAGTCCACCGGCCGGCCGCCGATGTCGCAGCCGCCGAGCCCGGGGATGAAGGCGTGGCCGAGCCGGTGCAGCAGCGGGCCGCAGAAGAGGATCGGGATCCGCGAGGAACCGGCGTGCGCGTCGATGTCCGCGACGTTGGCGCTCTCCACGTGCGACGGGTCGAGCACCAGCTCGCCCGGCTCCTCGCCGCTGCGCACCGTCACCCCGTGCAGCTGCAGCAGCCCCCGCACGACGCGGACGTCGCGGATGTCGGGCACGTTCCGCAGCCGGCTCGGCGCGCTGCCGAGCAGCGCCGCCACCATCGCCTTGGGCACGAGATTCTTCGCCCCGCGGACCCTGATCTCCCCCTCGATCGGGGTGCCGCCGTGAACAATCAGTACGTCGTCGGTCATCGAACTCGCGATCCCCAGGGGTCGGTGCGGGGGCCACCGCGTTCCGACGGTGACCGCATTGGAATGCTAGTGGGCCATGCTAAGACCGCTGGTGCCGCGGGCTCGCCGACGGCACTCCCCAGCGTCCATCCGATGGGGAATCATGGGACCCATGACCGAGGCGTCCTCGCTCACCGGGCGGCTGCTGGTGGCCACCCCGGCACTGTCCGATCCGAACTTCGACCGCTCCGTGGTGCTGCTCCTCGACCACGACCGCGAGGGCGCGCTCGGGGTGGTGCTGAACCGTCCGACGCCGGTGGGGGTGTCCGAGGTGCTCGAACCGTGGGCCTCGCTCGCCGGCGAGCCGGGCGTCGTCTTCCAGGGCGGCCCGGTGGCGCTCGACGCTGCGCTGGCACTGGCCGTGGTGCCGGGCGCCGGGCCGCTCGGCTGGCGCCGGGTGCACGGCTCGATCGGCCTGGTGGACCTGGAGGCGCCGCCCGAGGTGCTGGCGGCCGAGGTCGGCAGCCTGCGGATCTTCGCCGGATACGCCGGCTGGGGCCCCAAGCAGCTGGAGCAGGAACTGGAGGAGGGCGCCTGGTACGTGGTCGACTCGGAGCCGGGCGACGTGTCGGTGCCGGAGCCCGAGCGGCTGTGGCGGGCCGTGCTGCGCCGGCAGCGGGGCAGTCTGGCGCTGCTCGCAACATACCCGGACGACCCGTCGCTCAATTAGGCTTGTGACCCATGAGCACTCTCGAGCCCGAGCGCGGAACGGGCACCGGCACTCTCGTCGAGCCCCTTCCGCAGACGAGTCACGGCGACGGCGACCACGAGCGCTACGCCCACTACGTCCAGAAGGACAAGATCATGGCGAGCGCGCTGGACGGTACCCCCGTCGTGGCGCTCTGCGGCAAGGTCTGGGTGCCGGGTCGGGACCCGAAGAAGTACCCGGTGTGCCCCATGTGCAAGGAGATCTACGAGTCCATGGGCGCGTTCGGCGGCGGTAAGGACGGCAAGGGCGGCAACGGCGGTAACGGCGGTAACGGCGGCAAGTAGCCGCCGCGGCTCCGTCGGCCCCGCCGACTCCGCGTCTCGTCGCACCCCGGGCCCGCCCGGCCCGCCGGCCGCGCCGGTGGCGAGGGCCGCCCGGGGCTTCGTCATGCCTGGTTTCCGTGC